>VAYG01000018.1:11828-30240 GCA_005885015.1 Actinomycetota bacterium | reverse complement strand
GCCGGCTACGCGCCCAATCGCGACGCCATGCTCCGGGTCGTCCGGAAGCACCGAGCGGCAGCCGACCAGATCGACGCGGGACTGATCCCCGAGGGTCTCCTCCAGGCGGCGAAGTCCGCGTGGGACGAGGCCGTCGCCCTCGGCGAGGAGCACGGGTATCGCAACGCCCAGGCCACCGTGCTGGCCCCGACCGGGACCATCGGGCTGATGATGGACTGCGATACCACGGGGATCGAGCCCGACCTGGCCCTGGTCAAGACCAAGAAGCTGGTGGGCGGGGGAACCATGCAGATCGTGAACCAGACGGTCCCGCGCGCGCTGGCCAAGCTCGGCTACAGCGCCGAGCAGGTCCAGGGCGTGACCGCCTACATCGGCGAGCACAACACGGTGGTCGGTGCCCCCTTCGTGAAGGAGGAGCACTTCCCAGTGTTCGACTGCTCGATGGGGGAGCGGGCCATCCACTACATGGGGCACGTGAAGATGATGGCGGCGGCCCAGCCGTTCATCTCCGGGGCTATCTCGAAGACCGTCAACATGCCCGAGCAGGTCACGGTGGAGGAGGTCGAGCAGCTCTACATCGAGGGCTGGCGGCTGGGCCTGAAGGCCGTCGCCATCTACCGGGACAACTGCAAGGTGGCCCAGCCCTTATCGGCCGACAAGAAGAAAGCCAAGCCCGGAGAACCGCTGGTGGACCTTCCCGGTCAGCCGGTCCGCCGCCGGCTGCCCCAGAATCGCCCGGCGCGGACGGTGTCCTTCACGGTCGGCGAGGCCGAGGGCTACATCACCGCCGGCGAGTACCCGGGAGACGGGATCGGGGAGATCTTCCTCAAGGTGAGCAAGCAGGGCTCCACCCTCTCGGGGGTCATGGACGCGTTCGCCATCGCGGTGTCCCTGGGACTCCAGTACGGCGTCCCGCTGGAGGCGTTCGCCCAGAAGTTCGTGAACATGCGGTTCGAGCCCAGCGGCATCACCAACGACCCGGACATCCGGTTCGCCAGCTCGATCGTCGACTACGTGTTCCGCCGGCTGGCCCTCGAGTACCTGCCGCCGGACAAGCGGTCGGGCCTGGGGGTGCAGAGCATCGAGGAGCGGAAGGAGTACGCGAGCGGCCGGGCCCGGGCGACGGAAGATGGTTCGGACGGGCTGGACGAGTCGTCCCAGCCGCGGCTGATCAACCTGTCCGACGTGCCGGTCTCGGAGAAGCCCGGCGCGCGCATCCTGGACGCCCCGCTCTGCTACGCGTGCGGCTCCCAGATGCAGCCGGCGGGAAGCTGCTACGTGTGCACGTCGTGCGGCTCGACCAGCGGCTGCAGCTAGAGCATCCTGTGAGACTCGAGTTCAGGAGGCTCGATCCGACGGTCCCGCTTCCGGGACGGGCCCACCCGAGCGATGCCGGATTGGACCTGCGGTCGAACGTAGACGCCGTCGTCCCGCCCGGAGAGCGGGCGATGATCGCGACGGGGCTGGCCGTGGCCATCCCCGAGGGATACGCCGGGCTGGTGTTGCCCCGGTCCGGCCTCGCTTCGCGGCACGGGCTGACCCTGGCCAACTCGCCGGGCTTGATCGACTCGGGTTACCGGGGGGAGGTCATCTGTGCGATGGTCAACCTCGACCGCGAAGAGCCGGTCAAGATCTCCCGGGGCGACCGCATCGCCCAGCTGGTGATCGTGCCAGTAGCGAGCGTGGAGCCTGCCTGGATGGACGAGCTGCCGCCCTCCGAACGGGGCGAAGGGGGCTTCGGGTCGTCGGGGCGGTAGCGCTAAAATGGCTGGTACGCGGACGTGGCTCAGTTGGTAGAGCACCACCTTGCCAAGGTGGGGGTCGCGGGTTCGAATCCCGTCGTCCGCTCAAAAAGGGCTGCTGACCTGCAGTTTCCGTTCGGGGTCGAGATCCTCCTCAATGGGGTCGCCCCAAACTTCGCCCCAATTGCTTCACGAAACTGCTTCCGTCCCTTCGGGCGCGGGGTCACCTTGGGCCGCCACCTGCGGGTTTGAGTTCTGCACTCGAGGCCAGATGGCACCTTTAGGCCGGTACCACCCCGCAAAGGTGGTGTGGCACTTCTTGGACCCCCAATTCGACGAACTGATCCAATCAAGCCGCTGCCGGCAGACCGAGCGTACCTCGGGCACAAATGTCTCGTGGGCAGAGATCGATCGGAGGGCGGTCGATCGGGCATTCTTCGTTCCGATCTACAACCCCAAAAAGCAACGTCATGACTTCGGAACGGATCGAGAACCTACCGATTCGACCCTCAGGAAGTACGGCCCTTGTTCGACCAACTCTGGATATTCGAGCGGCACCAGGTGGAGAACCCCCTCCATGCCCTTCGAAACTGTTGAACGAGTCTGGGGCAGGGCCTGTTCAGAACTAAGAGAGTTTGAGGGCCACGCTGCCCTGCTAGCCAAGAGAGTCGCCGACCGCCACCCAGATCTTCCCGTCGTAGACACGGAGACC
Organism: Actinomycetota bacterium; assembly: GCA_005885015.1. Taxonomy (GTDB): domain Bacteria; phylum Actinomycetota; class UBA4738; order UBA4738; family UBA4738; genus AC-52. Next base: position 27,786 of record VAYG01000018.1, on the reverse strand, counting down.
GTAGACCTTGAACCCAAAATCCTTGGTTCCGACGACTCGTCCCGTATCGGGATCGACCTTGACCAGAGTACCGGTGGCCGACTCGTCGGTCCAAACTGCCCCCGCCCCAACAGCAAGGCTCCCTAGATCGTGAACCGGGAAAGGGATCGTAAGAGCCCGGATCGAATCATCGGCAGGATTGATTCGATAGAGGATGTTAGTGTCCGTGACCCACGCCGCTCCAACGCCGTAGGCAACGGATTCGCCCGGCCACGGCACACGGGGCGGAAACTGGAATCGGTGCGCGACCCGGTTGGACTCTTCGCTGATCCGGTATACGAATGAGTGGGTGTCGTTGCCGCTCTCGACCACCCACACCGAATCAGCCCCAAACGCCATGTCAGTTGTTTGGCTGAGGACAGGGATCCGGGCTTTGATCGCCATGGTCCGGGGGTCGAGCCTGTCGATGATGTCGTGCGTGTATCCGCTTTCGCCAGGGGAGAGCTCGGCGACCCAGAAGTCTCCATGGTCGAATCCGATGACCTCGGCACAGTTCCTCAGGGATTTCACGCGGATCGTCGCCAGGCCGACGAATTGATTGTTCCCGGTAAACGCCGTCAGCGCGTTCGCTTGGCAATTGGCGATCCATATCTCGCCGTGACCGAACGCCAAGCCGTTGATCTGGCCAGTGTTCTGGAAGAGCTTCACCCTGTGTGAGACCGTACCGACGAGGGCTACCGCACGGGGGGTGCCGCAACAGGACCCCACTGCAGGTGGTGTGAGCGGGCCCGCACCCACCAGGACATACTCCTGAGGGACTGGAATGGGACCGGATTGTCGCTCACCCGAGACCCGGGTCCCGATTCCTCCGGGGATGGGAATGACGTCGCTGACCTGAAGGGTCTCGGGGTCGAGGCCGACCAAGGAGTCCGGCACGATCCGCAGGCCCTGCGGAATCGTGCGTGGCGAGTCTGACCGCTTGGAGACTCCTCCCGAAATGATGACCACGATCACCGGCACGACGGCCAAGACGGCTAGCCCGATCGCAGCAGTCAACCAGCCACGTGTGCGTCTTCGCCTGGGTACGTGGCCAGACTTATCGATCAGCGCGGTTGATGCATGTTCCTCGGTACCAGGCGGCAAGCTTGCGGGTGCGGGAGGCGACGCTGCAGCAGTGAGGGCCGGCGGCGGGGCCGCCAAGTCGCGTGGGGACATCCAGTCGAGAGTCGGGTCATGTTGTAGAACGCGGAGCTCCAGCTGCTGCAGCTCGATTGCCGGGTCGATGCCCAGCTCCTCCGACAGTAGCTCCCGGCCTTCTCGAGCCACCCGCAGAGCGTCCGCCTGCCGGTGCGACCGATACAGCGCCAGCACGAGCTGCCCCCGGAATCGTTCACGCAGTGGGAAATCGCGCACTAGGCCCTGCAGCTCGGGGACGATCCCGGTGTGCCGGCCTCGGAGGAGCTCTGCTTCGATCCGATCCTCCAACGCCGCGAGCCGCATCTCTTCCAGCCGAGCGCCCTCCCGCTGTGCGAAGGACTCGGAAGACAGGTCGGCCAGGGCAGGGCCACGCCAAACAGAAAGCGCGTCGCTCAAGATGACCGCGGCCGCCTCAACGCCACCGTCTGCGAGAGCCTGGCGCCCCTCTTGTACGAGGCGTTCGAACCGGAGCAGGTCGAGTTCATCCTCTGTGACCTGGGCCATATACCCCGTTGGCCTCGTGACGATGGTGGGCTGCAAACCTTCCAGTTGGAGGGTCTTGCGCAACGCCGATACCAGCACCTGCAATGCGTGCCTGGCCGAATCGGGGGGCTCGTCTTCCCAGAGCTCATCGATCAGGCGATTCGAGGTTACGACGTGGTTCGCATTCAGCAGGAGCAGGGCCAGCAGTCCGCGTTGAAGCCTTCCACGAGGGGTCGCGGCTCGGCCATCCTTGATGACCTCAAGCGGGCCGAGGACGCGAAACTCCATCCTTTCCCCCTCCTCTTCGGACCAACTCTACCCTCAGCTGGCTCGACGCCAAAGCGGTTGCTGAGCGAGTCGTGACCGTTCCCTGAGCGGTCAGTAGCAACCTGCTGCTATCCATTCAGCGATCGGCCGAGGGGGTCCGATGGGCGTACACGTCAAGCGATGGCTCGTGGTGTTGTTCCTGGCGGGTGCGGGTGCCGGGATGGGATCCTCCCCCCCTGCCCATGCCGCACCTCCCACTTCAGTAACCATCAGCGTTCACAGACCTTCGGATACCTGGTCTGCCACCGGAACATTCGCTGACTCCGGCACATTCCTGGATGACCCGTTCTTCTTCGGCGGGCACTCGTCCACCATCCACTTGGTTCGGACGTTCTCGGGCGCATCGGGGACAATCAGCATGCAGGGAGATGCTCGTATCACCTCGACCGACGACCCCTGCGTCTTCGAGGTGATCGGGAACTGGTCGATCCTGAGCGGAACGGGTGCTTACGACGATCTGCATGGGACCGGGAGCATCGACGAGTCTTTCAATGCATGCACGGGTACCGTCGAAGGGATCTGGCAGGGCAACGCTCACTTCGACTGACCACGCTATTCGAGCTCGAGCGAGGTGGCCGCTAACGAGCACGTTAGCGCGGTGGTCATCCGGTACGCGAACTCTTACGGGCTCGGGACGTGGGGCTTCGCGAACGATGAGCAGTTCGTAGGGGCCTCGTTTCGGCGACGCCGCTTCCGCTCATCGGGCTGGGCGACGTGTTGTCCTACACGCAGGTGGACGATGCAGTGCCCTCGACCAGCATCTTGGAGGAGGCTGCGGTCGGGCCTTCACGGACCTGCGATCGAGTCAACTGGTCAATGGCATCCCGGAGTCGTTTCCGATGATGACCTTCGTGCTACGCGCTCCACGCTCCACACCGCAGCGCTCGCCCCATATCTCGCCCCAATCTCCTCTGTACGCGGCCGTTCACCGCTGTCCATGGCCGACCCCGAGAGCTCCATCTTGCCCTTGACCAGCTAGGGTGAACCGAAGCGAACGCCTGTGGACGTCGTCCGCTCCAGAATCAGGCCCCTGACCTGCGGAAACACATGTCTGTGATTCGTGACCCGCGGTCAGCATTCTTGTCGCTCCAACGAAACACCAACGAAATCGCGCCAAGGGCGAGTTCGCAAGCACGTCGTCGCTGCGGAAACGAGCTGGTAGCAGGCTCGGAGCGGTGCTGACAACGACCTCAGCGAAGACGCACAACCGTGCGAAAGGTGGGGGTGCCCGGTTGATGCGGTCGTAACTCTCGTCGGCTTGGGGATCGGTCCCTGCTACGACATTCGTGCCGACCGGAGCGCGGGGAGGACGCCGGGGTAGAAGACGGCGATCCCCGCGATCGCCAGGAAAGCCAGCCCGACCACCCGGGACATCAACTGGCCCCTTCGCCACAGCTTCTCCAGGAAGATCACCGCGGCGAGCCCGGCCATGGCCGGGACGTTCATCACACCGACCGCTACGAGCACGGCCATCAGGCCCCAGCAGCATCCGACGCAGTACAGCCCATGATGGATACCCACCCGGAAGTCGCGAGTCCGCCCCCCGTACGCCGCGTAGTGGAGCAACTGCGCCATGGGGGAGCGACAGTGCCGCAGGCACGCGTCCTTGATCGGCGTGAGCTGGTACAGCCCGGCGGCGGCGAAGATCCCCACTCCCAGCCACTTCGCGTCCGCGGGTGCGACCTCCACCAGACGCTGGACCCCGAGCAGTGCGGCGAACGCGAGGAGGCCGAACGCGGCCCACGCCACCAGGTAGCCGGCGGCGAACGAGCCGATCCGGAGGGCGCGCTCCGCGCCCGCGGTGCGTTTCGCGATGGAACGGGCCCACAGGACCGCCACCGGGGCGACCGAGGGGAACATCATGGCGATCATCATGGCGACCCACATCCCCACGAAGAGCGGGAGCGACATGCCCATCGTTCCCGGGCCGATGCCCATGCCACGGGCCTGCTGGATCGTGACGAGCCAGGCCAAGACCGCCAGCGTCACCAACACGATCCATGGGAACGCCACCTGGCGCGCGGAGAACCACCGCTGGCTGGTGCGGATTCCTTCGGATGCCACGCCCTCACTCGAGGTCACGGCGTCCGAGCCCGCCTCCCGGCAAGCTCCGAACGGAACGGAGCAAGGCGCTCTTCGAGCCCCTCATCCCCGGATGCGTCCGCGAGCCGCGACGTCTCCTCGAGCAGGTCGGCCGCCCGGTCCAGCTCACCACTGTCCACGAGGGCACCGATCAGATCGGGAGCGACCTGGAGTCGGAGCGGGTCGGTATCCGGCAGCAACGAACGCGCCTTCGCGAACAGGTTGACCGGCGCCGTGGGGTCGCCTCGCCCGATGGCCCGGTGCCCGGCAGAGGCGAGGCGGCCGGCAGCGGTATCGGCGAGCCGGCGAGTCTCGTCGTCCATGCGGCCGCTCGCAGCCCGCCTTCGGTATTCGCTCTCCAGCTGGTATCCGAGCGCCGCGCCCCGGTCGGGCACGAGCGTGAGGCGCACCGGGTCCGTGGGCGGGAGGAGCTTGATGATCCGGGCGAAGAAGCCCCTCGCCGCCGGGAGGTCGCCGCGGGCGAGCGCTAGCTGGCCGGCCGAGGCGAGTCGACGGGCCGCGGCGCGTGCGAGCTCCCGGGCGTGCACGTCCACCGGTCCGAGCTCGGCTCGATAGAGATAGGCCTGCTCCAGGTGGTGGCCGAGGATCTCCTCGTACTCGGTGACCCTGTCGCCCAGGCGTTGCGGCATCCACGCCGCGAATCGCTCGTGCATCTCCGCCCGACGCTTCTTCGGCACGGCCGCATACGCGGCGTCCCGGATGAGGATGTGGCGGAAGCGGAAGGCCGCCTCATCGGCGAAGGCTGCCTCGGCCGGCTGGATGAACTCCTTGTCCGCCAGGACCAGGAGATCCTCGCGAACCCCATCCCGGTGCTCCGGCTCCGACAGCTCGACGACCGTTCCTCGATGGAACACCTGCCCCTCGATCGACGCGCATTCGATGGCGGCGCGCTCCCGACGGAGGAGCCCGTCCAGTCGTGACGAGAGCAGGGCGTTGATCGTGGGAGGGATGGCCACGTGGGACAGGTCCTCCATCGCCCGCCACGATCCGTCCTCCTGCTGGAGCACGCCCTGCTCGATCAGCATCGCGAGCAGTTCCTCGACGAAGAGCGGGTTTCCCGCTGCGGCGCGGGCGATGGCATGGCTCACATCCGATGTGGGCGAGCCCTCCCCGAGGACGTCCCGGATAAGGCGCTCCGCCTCGGACTCCGCGAGGGGCTCGAGGCGGATGATCGGCTCCCGCCTCAGTCCACCCTCGAGGATCTCGGGGCGGGCCAGGACGACGAGCATGATCGGAGCGTCCTCCGAGAGCCGCTCCAGATCGGTGAGGAGGTCGAGCAGGGTCGGCTCCGCCCACTGCAGATCGTCGACCAGGAGCACGACGGGTCGGCCTTCCGCGAGGGTCCGGAACAGCCTGGCGAACGCCCCCGCGATCTCCTGCGCGGAGGCGGTTCCTCCGGTGAGCCCGATGGCCTGGGCCACTCGATCCGCCACCACCTCCCCGTCCTCCTGGTCTCTCAGCAGCGCTCGGACGCGGTCGAGTGCCCCCTGCTGCGTGTCCTCGTCCCGGATCGCGGCGGCGACGCGCACGATCTCCGCCAATGGCCAGAACGTGATGCCTTCGCCGTAGGAGAGACACCGCCCCGCGAAGACCGTCGCCCGCCCGGCGACGTCAGAGACGAACTCCTCGGCGAGCCTGGACTTTCCCACGCCAGGCTCACCCACGATCGTGGCGACGCGAAACCGCCCACTCTCGGCGACCTCGGCGAAGGTTCGCGCGAGCGTCTCGAGGTCCTCGCGCCGACCGACCATTCCGGTGCCGACCCGCCGGGGCCGGCGCGGCACAGCGACGATGACCGAGCGCAATCGGTAGGCCTGGACCGGCTCCGTTTTCCCCTTCACGTGGAACGGATCGACCCGGTCCGCCGCGACGCCGTCCCGGACCAGCCGATATGTCGATTCCCCCAACAGGATCTCCCCCCCGGTCGCTGCCTGTTCCAGCCGGGCGGCCAGGTTGACCGCGTCTCCCGTCACGAGGGCCTGGCGCGTCGAGGAATCGCCGGTCACGACCTCCCCCGTGTTGACGCCGATCCTGAGCGCGAGGCTCGTTCCGAAGCTGCGTTCGAGCTCCTCGTTGAGCGATGCGAGCCGGTCGCGCATCTCCGCGGCCGCTCGAACTGCGCGCATGGCGTCGTCTTCGTGGACTTCCGGGGCGCCGAACACGGCCATTACCGCGTCCCCGATGAACTTCTCCACAGTGCCGCCATGCCGCTCGATCGTCGAGCGCATCTCGTGGAAGTACCGGAACATGAGGTCGCGGACGGACTCCGCGTCGACGCGCTCGCCCATCGCGGTGGACCCGGACATGTCGCAGAACAGCAGGGTGGCGAGCTTGCGGCGCTCGGGCTCGGCGGCTGTCAGCGGGCTGCCGCACATGCCGCACAGCCGGAAGCCATCGGGGTTCTCCTGACCGCAGTGGCGGCACCGCTGCACGGGGAAAGTGTAGAAGGTGGCCTCCCGGGAGGAAGACATCGTCCTCCGAGGTGTAGCCTGCTATCGACCCGCGATCTCAGGAGGGCCCGATGGGGTTCTGGATCGAAGGCGACTACTTCGACGAGTGCAGCTGCACCGTGAGCTGCCCGTGCATCTTCCTCAACGAGGCGACAGAGGACTTCTGCGACAACTTCTTCGCCTGGCACATCGTGCGGGGGGAGCTGGATGGCGTCGAGCTGGCCGACCTCAACGTGGCGATGGCCGTCCATTCGGGGAAGCAGATGCAGGACGGGAACTGGAGGGTCGCGCTGTACCTCGACCAGCGGGCGAACGAGGCGCAGTCGAACGCCCTGCAGGCGATCTTCGGGGGTCAGGCGGGCGGCCTGTTCGAGACGCTCGCTCCCCTCATTGGGGAGATCGCCGGCGTCTTTTCTTCTGCTATCACCTTCGACAAGGCGAATGGCGGTCGCGCCATGCAGATCGAGGGAGTGCTGGACATGCGGGCGGCGGAGCTGCGGGAGGAAGGCGAAGACCAGCCGACAGTGTTCACGGACGCGCCGTTCATGCCGGTACCGCAGGGCCTTCGCCAGGGGCGATCTGAGGTCCTCCGCTACTCGGGTGTGTGGAACTTCGAGACCAGCGGCCGTAACGCGTTCATCAACCAGTTCCGCTACGAGGGTTAGCTCAGCCCAACCGGCGCTAGTCTCGCGCCAAGGGATCTCCAACGATCGCGTCCACTCCAGCACGCTGGTGAGACGCATGAGACGGGCGGGACGAAGACGCGCAGCTCAGGTGCACTCATGAGATCCGCAGAGGCGCATGGGACATTCGCCGGCAAAGAAGTACGTCGTGTCGAGCACCCTGGACCGGGTCGATTGGAATGCGGAGCTCGTGCGCGGGGACCTGGGGAAGGCCGTTCAACAGCTCAAGCGGGAGTCGGGCAAGGGACTGTTCGTGGGAGGCGTGAAGCTCCCACTGGCGTTGACGGAGCTGGGATTGATCGATGAGTACGAGTTCGTGGTGCATCCCAGGCTCGCGGGCCACGGGCCGACGTTGTTCGCGGGGCTATCGAAGCATGTCGACTTGAAGCTCGTGAGCCGGCTGGAGTTCGGCTCGGGCGCGGTCGCGATGCGCTACGAGCCGAGAAGATAGCCATCGGGCTTGCTAGCCTGAGTCGGCCGCACTCGGGCCGCCGCCCCGCAGCAGGCTCGCGTCAGCCAATCTGTTCGGCCAGGGCAACGATGGTGCCCGCGGGGCCGCGGAGGTAGCAGAGCCGGTAGATACTCTCGAACTGCGCCACCTCGCCGAGGAGTTCGGCGCCGTGGGCGCGCAGGCGGGCGACGGTGTCGTCGATGTCGTCGACGGCGAACATGATGCGATGCAGGCCCAGCGTGTTGGGCGGGGGGTTCTCCGGCTCGGCGCCGACCGCCGCGGGGGTGTGGTATTTCGTCAGCTCAAGCTTGCTGTGGCCGTCCGGTGTCCGCATCATCGCGATGTCGCTCCGGACGCCGTCGAGTCCGACAGTGCGGTCCGCCCAAAGGCCTTCGACCTGACCCTTGCCCTCCAGCTCCATGCCGAGCTCGGTGAAGAATGCGACGGCGGCATCCAGGTCTTCGACGACGATGGCGACGTTGTCCATCCGCTGAATGGTCATGTCTCCGAGCATAAGAGATTCGAGAGCTCATCCTGCGCGGCTCGGCGTGGTCATGACCCACGTCCCCCGAGCCCGTCGTCACGGTTCGAGGGCTGACCGAGTCCTATGGCGGACGGGTCGCCGTCGATGGGTTGAACCTCGACGTTCGAGCCGGCGAGGTTGTCGGCCTCATCGGCGCCAACGGCGCCGGCAAGACAAGGACCGTCGAGTGCCTGCAGGACCTGCGGGTCGCGGACACCGGAGTTCCACGGGACAGGCGTTCGCCCCATATTTCGCCCCAATCTGCTCTGTTCGCGGCCGTTCAAGCCCGTCCGGGGTTGGCCGCGAGAGCCGCATCCCAGCCTCGACCTACCGTGATGAACCAAGGCGAACGGTGGTGGACGAACGGAGCGCCCTTGCCAAGGTGGGGGTCGCGGGTTCGAATCCCGTCGTCCGCTCTAGAAAGAGGGTCTCTGACCTGCGGGTTCTATTTTCGGGTCGAGCTCTCCGGCAATGCGGCCAGGAAGGCGGGTAGGGCGGACTCCGGATGCGCCAGAGAGGCCCTTCTCAATCGCTAGGTGGGCTGGGCGAGAGAAGACGCATCGGCTCGGTCGATGCTCCGGTGCATACTTCCGTAGCAGTGGCGCGCTGACTTGCTACTGGGAGGCACCCTTGAAACCATACGAGACCGTCCGCAGCGATACGTTGAGAGCCCTGCCCCACTCGGGCGGAGCCATCGAGTTGAAGCACAAGGCCCCCGAAGTCACGTTCCTCGGTGTCAACGACCAACCCGATTTCGCCACGCTTTTCATCACGATGTACCCGCGGGACTCCGTCATCGAGCTTCGGTCTTTGAAGGAATACCTTTACCGGTGGCGGAACGTCGTCGTGTCGTATGAGCGATTCATGGAGGTCGTGTACGAGCATTTCATGGGCGTCTACGAACCGGTTCGGCTTCGCTTGACTCTCGAGACCCGCCCGCGGGGCGGCATCAGCTCCCGGCTCACGATCGACAGTGACTGGGCGATCCGCGGTGGCAAGGAAGAATTCCGCGATTGGGTGGGGATGGAAGACTCTTGGTGACCAAGAAGAAGGGAACGGGGAGTCCACGGAGGACCCCCCGCTCCCTCCACTGGCAACCACAGGCGCCCTGGGGGCACCCACCAGGATGGTCTGCCGAAGGGCATCGGGCTTACGAGTCGATGAAGTGACCGTTTATCGGTCGTGATCCGGATCACGTCGCCTGTTTCGGCATGGATCGCGTCGAGGTGTCGCCGAGATCAGAGACGGGCCGGCTCCGAGGTACCGGGACCGGGGTGCGGCTGGCGGAGCTTGTGGCCACCCTCTCGCTCGGCATCGACCTCCGTTCCAGCGTGCACGCTCCGCCATCAGAGACCGGCTTCGCATCACATGAAACTGGTTGGATGGATTGACAACCGAAGCATGGCGAGATAGAAAGCTCACCCGAAATCCGACTGGAGAGATAGAGATTGATCCGGACACGCTGCGTCGGGTTGGTGGGAGCCATGATCCCGAGCCGCCTGTGCTGTTGTCCATCTCCGTGCGCCCACAGGGAGGCGCAGAGGTGAGCATGCGGCCTTAGGAAGACGTTCGGACCACAGCGAAGGGGCCGCCGAGGCGGCCCTTTTCATTTCCAAAGGACGGCGGATGCCGGAGAGCAGGAAATACGGAACAGGGGATCGGAGGCCTCTCCCGGAAGAGCCGAGCTGGGAGCAGGTCCTCGAACGCAACTCCATCGAGCGACTGAAGAAGGAGAAGCCCCCTGTCCAGATCGTGGACGAGATCGAGGAGCTCGGGCAGCGCCACTACTTGGACGTCTCAGAGGAGGACATCGTCCGCCTGAAGTGGTACGGCCTGTACCACGACAAGCCGAGGGTCGGATCGTTCATGCTGCGGATCAAAGTCCCCGGAGGGCTCCTCCCCCCGCAGAGCCTCCGAGCCGTCGGCGAGATCTCCATCAGCTTCGGGGAAGGCTTTGCGGAACTCTCCACCCGGCAGAACGTGCAGCTCCACTTCATCGAGCTGTCGCGGGTCCCCGAGATCTTCGAGCGCCTGGCCGCAGCCGGCCTGACCACAGCGGGGGGGTGCGGCGACGCAGTCCGGAACATCACCGGCTGTCCGCTCGAGGGCATCCAAGCCGAGGAGCTGTTCGACGTGATCCCGGTGGTGGAGGACGCGGCCAGGTTCTTCTACGGCAACCCCGATTACATGAACCTTCCCCGCAAGCACAAGATCACGATCTCGGCCTGCCCGTACCAGTGCGACATGCCGGAGATCAATTGCATCGGGCTGGTGGGGGCAACGCACGGGGGCCGTGCGGGCTTCGCCGTGCGAGTCGGCGGGGGACTCTCGACGGCCCCCCGCCTCTCTCGGGACATGGGTGTGTTCGTGCCGATGGGCGAGGCGCTGGAAGTCCTCCGGGCCATCGTGGACGTGTGGAAGGAGGACCGGCGCTATCGCCTCTCCCGGGTCAAGGCCCGCCTGAAGTTCATGGTCGACGACTACGGCCCCGAGGGGATCCGCGGGCTCGTCGAGCGACGCCTGGGCCGGAGGCTCCAGGACTTCGCCGCCCCCGAGCCCCAGGCATCCACCAATCACATGGGGGTGCACGAGCAGAAGCAGCCCGGCCTGTTCCACGTGGGGGTGCCCATCCCGGCCGGGATCGTGGGGGGAGAGCAGCTGATCCGGATGGCCGACCTGGCGTGGTCATTCGGTGGGGACGTGCGGACCACGAAGCAACAGAACCTCATCGTCACGGGCGTCCCGGGGGGCCGCCTCGAGGTCGTCATGGAGGAGTTGAAGGAGATCGGGTTCCCTCCGGAGACCAACCCCCTGCGGGCCTCCGCGATCGCCTGCACGGGCGAGCCCCACTGCAACTACTCCGTCACGGAAACGAAGGGAAAGATGCTGCAGATCCTGGACCACCTCGAGGCCGGCCTGCGCCCTTCACTGGGTTGGCGACATCGGCCTCATGGGCACGACGGCCAGGGAGGCGGTGGACGGCGAACGCCAGGCCTTCGATGTGTTCCTGAGGGGCGGGGTTGGACCGGAGGAGGCCATCGCCCGCCCGGTGGTCCGGCGCGTGCCCTTCCCTCATGTGGAAGCCACCCTGGACCGGTTGCTGGGGGCCTGGTTCGCGGGTCGAGGGATGGGCGAGTCGTTTCGCGACTTCTGCATACGGAAGACGGATCAGGAGCTTCAGGCCATCGCCGCGGGGACGGCAGTGAGCGTGGGTGAGGGCACGTGAGCGAACCCGTCGCGCTCGACGAATACGAGGCCGGCGAGCTCTCCGTCCTCTACGAGACCGAGCCCGCCGAGGACGTGATCGCCTGGGCCCTGGAGCGGTTTCACCCCAGGTTGGCCATCGCGGAAGGCGGAGGGGCCGAGGGGATGGTGATCATCGACATCGCCGTCAAGGTGCAGCCGGACGTGAGGGTGTTCACCCTGGACACGGGTCGGCTTCCCCAGGAGACCTACGACCTGGTCGAACAAGTCAGGGGTCGCTACGGAGTTCGGGTCGAGATGCTGGCTCCCGAGGCCGTTCACGTGGAAGAGATGGTCCGGCGCCACGGGCCCAACCTGATGTACCGATCGGTGGACCTCCGGCTCCTCTGCTGCCAGGTCCGGAAGGTGCTGCCGCTCACCCTTTATCTGGCCAGCCTGGACGCCTGGATCACCGGGCTTCGGCGCGAGCAATGGGCCAGCAGGGCCGAGGTCCGCAAGATCGAGCTGGACCACGACCACGGAGGCATCGTCAAGCTCAATCCGCTGGCCGACTGGACCAAGCGAGAGGTGTGGGACTACATCCGGGCCAACGACGTCCCGTACCACCCTCTCTACGACCAGGGCTACACCTCCATCGGATGCGCCCCGTGCACGAGGCCCATCGAGCCCGGGCAAGAGGACCGGGCCGGGCGGTGGTGGTGGGAGAAGGACGGGCCCAAGGAGTGCGGGATCCATTGCGCGATCTATACGGGAGGGTTCGAGCACGAGCTGGAGGCCCTCCTCAAGACTGAGCGCTTCGAGGACGGCGACCGTGAAGATCGGTGAGGATGAACGTCCGTTCTTGATCGCGGAGGCCCGCGCCTACGCCGAGCACCTCTCGGACCCCGACACCCGCACGGCCTTCGAGCAGATCGCCCTGACTGCCGAACAGGGGGAGGTGCCCGACGAGCTGATCCCGCACGTGGCCGGGCTCCTCGCGCTGGCCTTGGAGAGTGGACGGACCCGGACCGTGCACGGCCCGGCGGGGGTGCGGGCCCTGCTCGCCTTGTGGAAGGAGACCCCCCGGGCCCGCGAGATGAGCCGTTCGGTCGAGGAGCTCAACGTCGCCCTCGGCGCGCTCAAGGACCTGCCGGTTCGGTCCCTCCGGGTTTCCCCGCTCGGCCCGGGAAGCTACTCGGTGTCGGTCGCCGCCGGTGACCTCGAGGTCCGGCTGTCCGTCGACCGGAGCGGGGTGACCTTGCGAAGCGTGAACGTGGGCGGCGGAGGGGTCGGGGAGTAGACGATGGCCTTCAACTATCCGGTCAGCCTGGAGCTTTCCGGCCGGAAGGCGGTGGTGGTCGGGGAGGACGCGGTGGCGCAGGGAAAGGTCGAAGGGCTGGTCGCCGCGGGAGCGACGGTGGACGTCATCGCCGAGCGGCCTGAACCTGCTCTCGATCGGCTGGAGATGAACGCCGCGGTGCGGGTGTTCCGCCGCCCCTTTGAAGGGGATGATCTGGACGGCGCATTCATCTGCATCGGTTCCGGCAGAGACCAGATGACCCGGGCCACCGTGTTCGATGAAGCGAGGGCTCGCGGCGTCCTGGTCAACGTGATGGATGACCCGCAACACTGCGATTTCGCCGCGCCCGCGATCGTCCGCCGGGGCGAGTTGTCGATCGCGGTTTCCACGGGCGGTCGTTCCCCCGCGCTCGCCAGACGGCTGCGGATCGACCTCGAGGAGCGGTTCGGGCCCGAATGGGCAGAGATCCTGGACCTGCTGGGCGAGGTTCGCGCGGGAACCATGGCCCGGTTCCCCGACCTGACGGAACGGTCCAGGCGGTGGGACACAGCCCTCGACGTGAGCGAGCTGGAATCGCTCGTCGCGGCGGGCCGCCGGGAGGAGGCGAGGGAGCGACTTCTCTCTCGACTCGTGGGGAGGGGGCCCTCATGACCGGGATGGTGTACCTGGTGGGGGCCGGACCGGGCGACCCGCGCCTCCTCACCCTTCGAGGGGCCGAGGTGCTTCGGCACGCCGACGTCGTGGTGTACGACCGGCTGGCCCCCGCCGCGCTGCTCGACCTGGCACCTGCGACGGCCGAGCGGATCGACGCGGGAAAGGCGCCAGGGGTCGGCGCCGGTGCGCAGGTGCGTATCAACGCCGTCCTGGTCTCTCGTGCCCGGGCCGGCAAGACCGTGGTCCGGCTCAAGGGAGGCGATCCCTTCGTGTTCGGCCGGGGCGGCGAAGAGGCGGTGGCCCTGGCCCGGGCCGGGGTGCCGTTCGAGGTGGTCCCGGGGGTCACGTCGGCGGTGGCGGCCCCGGCCGCGGCGGGCATCCCACTGACGTACCGGGGCGTGGGCTCGAGCATCGCGGTGGTGACGGCCTGCCTGGCCGGTGGGGAGGAAGCGGACCTCGGAAGAGTGGCGCTGTCAGCGGACACGCTGGTGGTGTTGATGGCCGCCGGAAGGCTGGCGGAGATCTGCCGATCCCTGGTCCGGGCGGGGCGCTCGTCGGATCAGCCCGCGGCGGTGATCATGTGGGCCACCACCTCTCTCCAGAGATCCGTCATCGGGACGCTCGGCTCCCTTCCCGCGTTGGCCGAACGGGCCGGGATCGGCTCGCCGGCGACCCTGGTCGTGGGCGATGTGGTCGCTCTGGCGGACGAGCTATCCGGGTGGGAGGAGGCGCGTCGTCCGCTCCAGAAGAGCGTCTAGGATCGAGACGTGCACGATCATTCGATCAAAGGTGGGTAGTGAACCCCGAGATCACGCTTTTCTGCGGATAGATCCTCGCTTCAATAGGGTGGTCCAGCGGTTTCGCGTCGACGCCGTTCCTCGATGATCGTTGAAGCCGCCGGAAACCTCTGGGCCACCGTCTCGTTCAATCGCTGAAGTACATCCCGAGCGAGGGTTGTCACTGGCAGGGGTTGACACGAGGTCCCTCCTCCGGGTATTTTACCGACTGGTTATTTAACCGGAGGGTCGAATGGCAACGGCAACAGCGGTCAGGGACCGGTCGGATCGGCTGGACCGAACGTTCGCGGCGCTGGCGGATCCCACGCGGCGGGCCATCCTGGCCCGGCTGGCTGCGGGGGAGGCCTCCGTCACGGCGCTGGCCGAGCCGTTCACGATGAGTTTGCCGGCGGTCTCCAAGCACCTCAAAGTGCTGGAGAGGGCCGGGCTCGTCGCCCGGGGCCGGGAGCGGCAGTGGCGCCCTGCCCGGCTCGAGGCCGGACCCCTGAAGGACGTGTCCGACTGGACCGAGCAGTACCGCCGGTTCTGGGAGGAGACCTACGACCGGCTGGACGAGTACCTGGACGAGCTCCAACGACGAGAAAAGGGGGAGGGAGATGGCCGGAAGCGGTAAGAAGCTCACGGTGACGACGCCTTCGGACAAGGAGATCGTGATGACGCGCGTGTTCGACGCGCCGCGCGACCTGGTGTTCGAGGCGCACACCTCCTGCCAGCACATGTCGCACTGGTGGGGACCGAGGAAGTACGAGATCGCCGACTGCGAGATCGACTTCCGTCCCGGCGGGAAGTGGCAGGTCACGCACCGCGCCGAGGGCGAGGAGCACATGTTCAGGGGTGAATTCCGGGAGATCGTCCGGCCGGAGCGCATCACCTGGACGTTCGAGTGGATGGGCATGCCCGGCCACATCTCCACCGACACCGTGACATTCGAGGAGAACGACGGGAAGACCACGCTGACGGCCAGGTCGGTCTTCGATACCGTCGAGGACCGCGACGGGATGCTCCAGTCTGGCATGGAGGAGGGCGTCGTCGAGACATACGAGCGCCTCGACGAATACCTCGTGGAGCTGAAGGCCGGCGCGGCCCGCTGAACCGGCCGCACCGCCGCATCGATGCGGGCCCGCCGGCGGTCAGGTGGAGACCGACCAGCGCCGGCGGGCCGGGAGCGGGACGTCGCCGAACTCGCCCCATCTGAGCGCGGGCAGGTCGGTCAATCGAGTATCGCCAGCTCGAGCAGGCCGAGGCGCTCGGGGTCGGCGACCAGGTCGATCTCGACGACCCTCCCCTCCCTGATCGTGAATCCGAACACGACCCGTGGCTTGCCGGCCACGGCCCACACGGCCCCGACCGCTCCATCCACGAGCGCCGGCCGAGCCACCCGGGCCCGTCCGGAGAAGGTCTCTGCCACCGCCCGAGCCCCGCGGACCTCCCTGGTAGATCCCATCTCCACCGCCGCGTCGTCGGCTCGCAGAACCACGTCCGGGTCCAGCAGCTCGAGGAGCGCGTCGAAGTCGCCACCGCGCGATGCGGCCAGGAAGGCATCGACGACCGCTCGCTGCCGGTTCACGTCGGCGTCCGGAACCGCCGCCCCCCGGACGCGCCGGCGGGCACGGCTGGCCAGCTGCCGCGCCGCGATGGGGGAGCGCCCCACGATTGGAGCGATCTCCTCGAAGGGCACGCCGAACATGTCGTGGAGCACGAAGGCGACCCGTTCCGCGGGTGCCAGCGTCTCCAGGACGACCAGCATGGCGAGGCCGACCGAGTCGCCAACGAGGGCTTGGTGCTCGGGGTCCAAGCCGCCATCTGTCGGGCTCACCAGTTCGGGCAC
>VAYG01000018.1:10785-11821 GCA_005885015.1 Actinomycetota bacterium | reverse complement strand
ACGCGGGCGACGACCGTGGTCAGCCATGCGCCCTGGTTCTCGACGCCGCTCGTTCCGGCCCGGGTCAGCCGGAGCCAGGCTTCCTGCACGGCGTCGTCGGCCTCGCTCGGCGAGCCGAGCATCCTGTAGGCGACCGCCCGCAGGTGCGCTCGCTCCTGCTCGAATCGCCCGGCCAGCCAGTCGTGTTCGTCCATCGGTCGCATCCGGTCCGTCATAGTAGTGACGAGGGAGATCCCACCGATGTGACCAGCAGCCGGATGGGCGCGTCGAAGTGGGTGCCGTAGACTTGGGCCCCGGTTGGTTGCTCACACCCCGGCGGGGTGGCCGAGTGGTTAGGCAGAGGTCTGCAAAACCTCTCACAGCGGTTCAATTCCGCTCCCCGCCTCCGATTTTCCGTGCCTGCCTACCAGGCATATACTCGACGGGTCGGGTGCCAGGTTTCGGCAAAGGGGGCAGCCATGATGCGGCGCGCTGTCAGAGCCATCCCGATCGTCCTCCTGTTGCTGGTCGGCTTGCTCCGCGCGCCGGCCTCGGCCACGACTGTCGGCACGCACCATACGACCTGCGCTCCAACCATGACCGTCGATCCTCGGCGTGGTCCAGTGGGGACCTCCGTCACGGTCTCGATCTACTGCCGCTCGGAGGGGTTCCTCTACGCCCTGTATTTCCGCGACTCGCAGAAGAGGGTCTGGGTTATCACTGGCGGCTGTTCGTACCAGTACCCCCTGACGATCCAGACGACGATCCCGGAGGGGGCGGCCCTCGGCAAGGCGGTGTTCAGGGTCCGCATCCTCGACGATGGGCAGTGTCAACAGCGGTTCAAGTCGAAGGCCCGAGCCTATTTCAAGGTGACCAGGTCGGGCTGATCGAGGAGTCGGTCAGGGGTGGGACGCTGCCGGTCCGGCATCTGAATGGCCGATGCGAGCCCCACCCTTCGACCTAACCTCATTTAGGCCGGCGGCCCGTAGACGGGGGAGGCGCTTCCCCGGACACTTGGCACTCCGATGCGGCTCTCCAGACTCAAGACCCGACCCCT
>VAYG01000018.1:0-10739 GCA_005885015.1 Actinomycetota bacterium | reverse complement strand
TCGACTCTCCATGTACAACCCGTCCGTCTACTGCTCGATCCACCAGCCAACCCGTTACCCGTTCCTGAGACGCCCTCGCTAGCCCCCCGCTTGCCGGTCCGTCCGTCCGCTGGTTTGATCTCTGCGTGACCGATCGGAAGGTCGGCGACCTCGCCGAGGTGCTGGACAACCTGGGGGTATTCCGGTCCTCGCCGGACGAGCTGGTGGCGGCGTGCCCGTCCGGGTTTCGCCGGGTATCCATCGCCCAGGGCGAGGGGTACTACCTGTCCCTCCAGGGGTTCGCCCCCGGCCAGCCGGCCTTCGCCCACACGCACCCGGACTCGGAGGAGTGGGTGATCGTGCTCCGGGGCGACGGCAAGGCGCTCTTGGCGGACAACCCGATCCCGCTGACCACAGGAATGGTGATCGGCCGGGGGGCGGCCCATCCCCACGGGTTCGTCTCGGGACCGGAGGGGTTGCACCTGCTGTCGATGCAGCTCCCTCGGCCGGCCGAGGGAGCCACCACGTGGGATCAGCCGGGAGAGACCACCGAGCCGATCGAGTGCGCCTTCGCCGGGACCTGCCGGCGCTGTCCTCGATGCGGAGGCCACAGCCTCAACGTGGCCGCCCGGACGTTCATGTGCGAGAACTGCTCGCTGGAGTTCTGAGGGGGCCCTCGTCGCCCGGCCGATCGATGCCTAGAATGGGTGGGCCGGGCGCTTAGCTCAGGGGGAGAGCACTTCCTTGACGCGGAAGGGGTCAGAGGTTCAAATCCTCTAGCGCCCACCAGGTTCGAGTCCTGCTTCCAGCTCTTTCAGGGCCATTCGCGCGGCGCGGGCCGACACCACATTTCCCTTCTGCTCGTACAGTTCCAGGGCCCGGCGGAGCGATCCGACCGCCTGGGCAGGGCGCCCCCTCGCGTGCTGCACGGCCGCCAGATCGACCAGGGCATCGGCCTGGAGGTTCAGGGCGTCCGTGCGACCGGCCAACGCTGTGGCTTCCGAGGCCAGTTCCTCTGCCCGCTCGCCCTCGCCCCTGTGCGTCAGCACTTTGGCCAGCGCGCCCCGCCACACCACCTGCGAGGCGACGTCGTCGGCCCCAGAGGTCTCGCGGCTGACCTGAGCGAACCGCTCGGCCTCGTCGAACCGCTCGAGCGCGCAGAGCACCCCTGCCAGCCGGGCCGCGATGGTGGACCGGAAGTTCTGCTCACCCATCTGGTCGAGTACCTCGAATCCCTGACGGAATTCGCGCTCCGCGGCGACGACATCGCCGCCGAGCAGCTCCAGGATCCCCATCCAATAGGACCGCGTGGCAGCTCCGATGAGGCGGAGGCCAAGCTGTTGTCCGATGGCCGCCGCCCGCCGGATGAGCTCTCGGCCCTGATCCGACCTCCCGTCCATCGCGTGGAGGATGCCGAGGAAGCCAAGGACGAACGCCTGGCTGCCTCGGGAGCCCTTCACCTGCTCCAGGATCGTCTCGCACCGCCGGATGGCCTCTTGGACCGGGGTGGGGCCGTACATGATCGAGCCGGCCAGCACCGACAGGTCACCGATCTCGCTGGGGTCTCCGGCACGATGGGCATGTTCGTACGCGTGAGTCCGGGCCTGGATCGCTTCGTCATGGCGGTACCGCTGGTGCGCAACCCAGTGTCGCAACCGCCATGCGGCCGCCATCCCGAGGTGATCGCCTGCCTCCTCGAGGATCGGCATCGCCTGGTCAACCTCCCGGATGATGTCGTCGAGGCTTGCCGCCGGGTCCACCCACGCGCGGTGACGGGCCATGCCCATCCTCACGTGTGCCTGGAGGCGCACATCACCTAGGGAGGTCGCGAGCGCCAATGCCTCTTCCAAGACGCTGCCCTCCCTATCCAGCTCGCCGATCTCTGCGAGCGCGTCGGCCAGCGTCAGCATCAAGCTCGGTTGTCGTGGATCGGAGGAGGGCAGCAACGCGGTCGCCCTGGTCAGGAGATTCACCGCGCCCGGTGCGTCGCCCCGGGCCAAGGCCCGCCCGGCGGAGGTGCCCATCCGTTCGGCCGCCTGCGAGGCCAGAGCTCGCGCGCCCTCGTCCACGGTTCCGAGCTCGACTCGATACCGGTACGCCTGCTCGAGGTGGTAGGCCAAGATCTCCTCGTACTCGAGCACCCGGTCGCTGGCCATCACCTCCAGCCAGCGGGCGAACGCCTCGTGGAGGGCCGCCCGTCGGTCCTTCGGGATCCCCTGGTAGGCGGCGTCGCGAACCAGGGCGTGGACGAATCGAAAGGCCTCCTGTTCGGCGAGATCGGACCGAGCCGGACCGATCAGCTGCTTCCCGACGAGCGCCAGCAGCCGCGCATTGAGAGCCGAGCCGTCCCCATCGGTGCCTTCGGACAGGGCGTCCCGGTAGAAGACCCTCCCCTGCACGGACGCTCGTTCGATGACTTGCCGGTCCTCGCCGGAGAGCCGGTCCAGCCGGGCGGCCAGCAGCGCCTGGATGGTCGGGGGAGCCGGGATGTCGGCGACGTCGACGCTGCCTCCGACCCGGGCCTTCTCGAGCAGCCCGTCGTCCACCAGCATCGAGAGCATCTGCTCCAAGAACAGGGGGTTGCCACCGGAGGCATCCACCACCACCGCTCGTCCTCTGGCTCCGAGCTCCGGGCCTCCAGGGAGATTGAGGAGCAGGCGGTCGCACTCCCCCTCCCCGAGGGGGACCAGCGAGATCATGGTCGAGGCGTAACGCTTCTCGTCGGTCCAGTCGGGACGGGCATCGAGCAGCTCCGGCCGGGCCGTGCAGACCAACAGCAGAGGGGCGTCCTCCACCCACTCGGCGATGTCTTCGACGAGCTCGAGGAACGTCCGCTCCCCCCAGTGGATGTCGTCGAACACGACGATGAGCGAACGGGCCCGAGCCACATCCTCGAAGAGCCTTCGGACCGACCAGAAGGTCTCCTGGGCGGTTCCCGGATTGGTCGACAGACCGACAGCCTGGGCGACCAACTCCGCCACGGTGCCTGCGTCGTCGGCTCCGCCCATGAGGGCCTCGATCTTCCCGACGGCCAGTTCCCTGGTGTCCTCGTCGCTGATGCCGGCCGCGGCCTTGACGGCCTCGGCCAGTGGCCAGAACGTGATGCCTTCGCCGTTGGGGAGGCACCGGCCGCGCAAGACCCCGGCCCCGTCGGCCGCTCCGTCCAGGAATTCCCGGACCAGCCGGGACTTGCCCACGCCCGCCGGCCCCAGGATCGTCACCATCCGGCAACGCCGGTCTTCGGCGGCCCGGCCGAAGGCCCATTCGAGCGTGGCCACGTCGTCGCGCCGTCCGACCATGGGGGAGTGAGGCCGGCGGGTGATCGCCTCGGCCGCACCGGAGATGCCCAAGAGCCGGTACGTCTTCGCCGCATCGGTCTTGCCCTTGAACACGCGGGGAGGCAGCGGCTGTGTGTCGACGGCGTCGCGGACCAGGCGGTAGGTGGCCTCACCCAGCAGGATGTCCCCGGGGTCGGCCGCCTGCTCCACCCGGGCCCCGAGGTTCATGGCGTCCCCGACGGCAATGTGGCCTCCGGGACCCGCACCCTTGGGGTCGCCGGCGGCCTCTGAGGCTGCGGTCAGGACTTCACCGCTGTTGATCCCGGTCCTCGTGGCCAGGGAGACGCCCCACCGGGTCTGGAAGCCCTCGTTGAGCCTCGCCAGCGCGTCCCGCATCTCCCACGCCGCCCTCACCGCCCGCAGCGCGTCGTCCTCGTGGAGGAGTGGGATCCCGAACACCGCGACGACCGCGTCCCCGATGAACTTGGCCACCGTTCCTCCGTGCCGCTCGGCCACGGCCTTCATCTCGCGGAAGTAGTGGTCGAGCAGACGGGTGAACGACTCCGTGTCCAATCGGTCGGCCAGCTCCGTTGACCCGACGACGTCCGAGAACAGGACGGTGACCGTTTTGCGGACCTCACGGACCGGGCCCGCGGACAGGGGTGCGGCGCATGCCTGACAGAAGCGCGCCCGTTGCGAGTTCTCCTCGCCACAGCTGGGGCAGGTCGCCACTGGGGGGAGCCTACGCCGTCCGGCCTCCCGGTCCGAGAGGTCCTTGGCGGCAGGCCCGTCAGAGGCTACGCGGGGGTGATCGTGGCTCGCAGATCCCGATCGAGGATCGCTGAGAGCCGGGCCACCTCTTCCTCCAACCTGGTGCGCGGGACCTTGCCCGACTCCTCGAACCACGCCACCCGCAGCCGATCGCCGTCCAGTTCCCACGTGCCGCGCACGGTGCCGCCCACCACGACGACCGGGGAGATCCACCCACTCTGCTTGCTCACCGCGGCCCGCCGCGCGGCGGGAACCACATGGCCGTCACCGGTGCCCGGGCCCATCACGTACTGGTCGAACCCCGGAAGGAGCCGGACAGCGCTCGTCGGCTTCGTCGCGCCGAGCTCGTCGAGGTCCTTCTCCAGGATGAATGCTCGCTCGCCGTCCAGGTCGACCTCCGACATGCGGTCTCCCATCTCCGTGAACCCGGCGCGGAGCTTCCGCCTCCCAGCGCCCAGCCAGCCGGTCATCGAGTCGACCGTCGCCGGGCCGTACGCGCTGAAGTAGCCCGCGATCGCGGCCGGGACGGCCTCTTCGACGTCCGGGATGCCCGCCCATCGTGAGCTGGCCGCCGCCGGACGCGTGAACGTCACCCGGTTGCCGCGGCTCGGTCCGAAGCAGAGATCCCCTTGCCACGCGAGTGGCTTCAGCAACGTGCCCCAGCCCGACCGAAGAGCATCGGCGACGTGCTCCAGCCCCCGTCGCGCGGTGATCGCGGCGATCAGCTCCTCCCGCGACAGCACCGCCCCGTCCAGCGCCTCCCGGGTCACGTCTCGCAAGGCCTCCATCACCTTCGGCGTCGCCCCGAAGTACCGGACCCAGCTGGTCCGCTCCCACGATCGTCCGGAGGCGATCAGGGACAGGAAGGCGCCGCCTTCCTCTGGCGTGAGGAGGTGGAGGGTCCCGCGCATCGCCCAGGTCTTGATGAGGCGCCCTTGGGACAGGGCCCGGCCGACCTCTCCGGTCCGCGACGTCTGCCTCCGGACCTGGACAGCCAGCTCGGCGGAGGAAGCCACCTGCGCCTGGACGCCGCAGAGGCGACGGACCACGGCCGGCACGGGCACCGTGCCGATCGGATCGAGCAGCTGCCGCCGCATCCGGAACGCCAGCGCCTGCTGCCACGTGACCTTCGGAGCCATTCGGCCAGACTAATCGTTCGGGCGCGCGCGCCTCCGATACGCTGCCGGGGTGGACTCCCAGGCGCCGTACCCGAAGATCGAGCTCCACGTCCACCTCGAGGGCACCATCCGTCCCGAGTGCCTGCTGGAGATCGGCCGACGCAACGACTACCCCTTGCCCGCCGATACCGTCGAGGGCCTTGGGGCGCTGTACGAGTTCCGGGACTTCGACCACTTCATCGAGGTGTGGATCCTGGTGACCAACGCGCTGCGCCGGGCCGATGACTTCCGGCAGGTCGTCCTGGACTACGCGGCCGAGGCTCGCGGCCACGGGGCCGTCTACCTCGAGGGGATCTTCTCTCCCATCGAGCGGACCTGGCGCGGTGTCGACTGGGACGAGATCTTCGGCGGGTACTGCGACGGGGCCGAGGAGGCGAGAGAGCTGTACGGGGTCGAGGTCCGCTTGACCCCGGACATCACGCGGAGCGCGCCGATCGAGGACGCCCTGAAGATGGTGCAGTACGCGGTCAAGTACCGCGACCGCGGCATCGTCGGCGTCGGGTTGGGCGGAGAGGAGGCGTTGTTCCCGCCCGAGCCGTTCGAGCCGGCCTTCCGGGAGGCTCGGGACGGCGGGCTCGGGTCGGTCCCACACGCGGGAGAGGTGGTGGGCCCGGAGTCCGTGTGGGGAGCCCTGAGGGCGCTCGGCCCGGTGCGGATCCGGCATGGCATCAGGGCGGTGGAGGATCCAGCGCTGATGCGCGAGCTCCGGGCTCGAGGGATCGTCCTCGACGTCTGCCCGATCTCCAACCTCCGAACCCGCGCCGTCCTGTCGCCCGACCGACATCCGCTCCCCAGGCTGATCGAGAACGGCATCCCGTGCTCCATCTCCACCGACAATCCGGCGATGTTCGACACGGACCTCACGCGCGACCACGAGCTGGCCACGTCATTCGGCAGCTCCCCGAGGAGTCTCTACGAGTCCGCCCTGGCAGGCGTCCTGTGCGACGCGGAGACGAAGACGCGGCTCGAGGCGATCGGGGACTCGTACGGGTGGCCGGGCAGGTCTTGATTCCCTGTTCCTTGCCCGCGTATGATCCGGGTCCTCCGGGGGGAGGAGGGGGGAGTTGGGGATCGACGACCGGGTTGGTTCCCGATCCGACGCGGCATCTCGCCTGGACCGTCGTTCCTTCCTCCAGCGGACGGCGACCGGGCTCGGCGCTACCGCGGTGTTCTCGATACCCGGGCTCAAGCCCGGGCCCGTCACCAAGAAGAAGAAGCTCACCGCCTACCGGCTCTCCACGCACGGACGTCGTGTGTGTGCGGCCTGCAAGAATCAGGCAGCCAATCGCTTCTACATCTCGTCGGCCGCGGCGAACACTGATCGCGCCCACCTCGGATGCAACTGCGGGATCGTCACCCAGGAGCTGAAGTTCCGAACGTGGGCGTGCTACTTCCGGCACGGAAAGTCGGGCGTCTACGACCGGCGAGGGAACCGGCAGTGCCCCGCGCCGCGGTGAAGGGGGTGATGGGGGAGCGCTGAGGAAGGGGATAGGACTTCGCCACCGGGGATCGGCTTGCCGAGGCCCATTCCCACACAGGTCGAGTGCCCACGGAGCGAAGGAAGGAGAGGCCGCCGTTGCGTGCCGAACCAGGGTGGTTAAGGACACGCGGGGGACTGTGGTATGCGGGGGTTTCCCCCGTAGCACGGGAAGCTTGCGTGAACGAGCCCGCCCTCCCCTCCCTGAGCGCTCTCCCCGCCGGGGAGCGCCGAGCCCGCTAAGCTCGTAAGCCTTCCGCGTTCGGAGGTGCCCCACGAGGATCATCGTGACGAAGGACGGCCCGTACCAGATCGAGGGCGGCGTGCCACTCTCGAAACAGGTCATCGAGGCCAATGAGGAAGGGGAGTCCTGGGAATGGCGCCCCGGCGGGGACTTCCAGACAGCGAATCGCTATCGGCTCTGCCGGTGCGGCGGTTCGGCCACCAAGCCGTTCTGTGACGGAACCCATGAGCGCAACGGCTTCGACGGGACCGAGACGGCGGAGCGCACGCCCTACCGCGACCAGGCGGAGGTGTTCACGGGGCCGGGCGTGACGCTGACCGACGCGCCGACGCTGTGCGCGTTCGCCCGGTTCTGCGCCTCGCCGAGCGGGAAGCGGCGCACGGCCCCTCCGGGCGGCTGATCACATGGCGCGCCCCGCCGGACGGGGAGCTCGAGCCGTCCACCGAGCCCGAGTTCGAGCCGTCCATCGCCGTCACGGAGGATCCCGAGATGGAGGTGAGTGGTCCCCTGTGGGTCCGGGGGGGCGTTCCCGTCGTGTCCGCTGATGGCTACGAGTACGAGGTTCGCAACCGGGTCACGCTGTGCCGGTGTGGCTCGTCGGAGAACAAGCCCTTCTGCGACGGCTCCCACGCGTCGATCGGTTTCACCGACGGCTTGGATTGAAGTCACCCGAGTCCCTCACCTCCTAGCGAGGTAGACGGGAGCTCGAATTTGCCAAATCCGCCGGCCTCGGGCGATAACTGCTAGGGTCGAGACGGCGATCGAGCGAGGGGACAATCCATGACCAAGCGGCTGTTGTTCGCCATTGCCCTGGTAATGACTCTGACCACCACAACCGCATTCACGCCGCAATGGCAATTCCTGGATGACCTGAGATATAAGAAAGACGGCGATCCCAATCACGTCTTGGACGCCTATCTCCCCGCGGGCAACGGGCCCTTCCCCGTGGTCATCGTCATCCACGGCCAGCGGATCGGGGATGAGGACGGCGTGGACGGGCTGGCTCGTGCCTTCGCCAACCAGGGGTACGTCGGCGTTTCCGTCGATTACCGGGACTGGGGCCACCCCGTGTGGCCGGCGCAGCTGGACGATCTGCACGCGGCCATCGACTGGATCCGAGGCCACACCACCCTCCTGAAGGCCAAGCCGTCGCGGATGGGGATGCTGGGTGTGTCGATGGGGGGGTTCCCGGCCGCGATGCTGGCGACGAGCGGCCGCCGGTACCGGCCCGACGTGGTGGCCACATGGTCCGGCAAGATGGACCTCACCACCTGGTCGCAGATGAACGGATTGATCCTGGGAAAGGCTGCCGCCAAGGACGAGAAGGTCCTGGTCGCGAACTCACCGACCCTCCGGGTGCCCACCCATGGCGCCCCGCCGTGGTTCATCGCCAACTCGCGGTGCGAGTGGGTCCCCCTGAGCCAGCCCAGGGGTATGGCCGCGGCCCTGGCCACGGCGCGGATCCCGTACCAGCTCAAGGTGGTCCAGAAGTGCCTCCACGGGGGGGCCTATTGGTACCTGGTGATCGACGACATGATGGCTTTCTTTCACCGGTGGCTCTGACTCAGGAAATTCCCAGGTAGCTCGTTCGGGCAAAAACCAGCCGTTGCGCAATCCGCGGGGCCGGTGGGAAACTGTTGGTTCCTCTCTCGACGATGGCGTCCGGGCCGTGAGGCTCGGCGAAGGCGGCGGCGCGACGCGGGCACGCGCCGCCGCCCCTTTTTGCGGTGTTAGGCTGGTCGGGAGCGGGGCGCGTAGCTCAGCGGGAGAGCGCTTGCTTCACACGCAAGAGGTCGGCCCTTATCCCGCTCCCGACAGGGGGTGGCGCGGTCCTGTGGTCAGGACGCGACTGAGGTAAGCTCCTCCACCCTTCCCGCCCGTAGCACGCTCCAGTACCGCTTGTTGTGCTCCAAGAACGCGGGGACCTCCCCGCCTCGTCCGAGCGTCCATTCGGTCGATGGGACAGATCTCGGACCGTTACGGTCCGGCCGGGGTGAGGCCGCGCACCGCCATCCCATCGACTCTTGTCGCCCGACAGCCCGGTGGGTATGGTCTCGCGTCAGGGCGCGAAGCCGCCAGGCCTGCAATGGCCGTGTGCCGGCGGAGAAGGGGGGCGGGATGGATTTCTCGAGCAGTCGCAGGGGTATGCGGTGACGTCCCCACGGATCGTTCCACAAAAGGCAATCAGCTCGTCGTTGGAACGAGTTCCGCCCACGGGGACTGCAGACCAGCAGTCCTTCGGCGCCGTCGTACCCGACTCGTTGGTCGAGCTCCACGAGTTGCTTGCCCAAACGAGCCGTGGGACGAGCGGGCGGACCTCAAGGCGGCGATTCTGATGGGCGGCGTGACCGCTTTGTTCGGCCGGGAGATCGTCGCACTCAACGACCTGATTTCCTGGGTCCAGGAAGGCGGTCCCATCCGGTGGGCCTGGGTGCTCCCGGCCGCCTGGTAGGCCCTTGGCGGCGTAACAGTGACCTCGACGAGAAACTCGGCCTGCCCCTCTTGCGGTACCCCGACCCTGCCCGAGGGAGCCCGGTTCTGCCCTTCCTGCGGCACCCTGTTGGCCGGGGCCATCCCCAAGGGGGCCTTGAGCCCTGAGGACGAGCTGCACCCGGTTACGGTGATGTTTCCCGACGTAGTGGGCTCCATCGCCCTGGGGGCCAGGCTCCCCCCCGAGGAGGTCAAGGCCTTGGTGGGAGAGTGCGTCAGTGCCATGGCCAGGGCGGTGGAGGACCACGGGGGGTTCGTCCAGGCCTACCAGGGAGACGGGATCTGCGCGGTGTTCGGGATCCCCGCCGCCCATGAGGATGACCCCGAGCGGGCGGCCCGGGCCGCCCTGCGGATCCTGGAAGTGGTGGGTGCCTACGCCCACGACGTCCAGGCCACCTGGGGGATCTCCTCCTTCAACGTCCGCATCGGCATCGACACCGGCCCGGCGGTGGTAGGCACCCTGGGGGCCTCCGACCCCCAGGTCTCCGCCTTGGGGGACGCCACCAACACCGCCGCCCGCCTGCAGGGGGCCGCGGAGCCGGGGGAGATCGTGATGGGTCAGTCCACGGCCGCCCGGCTCTCGGACCGCTTCGTCCTGCGGGAGGTGGGCCCCTTTGCCCTCAAGGGCAAAGCGGAGCCGGTCCGGGCCTTCCGGGTGGTGGGGGAGCGCAGGGAGTCCTCCCCCCGCTCCCTCCTGCCGCTGGTGGGCCGAGACCAGGAGCGGAAGGAGCTGTCCCGGGTCCTGGCCGACCTGGCCTCGGGGCGGGGCCAGGTGGTCTCCATCATCGGGGAGGCAGGGATCGGCAAGAGCCGGCTGCTGGCCGAGCTGCACGCCATGACCGGACCAGACCTCACCTGGCTGGAGGGGCGGTGCCTGTCCTACGGGGGGGAGCTCACCTACTGGCCATTCATCGAGATCCTCCGGGGATGGTTGGAGGTCACCGAGGGCGAGGCCGAGGTGGCGGTGCGCCTGCGGCTGAAGGCCAAGCTCACTTCCTTGCTCGGTCCGCGGACCCCCGAGGTTCTTCCCTACTTGGGACGGTTGCTGTCGGTCAAACTCGATCCGGAGGTCGAGGAGCGGGTCCGCTACCTCCCCCCCGAGGCCCTGGCCGAGCAGATCCACCAGGCCTACCGGATGTGGGTGGAGGCCCTGGCCGCCCCCCACCCCCTGATCCTGGCCATCGAGGACCTGCACTGGGCCGACCCCTCCACCCGGGCCCTGGCCGAGGCCCTGGTGGCGGCCACCGAGCACGCCCCTCTCCTCCTGGCCTGCGCCTACCGCGCCGAGCCCGACTCCGAGGCCTGGAAGTTCAGGCTGCGCG
>VAYG01000051.1 GCA_005885015.1 Actinomycetota bacterium | reverse complement strand
AACGGGTGGAAGGGGTCCCGCGGGAGATCGACCCAGACGACAAGCGGCACATCCTCGAGCGCCTGAACGCCGCCGAAGGCTTCGAGCGTTTCCTGCACACGAAGTACGTGGGGCACAAGCGGTTCTCGCTGGAGGGCTCGGAGAGCCTGATCCCCATGCTCGACCTCCTCCTGGAAGACGCCGGCCGGGCCGGGGTCGAGCACGTGGTCATGGGGATGGCCCACCGCGGCCGGCTGAACGTGCTGGTGAACATCGTCGGGAAGAGCTACGCCCGGGTGTTCAGGGAGTTCGAGGGTGACATCGATCCGCAGACCATCCAGGGCTCGGGGGACGTGAAGTACCACGTCGGAACGACCGGCAAGTTCACCGGGCGGGACGGGACGACCATCACCGTCGAGCTGGCGTCCAACCCGAGCCACCTCGAGGCCGTCGACCCGGTGGTCGAAGGGATGGCCCGGGCCTGGCAGGACTCGGCGTTCGACCAGGACCGTGCCAAGGTGCTCCCCCTCCTCCTGCATGGCGACGCCGCGTTCGCCGGCCAGGGCGTGGTGGCCGAGACGTTCGGCATGAGTGCCCTTCCCGGCTTCACCACCGGGGGGACCGTCCACGTGGTGGTCAACAATCAGCTCGGGTTCACCACCGCGCCGTCGGCCGGACGGTCCAGCGTGTACGCCACCGACATCGCGAAGATGGTCCAGGCTCCGATCCTGCACGTGAACGGGGACGATCCCGAGGCCTGCGTGTGGGTGGCCCGGCTCGCCCTCGCCTTCCGCCAGCGGTTTCGGAAGGACATCGTGATCGACCTGGTGTGCTACCGGCGGTACGGCCACAACGAGGGCGACGACCCGAGCTACACCCAGCCGCTCATGTACCGGGAGATCGAGCAGCACCGATCCGTCCGGAAGCTGTACATGGAGACGCTGGTCAACCGGGGGGACATCACGGTGGAGGAGGCCGAGTCGGCCCTCGACGACTACCGGAGCCGCCTCGAGGAGGCATTCGAAGAGACGAAGGAGAGCGCTCCGCCTGCCGCGCCGGAGCGACGGCCTCAAACCCTCGGCGTGCTTCCCCCTGTGGAGACCGGCGTGGCCAGGGAGGTCCTCGACCGGGTCGCCTCGGGCGTCACCTCGTGGCCCGCGGACTTCACGCCGCACCCGAAGCTCGCCAAGCAGCTGGAGCGGCGCCGGGACATGCTGGCCAAGGGAACCGTTGACTGGTCGATGGCCGAGGCGCTGGCCTTCGGGTCGTTGGTCCTGGAGGGGGTCCCGGTCCGCCTGACCGGGCAGGATTCACGACGCGGGACGTTCAGCCAGCGCCACGCGGTGCTGGTCGACCATCGAACCGAGCGCAAGTGGTATCCGCTGGCCAACCTGGCCGAGGATCAGGGGGCCTTCCTGATCTACGACAGTCCGCTGAACGAGTTCGCCGCCCTGGGGTTTGAGTACGGCGAGTCCGTCGTGGCGAAGGACGCCCTGGTGATGTGGGAGGCCCAGTTCGGAGACTTCATCAACGAGGCCCAGGTCATCGTGGACCAGTTCATCGTGGCCGGCGAGGACAAATGGGGCCAGACCAGCGGGCTGGTGCTGCTGCTGCCGCACAGCTATGAGGGCCAGGGACCGGAGCACTCCAGCGGCCGGATCGAGCGATTCCTCCAGCTCGCCGCCGGCGACAACATCCAGGTGGTCGTCCCCTCGTCCGCCGCCCAGTACTTCCACCTGCTGCGGCGGCAGATCCGACGGAGCATCCGCAAGCCCCTGATCGCGTTCACCCCGAAGTCGCTGCTCCGACTGGCCGCTGCCGGCAGTGGGACGGAGGAGTTCACCTCGGGCCACTTCCGCGAGGTCGTCCCCGACCCGACCGATCCGACCGAGGAGCGAGTCCGGGGCATCCTGTTGTGTTCGGGCAAGATCTACTACGAGCTCGCGGCCCACCGGGAGGACCAGGGCAGAGACGACGTCGCCGTGGTCAGGCTGGAGCAGCTGTACCCCTTCCCCCAGGACCAGACGCTCGAGCAGATCGGCCGGTATCGGAACGCCCGGCGGGTCCGATGGGTGCAGGAGGAGCCGCAGAACATGGGGGCGTACGCGTTCGTGCACGGGCGGCTCCACGCCGCGCTGGGTGACGACATGGCCTTCGATCACGTCTCCCGCGAGGAGAGCGGAAGCCCTGCGACCGGCAGCCGTACCATCCACGAGATCGAGCAGCGCCGGCTGATCGAGGCCGCGTTCCGGGACCTGTAGCGGCCCCGGCGGGACCTCGCTTCCAGCTGACTGTGGCCGTGCCGTAGAAAGGGTAGGGCTGGTCCGCCGCGACGAACACCCGGGCCCCCCCGTCCCCGCCGGGGGGAGGGGCGACCAGCGGGTCGTAGCAGTCGACCTTGGGATTCCGGAGTACGCGGGCCTGGGCGTCGGAAGGTACCAGCTCGGCGATCTTGCCCTTGATGTCCAGGTTCGGGTCGCCCAGCGCAGCCTGGGCCTGCTGGTTCAGCTCGTCCCAGGAAACCACGCAGTCCTTGCGCTCCATAGCCATCGGGCTGTAGGCGCGACCCATCGTCGCGGTGAACCGAGCGCACCCGGTGGCGTCGTCGGTAGTCACCGCGATCGACACCCCCGGCCGCACCGTGAACTGCGACGAGATGGACAGTTTGGCCACGCCGGGCCGGGGTCCTTGAGCGCACTCGAACCAGGTGATCGAGGGAAAGCGGTTGGCCGCGAGGAGATGGTGGGCCTCCAGCCGGTCGAGCCAGGTCGAAGGGTCGCCCACATGGGAGACGGCCGTGAGCTGACGGACCAGGTAGGGCGGGAATCGCATGGTGGCCTTGTCGGTGAACCGCGCCGAATTGCCGAAGTCGTCAGCGAGCGAAGCGTCGGGCGTGTAGTACTGGGTCTCGTAGTAAGGGATGGAGAACGCCTGGGCCACGGTGGCGGACCCCTCCGTGTGGGCGAAGGCCACGAAGGAGGGGGGGTGCAGCTCCGTGTGATAGTCGTTGTGTCCGCAGTCGATGATCCAGTGCCCGTAGGAGATCACCCGCTCGCCGTTCTGCGGGATGAACCCCGGGAGATAGGCCGTAGCGCTCTGATGTGGGAACAGGCCCTTGCTCAGCTCCCAATGGAGGGTTCCCGCCGGGGGGCCGTCCGCGTCGGCGCCCCCGCCTCCCAGGCGTTGTGCCATCCCCTTGTAGATGGGGTCGGGGACGATGTCGAACGTGATGTCCTTGTCGAACGGGTGGGTGAACTGGAGGTCGCCGCCGGAGAAGGTCAGCCCTTCGAGGTTCCCTTCCACGTACATCTGCTTGCCGGGGATCACGTCTCCCCATTCGACCTGCACCTTGGCCCGCGTCGGATCGACGTCCACCAGCTCGGCGCCGAACTCCGCCGACTGAGTTCCGCACGAAAGTCCGGGGTCGCCCTTGATGATCGGGGTGTCGGCCGTCGTGGTCGCCCGCTGGTCGAACCCGAGCGATCCCACCACGGTTGGCTTCGGTTCCTTCTGCGCGCAGCCGGTGCCGACCAGAGAGAGGGCGGCCAGCCCAGCGATGATCTTGTGCAGCGAGGAGGGACGGAGGCGGGGCGCCATCAAGCCGAGGAGCTTACCCACACGTGGGTGCCCGCGCCAGGCGCCCTCGGTCGGGTCCGTGGATTGACGATGGGCGATGGCGGGCATACAGTCGGAAGCGCATGGTTACCGAACGGTAGGTTACGGACTCGGACCCGCCCGCGGGCCGGGAGCAGGAAGGAGTTCCTCCATGCCTGAGATGCGTGAAGCGGTCATCGTGGAAGCCGTCCGCACCCCGATCGGGAAGCGGAACGGCTCGCTGAAGGACTTCCACCCGGTCGACCTCCTGGCCGAGGTGCTCAAGGAGGTCGTGAACCGTGCCGGGGTCGATCCCGGACAGATCGAGGACAACATCACCGGCTGCGTGTCACAGGTGGGGGAGCAGTCGCTGAACGTCGGACGCAACGGCTGGCTGGCCGCCGGGTTTCCGGAGACGATCCCATCGACCACCGTCGACCGCCAGTGCGGGTCTTCGCAGCAGTCGATCCACTTCGCCGCCCAGGGGGTCATGGCCGGGGCCTACGACCTGGTGGTGGCGTCGGGCGTGGAGAACATGACCCGCGTCCCGATGGGTTCATCCATGATGGGGGCCAACCCCTTCGGGCAGCAGCTGTTCGCCCGGTACGAGGGGAAGCTCGTGCCCCAAGGGATCTCGGCCGATCTCATCGCCACCAAGTGGAACATCAGCCGCGATGAGTCCGACGACTTCGGGTACCGGAGCCACCTGAAAGCCGCCCACGCTACGCGGGAGGGGTACTTCAAGCGGGAGATCCTGCCGCTGAAGATCGCGGGTCCCGAGGACGAGCAGATCCTGCTCGATCGCGACGAGGGGATCCGCATGGATCCAGACCGCGAGAGGATGCGGACGCTCCAGCCGGCCTTCCAGTCCGAGCAATTCGAGCAGATGTTCCCGGGGCAGCTCCATTGGACCGTGACGGCGGGGAACTCCTCGCAGATCTCCGACGGGGCGTCGGCCGTCCTGATCGCGAGCCGGGAGAAGGCCGAGCAGCTCGGCCTCACGCCGCGGGCGCGATTCCTATCCTTCGCCCTGGCCGGTGATTCGCCGATCCTCATGCTAACCGCGCCGATCCCGGCCACACGACGGGTCCTGGAGAGGGCGAGGCTCACGCTCGATGACATCGACGTGGTGGAGATCAACGAGGCATTCGCCTCCGTGGTGCTGGCGTGGCAGCGCGAGCTGGGAGTCGCAGACGACTGGTTCGAAGAGCACGTCAACCCCAACGGGGGCGCCATCGCCGTGGGCCACCCGCTGGGTGCGACCGGGGCCAAGCTGATGACGACCATGCTGCACGAGCTGGACCGCCGCGGCGGCCGCTACGGGCTCCAGACCATGTGCGAGGGCGGCGGCATGGCCAATGCCACGATCATCGAACGCCTCGCCTGACCGACGGAACCTCGTGGCCTAGGCTGGATGCGTGCTGGCGATGTTGTTCGTCCTGCGAGTGGTGATCGCGGTCGTCATCTTCCTGGCGATCCTGGTGGTCGGCATGGCGTTCCTGCGCGGCGTCTCCGCGGGCAGGCCGAGAGAACACATCGACCCTGAGGATGTCGCGGACCTGGACGTGTTCTTCGTGTGTGGGGAGTGCGGCACCGAATTGCAGGTGACCCGGCTGGGAGAGATCCAGGTTCCCCGTCACTGCGGCGAACCCATGCAGGTGGTTCGCCGGCCTCGCCATCAGCCCGCGTAGGCAGGGACTCAGCCCTCGGCGATCTCCTCGGCCTTCTCCCGAAGGGCCTTGAAGTCCTTGCGGGGCCGGTCCCCCGGCACCAGCGAGTCCGTCCGGGAGAACCCCCACCCCGAGAACCGAACGGCGACCCGCCCGTAGACCCTGCGGAGCTCGCCGCCGCAGGCCGGGCACGGACCGGGAGGGCCGGAGCCCACGGGTTGCACCTCCTCCAGCCCCTCCCCGCAGGCCTTGCACCGGTATTCGTAGAGGGGCACGGCCTAGTTCCCTCGTGCTACCGATATCCCCACGTGTGGAAAACTACGTGCATAACCCGGTGCATAAGCGAGCCGGTCACCGGCGATCCGGCCCTTCCTCAGCGCCACTGGGTGGCCCCGACGAAGCCCGCCGCGATCAGCCCGAGCCCCACGAAGAGGTAGAGGTTCGTGGCCTGGCTGTGGGTTCCGGGGACCAGGCCCAGATAGTTGAGCACGATGACGATGACCCCGGAGAACATCAACAGCAGGATGAGCACACCAACCCACGTTGGACTGGGCTTCGGCTTCTTCTTGGGAGGCGATTGGTAGCGGCGGCGCTTGGACTTCGACCGTGGCATCACGACTCCGTTCCGATCGACCCCGGATAGTATCAGCCGGTGGGAACGCCGGGCGGTACGCTTCTCGTGGTGCCTGGGCGTGTGCGGCGGGCCAGGCGGCGAGCCGCCCTCCGCTGGACCGGCCTCTCGCTGGTGGCGCTCGGTGCGACGCTCCTCGCCTACGTGGGGTACCAGCTGTGGGGCACCGGCATCGCCACGGCCCGGGCCCAGGCGGGGTTCCGAGCCGAGATCCGGGCGCACGGCTTCCCGCCCCGCCCCATACCCGGCGGCGCCATCGGGTTCATCCGGATCCCGCGGATATCCCTCGACGTGGCCTTCGTCCAGGGAACCTCCCGAGCTGACCTGGCCAAGGGCCCGGGGCATTACCCGCGAACGCCACTTCCGGGCGAGAGCGGGAACGTGGTCATCGCCGGCCACCGCACCACGCACCTGGCACCCTTCTGGGCGATCGACGCGCTCCAGCCCGGGGACGAGATCATCCTTCAGACGCGGCAGGGCACGTTCCTCTACCGGGTGAAGTGGAAGCGGATCCTCTCCCCAGAGGCCTCGTGGGTGGCCGCCGCGACGACCCGGCCGTCCCTGACCCTGACCACGTGCAACCCGCGCTTCTCGGCCCGCGAACGGCTGGTCATCCGCGCGATGCAGGCCTCATCGCAGCTCATCGCCCCTCGGCTGCCTCCGGGCTGAGCTCCAGGCGGGACTCCGTCGCCGCCTCCACGGCGGTCCGGGTGAAGGGGAGGGGGTGGTACTGCCCCGTCGACCACAGGGGCAACAGGTCGTTCCAGTGTCGGCTGGCCGGGTTGCCTGACTGGCCGACCGTGTGGGTCCCGACCGAGCGGTCCAGGTCGCCGAGGTCGATCACCTGCCGCCAGGACGGGATGACCACCGCGTCGTAGCCGCTTCCCGGCTCGAACATCCCCTGGCACACGGTCTGCTCGTCCCCGCCCCAGGCGACCTCGCCGGCGGTGAAGACCTCCGCCAGGTCGGGGATGGCGGCGAGCTGCCCTGCGAACCGCACCCGATGGATCGCTCCCCACGCCCAACTCTCCATCTCGTCGCCCATGGCCCGTGCCAGCTCCTCGATCGCCAGATCCAGGGCCCGGCGGAGCACCTCGTCGCGTCCCTCCCGCCCCTCCGTCCCGAACCAGTCCGCCGTCGGGTAGGCGAGGAGGTGGGGCAGGGCTTGGTACTGGAAGGAGTTCGTCCATTGGCGCCGGGCGAAGTAGTGGTCGAACAGCTCCTCACCGAGGCGAGGACGGAGCACGAGGTCGGCGATCTTGCAGCACCACACCTCGTAGAGGGCCGCGGCCGCGGAGTCCGGGGCCAGATCGAAGTCCCACCCGGCCAGGAGAGCCAGCGCTTGCCGGCTCCACCTCCAACAGCCTGGGGACGATATCCATGGCCGGTAGGGACACGGTGTCCGTCTGGATCCGGCGGAAGGACTCCACGTCGTGCCTCTCCGTCTGGGTGAGGAGCTGGACCACTCGCCGGGCCCGGAACGGCGGGAGGAAGTCTTTCCCGATGAGGTACGGGTAGGAGTCGTCGTGGATCTTGTTGTTGGCGGTGGCCAGGAGCCCGGCGTCGGGGTTGTAGCTCCACGGAAGCTCCTCGAACGGGATGTATCCGTCCCACTCGTAGTCGTCGGTCCAGCCGGGGACCGGGATCGTCCCGTCGCCGGACCGACGGATGGGGTGCCAGCCGGTGGCTTGATAGCCGATGTTCCCGTCCACGTCGGCGAAGACAAAGTTCCCCCCCGGCGCTGGCCAGTCCGCCAGGGCAGCCCGGAACTCGTCGAACGTGCCCGCCGTGTTCAACCGGTGGATCGTGGACGGCTTCGTTCCTTCCTCCAGGCCGACCCACCGGAGCGCGTATGTCCCGCGGATCCCCGCGACCACGCTGACGTCCTTCGCCCCAACCAGGTAGGAGTCGAGGATCGGGCCGTGCCGCGTCTCCTTCACCTCGAGCACCTCGGGCTCTCGCCCTCGGACAGCGATCTCCTCGCGGTGGACGGTGAGCGGCTCCCACGTCCCGTCGTGCAGGGCCGCCGTCCCGCCCTCGTCCAGTTGCTCCAGGTAGAGGTCCTGGATGTCGCCCCCGAGGTTCGTGATCCCCCAGGCGATCCGGTCGTTGTGACCGATGATCACCCCGGGAGCGAAGGGGAGTGAGATCCCCCGCACGTCGACGCCGGGAGCCGACAGGTGGATCTCGAACCAGACCGAAGGAAGCTGAGCCACCAGGTGGGGGTCGTTGGCCAGGAGCGGCTTCCCTGTCTTGGACCGGCGCCCGGCGACCACCCAGTTGTTCGATCCCTGTCCGGCGGGGAAGGCCGGCGCCTGGAGGAGGAGGTCGAGCCGGGAGGGACGGGAGGCTGCGCCGCCCCACTTCCCCGCCTGGACCAGACCCGGTTCGGTGGGGAGCTCGGGGAACAGGGTGGCCAGGGCCTCCCAACCCAGTCGATCGGCGATCTCGGCGCGGAGCAGCTCGGCGTCCCAGTTCGTCGACAGGGTCCACACCATGAAGACCGACGCCGAGGCGGCGAGCACGGCGGCCTCGCGGGGTCCGGGGAACAGGGGATCGATCTGGAGGACGTCGTACTCGATCGGCCTGGCCGGCATCCGGTCGATCCAGGCCCGGGCTCCGGCTCCGAAGGCGTCGGACATCTCCCACGACAGGTCGTCCCACTGGTCCGCCAGGCGCTCCCCGGCTCGGTTCCACCCGACCGTGCGGACGAACCGGTCGAGGGGAAGGCCCAGGTCGCCGATGGCTTCGGCCAGGCGGCCGTTCCCGAAGCGGAACGCCAGGTCGATCTGGAAGAGCCGTTCGGAGGCGGCCAGGTAGCCCTGGGCGAAGTAGAGGTCGTACGTGTTGCGCGCGTAGACGTGCGGCACGCCCCATCGGTCCCACAGGACCTCCACCGGCTCGCGGAGGCCGGTCAGCCGGACCTCGCCCTCGGTTGGGGGCAGCGCGGCCCGGGCTCGCTCGCGCAGGAGGTCGGTCATCTCGCTCACGGCGGTCTGCACTCTAGCCGGATGCCCTCACCGGGGCTCTCCACCCTCGCGCCGGGCCGAGACGGTCGGACATAATGGCCTTCCCCGATCCGGAGGAGACGATGGACCATCGCCCCTGGTTCGCCAGCTACCCCGAGGGAGTGGCGCGCTCCCTCGCTCCATATCCGGAGAAGTCGCTGTACTCCATCCTGGAGGAGGCGGGCCGGCGGAATCCCAATGCCCCGGCCATCGCGTTCTGGCTTCCGGGTGCGCCGATGGGGAAGACCCTGACCTACCGCGAGCTGGGGAAGCAGGTGAACCAGTTCAGCAGGGTCCTGCTGTCCCTCGGCGTCCAGCGCGGGGACCGCGTTGGGCTGGTCCTGCCCAACTGCCCGCAGTTCGTCATCGCCTACTACGCCATCCTGCGCATCGGGGCGGTGGCGGTCGGCAACAACCCGCTGTACACCGAACGCGAGCTGTCCCACCAGCCGAAGGACGCCGGGATCGAGGTCTGCGTGACCCTCGACGTCCTGTACCCGAAGGTGGCCGAAGTCCAGGACGAAGTGGGGTTGCGGGAGATCGTGGTGGGAAGGGTCACCGACTTCATGCCGTTCCCCATCAACCTGCTGGCCCCGATCCGCATGAAGAAGGAGGCGCGCAAGCACGGTGAGCCGTGGCCGCCGGTCCCCCCCGGCGCGAAGGTCCGGTGGTGGAAGGAGCTCATGGCCGGGAGCTATCCGCCCGCGCCGGTGGCGAGCGTCGACGCCACGACCGACCTGGCCGGCTTGATCTACACGGGAGGCACCACGGGTCTGTCCAAGGGCGCCATGCTGACGCACTTCAACCTCCTGGCCAACACCATGCAGGGCGCCGCGTGGTTCCCCGACCTTCGCGAAGGCAAGGAGGGGATCATGTGCATCATCCCCTTCTTCCACTCCTATGGCATGACCGTCGCCATGAACGTGGGCATCTACAAGGCGGCCAAGCTGGTCCTCATGCCGCGCTTCGAGCTCGAGCCGACGCTCAAGGTGATCCAGAAGGAAAAGCCCACGATGTTCCCGGGCGTTCCCCGGCTGTACATCGCCATCAACGAAGCCAAGGAGACGCCGAAGCACGACCTCACCTCGATCCGGGCGTGCCTGTCGGGAGCCGCTCCCTTGCCCAGGGCGGTGGCGGAGGAGTTCGAACGGATCACTGGAGCCAAGGTCTGCGAGGGCTACGGCCTCACCGAGACCTCCCCGATCACGCATGCCAACCCGATCTACGGAAAGCGCAAGGAGGGTTCCATCGGGCTGCCCATCCCGGACACGGACGCCCGGGTGGTCGACCTGGACGACTGGACCAGGGAGGTCGAGCCCGGGACCGAAGGTGAGCTGGCCGTGGCCGGGCCCCAGGTGATGAGGGGGTACTTCAACCGTCCGGAGGAGACCGCGGGCATGATCAAGGAAGCCCCCGACGGCACGCGATGGCTCCTCACCGGGGACATCGCGAAGATGGACGAAGAGGGGTACTTCTCCATCGTCGACCGCAAGAAGGACATGATCCTGGTGTCGGGGTTCAACGTGTACCCGACCGACATCGAGCAGGTGATCTACCGGCATCCCAAGGTCCAGAAGGTGTGCGTGGCGGGCATCGCGGACGCCACGACAGGGGAGGCGGTGAAGGCGTACGTCGTGTTGAAGGCGGGAGAGATGGCCACGCCGGCCGACATCGTGACGTTCTGCCGCAACGAGGAGTTCGGCCTGAGCGCATACAAGGTGCCGAAGCTCGTCGAGTTCCGCGAGTCGCTCCCGGAGACCCTGGTCGGGAAGGTCCTTCGGCGGGTCCTGGCGGAGGAGGAGAAGGCGAAGGCCGCGGCGTCCGGTCCTTGAATCCGGCCGGGCCGGCGGCCGAAGATCGCCTCAGCGGGGGCGGCTCCTCTGACGGAGCAACAGGATCCAGGCTCCGACGGAAACCACGACGCCGGCCACGATCAGCGAGGCCAGCGCGGCGACCATGATCGTCTCGCGGTCGTAGGCGAGCAGGGCGATCACCCGGGACACCGGAGGATTCTCTCAGCCGCGCCTCGGCTGCGGACGGGTAGCGCCGGTCAGGACGGCGGGGAGAGAGACTCGCGGCGGGCCTGGGACCGCCGCTCCGCCTCGAGCCGTTCCAGCTCCACCTGGCTGTGGTCGGCGAACCGCATGGCCTCGGCGATCCCGCGGTGTCCGGCTCGATCGGCGATCAGGTCGTGCATCTGCTGGCAGACCCGGCGGTACACGGGATGGCCCTGCGGGGTGGTGCGCAGCTCGATCAGGTGCACGGCCTCCCGGGCGTTCATGTCGACGTAGAAGCGGATCCGGTACGCCATGGGGACTGCGTACTGGGCGGCAGAGCCCAGTCCGGCATCGACGAGCGCCCGATGGAGGTCCGCGCAGGACTCCATGACCGAGTTCCAGTCGGCCAGTGCGCCGGCCGCGTCGACCTCCGGTGGGAGCTCGAAGCCGTGGCCGGTCCCCAAGGGCTGCCACTCCAGGGTGAGCAGGCGGTGCCGCTGGAGGTCCCGGAAGGCCCCGTAATCGCAGGAGACGTCGAACCGGTAGGACGTCCGCTCGAAGGCGCGTCCGGGCTTGTGCCGCCGGTTGCGCCGGTCGCCCACGTACGCGGCCAGGATCCTGGCCCGATCCTCCGGGGTCATCTTCCTGGCCACGTCGAGGAGCTGGTCGTCGGGGTGGTCGCTGGCCGCATAGAGCGCGGCGGCGACCACCTTCACCTCGCCGTCGGGATCGAAGTCGGTCAGGGTCACCTCCGGCCGGGGCTCGGGCTCGATCCCTCGGAGGGCGTCAGTGGCCACCGCCGCCGTCGCATCGCGTGAGGATCGGAGGTACTCCGTCCAGGCTCCTCCCCGGTCGGGGACGTCGACCCGCGTGAGGAAGGCGGGGATCACCTTTCGCAGCTCGGCGAGGACGAGCTCCGCGCTGAACCGGACCTCCTCGAGGGGATCGGCCCGCATCCGCAGGATGAGCTGCTCGTACGACTGCGCGGTGGCGAAGATTCCGACGTTCGACCGGGTGGCGGCGGGCAACAGTCCGCGCAGGGTGTCGCACGCCTTCGCCCGGATGGTCATCCGATACACGAAGTCCGAGTCCGCGGGGTCCTTCGGATACAGGTCCCGGTAGAACGCCTGGAGCGGTTCGAGCCATTTCGCGTACGTCTCGAAGGCCCCGTCGAGAACCGAGCGGAACCGCTCGGCCAGCCTTCCGTGGGCCTCGACTTCCGAGGGAACGTGGTATCTCCAGCGACCCCCCGGGCGGTCGTCGTACGGAACGTACCGGGTCGACTGCTCCAGGTACGCGGCGAGGCGGCCCCACTCGAGCACCTTGGCCAACAGCTGCGAGGCCTGCTCCACGGCCAGATGCACGCCGCCGAGCTGGGCCACGGAGTCGTCGCCGTACTCGAAGAACACCCGCTGGTACAGGTCTTCGGCCCGCCCGACGCCGGTGTCGGATACCGGCTGGGCAGCCGCCTGTGAGCCTTCCGCGAACTCGTCGAGGAAGAGTCGCCGCAGCGACTTCGCCGATCGGGAGTACCGAGCGAACAACGCCCCCTTGACCACCTCGGGGAGGTTGGTCAGGGCGAAGACGGGTCCGTCGAGGTTGGTGAAATGAGGGGCCAGCGCGGCCCGCTCGTCTTCGGTG
Source organism: Actinomycetota bacterium (assembly GCA_005885015.1). Taxonomy (GTDB): domain Bacteria; phylum Actinomycetota; class UBA4738; order UBA4738; family UBA4738; genus AC-52. Next base: position 9,357 of record VAYG01000051.1, on the reverse strand, counting down.
AACTCTTCGATGGCGGCTTCCAGCGAGGCTGCTCCCGATGAACCGACGGCCGTTCGGATGCTACCGCACGCCCTCGACGGGCCCCGGCCCTACTGGGAGGGCGACCCTCCCGAGCCGCTCGGGCTGGGCGAGGGCGACTGACTGGGCGATTGCGATGGCGACGGCGACTGACTGGGCGATTGCGACGGCGACGGGCTGGGCGAAGGGTTGGGCAGGACCCAGATCCGGACCACGGACCCGGTGGAGGCCTGGTTTCCGGCGGCGGGATCCTGCTTCGTCACGTCGCCCGGGTTCTCGCACTGGGTGTTGTTCAGCGTCCCGACCTTGTCCACCTTGAAGCCGGCGGCCTTCAGATCGGCCCGCGCCTGCCGCTCGGACTCGCAGACCACGTCCGGGACAGCGGCGATCGTCTTGCCCGTCGACACCACCAGGTCGATGGCCGCTCCGCGCTTCGCCTGTTTCGGCGAGTAGTCGAGCACGGTGTCCTTCGGCTCGGGAGAGTCCCGCTGGGTGACGGTGCCGACCTGGAACTGCCCCCGCCGCAGGATGTCCTCGGCCACCGGGAGCAGCTTGCCCCGCACGTCCGGGACGGCGACCGCCGATCCCGTCTGCAGGAGGTTCTGGGCCAGGAAGAACAGCGCCACCAGGATGACCAGCAGGACGGCCCCGAGGATCCCGGCGGCCAGCCACTTTCGTTGGCGCTCGCCCTCTTCCGTCGCCGGCGCGGGGAGGACCATCGTCGACCGGGCGGAGCGTTCGACGACCTCGGTTCGCTCCGGCGGGAGCACCGGCGTGGCCAGCACCGGCAGGCCGGTCCGATACCGCTCGAGGTCCGCAGCCAGCTCGTCCGCGGTCTGATAGCGGTTCGCCGGATTCTTGGCCAGGCACTTCATGACGATCGCGTCCAGGCCCCTCTGCACGTCGGAGTTCAACCGGCTGGGCGGGACGGGGTCCTCCTTGACGTGCTTGTAGGCGACGGTGACGGGGGTTTCGCCGGCGAAGGGCGGGTGGCCGGTCAGCAGCTCGTAGAGGACCACGCCGAGCGAGTAGATGTCGGAGCGGGCGTCCACCGGATCGCCCTGCGCCTGCTCCGGCGAGAAATACGTCGCGGTGCCGAGGACCGTCGCGGTCTGGGTGAGGGAATCGCCGGTGCTGGCCCGGGCGATCCCGAAGTCCATGACCTTCACATCGCCGGTGGGGGTGAGCATGATGTTGCCGGGCTTCACGTCCCGATGGACGATGCCCGCGGCGTGCGCGAACGCCAGGGCCTCCGCCACCCCCTGGGCGATCTCCACGGCCCGCTCCGGCATGAGCGGGGCGTCCTCCCTGACGATCTGGGCGAGGGATTTCCCCTTGACGTACTCCATGACGATGTTATGCGTGCCATCGTCGGAGCCGGTGTCGAAGACGCTGACGACGTTGGGGTGGTTGAGCGCCGCCGCGGACCGGGCCTCTCGGCGGAACCGGGCCACGAACGATCCATCGCGAGCGAACCGATCGGCCAGGATCTTCACGGCGACCGGGCGTCCGAGGACGCGGTCCGTTCCCAGGTAGACCTCGGCCATCCCGCCATGGCCGAGGACGGTGTCGAGCTCGTACCGTCCTGCCAGGACCGTCTGGTCCGCCCCGTCGGTCATCCGTCCCCGCCCCCGTGGCCCTTTCCCTTGCCCTTGCCCTTGTCGCCGACGTACAACGTTACGGTGCTGCCTCGAGCTACGAGGCTGTTCGCGGGAGGACTGGTCCGCACGACCACGTCGTGCTCCCCCTCCACCTTGACGACGTCGCCGATCTGGAACCCCTTGTCCCGGAGGACGTGCTCCGCGTCGCCTTGCTTCATGCCGATCACGTCGGGGACCTGGACCTTGGAGGAGGCGGTCGGGGAATTCCCCGGCCCGGGGCGGCCTCCGCCCTTCAGCGTGAAGGCGAGGGCCAGCGACATGGCGAGCAAGAGGAGCAGGACGACGGCGACGGCGAGCGGAACGAGCGAACGTCGCCGGGCCCGCGGGGGGGCGGGTGCGGCGGGCGTGGCCGCTCCCGCCGGCTCGGGCAGGACGGACGTCGGTTCCAGCGGAGGAAGGACCATCGTCGAACCGGGCTCGGTGCCTTGGCCCGCCTGGAGCATCGGTGCGGTCCTTCCCGACAACAGGGCGGCGAAGGCCGCGGCCGAGGCGGGGCGTGCCCGGGGGTCCTTGGCAAGGGCTCGCTCGCAGGCGGTCACGAGGTCTTCGGGCGCGTTGGGAACGAGCGGGCGGAGCGGCGGCGGGGGCCGGTCGACGTGCTGAGCGGCCACCGCCACGGGTGACTCGGCCGTGAATGGAGGACGGCCGGTGAGCATCTCGAAGAGCACGACGCCCAGCGAGTACACGTCGGAGGCCGGGGTGGGAGGCTCCCCCCGCGCCTGCTCGGGGGAGATATAGCTGGCCGTGCCCATCCTGGCGCCGGTCGCGGTGAGGGGGGCGCCGGCCGCGGCAGCGATCCCGAAGTCGAGGACCTTGATCTCCCCTGACGGCGTGATCATCACGTTGCCCGGCTTCACGTCTCGGTGGACGATTCCCCGGTCGTGCGCCGCCTGGAGGGCGGAGGCGATGGCCGCCGCGATCCGCGACGCTGTCTGGGGGTCGAGCGGGGCTTCCCTGGCCAGCCGGTCCGACAGGGTCTCCCCTTCGACCAGCTCCATCACCATGAAGGGACGCCCGTCGTTCTCTCCGAAGTCGAACACGCTGGCCACGTTGGGATGAGAGAGCCCGGCGGCCGATTGGGCCTCCCGGCGGAACCGCTCGGCGAAGCGAGCACCTTGATTGCGACCGGCCGGTGGAGCACCGTGTCTTCCGCTTTCCACACGGCCCCCATCCCGCCCGCGGCGATCCGCCGGACGAGCCGGTAGCGCTCCCCCAGCACGACGTCGGTGGCGATCTCGGTCATGGTCTCATCGGTCCTACCCGCGAAGGGCCGCTTCGATGACAGCCCGGGCGATGGGCGCGGCCACGGCCCCCCCCGTGGCCTCGCTCCCCAGGCTCCCCCCGTTCAGCACCACCACGGCCACGACGATCTTCGGGTCCTGGGCCGGAGCGAATGAGACGAACCAGGCGTGGGGCTTGCCGCTGGGGGTCTCGGCCGTGCCGGTCTTGCCCGCCACTTGGATGCCGGGGATCTGGGCGGCCGCCCCCGTCCCGGCGTTGACCACGTTCACCATCATCGTGGTGAGCTCGCCGGCCGTCCGCGCCGAGATGGGGCGTCCCCAGACCGACGGTCTGGTCTCCCTCACCACGCGGCCGTCCGCATCGAGGATCTGCTTGACCAGGTGCGGCGTCATTTCCTCCCCGCCGTTGGCGATGGCCCCACCGACAAGGGCCATCTGCATCGGGTTGGCCAGCACGTCCTGCTGGCCGATCGCCGAGGTGGCAACGAAGGAGAGGGCGCCCTTGAACTCGCTGACGGGGGGGATCCGCCCCTCGACGAACGGAGTCTCGAACGGGATCGTCCCGTCGAACCCGTACTTCCGGGCCTGGTCCACCAGCCGCGCCGCTCCCAGACGGAGCCCGATCTCACCGAATACCACGTTGCAGGAGATCTGGAGGGCCTGCGCCAACGTGAGGCGAGCGGCGCCGCCCAAACAATGCTCGCCGCCGAAGTTGTGCAGCTGGGCCGTGCTGTTGGGCAGCTGGAGGGCGGGCGGGTTCGGAAAGGTGGTGCCGGGCTTCATCCCGTTCTCCAACGCCGCCGACGCGGTGACCAGCTTGAACGTCGAGCCGGGAGGAAACAGCTCCTGGGTCGCCCGCGACAGCAGTGGCTTCCGCGGATCGGAGAGCAGGCGTTTCCGGGCGCTCCGCACCTCATTCAGGTCGTGGGAGGCGAGCTGGTTGGGGTCGTAGGTGGGGTTGGCCACCAGCGCCAGCACCTCGCCGGTCCGCGGGTCGAGCGCAACGACGGCGCCGGGCAGGGACCCGAGCGCCCGGGCCGCGACCTGCTGGAGCTGGGCGTCGATCGTGGTGACCACGGTGGCCCCGCGCTTGTCGCGCCCCAGGATCTCGTCGACGAGATTCTGTGGGAGCAGCTCGGTGGCCCGGCCGGCTAGGAAGTCGTTCTGCGAAGCCTCCAGCGCGTATCGTCCGAAGACCACCGAGTAGTAGCCGGTGACGCCAGAGTAGAGCGGGCCGCGGGGGTAGAACCGCTGATACTTGAGCTTGCCGCCGGTTGGTCTGCTCCTGGCCAGGACGGTGCGCCCGTCGCGGGCGAGGATGTCGCCTCGGTCGACCTGGTACTCCTCGAGCAGGAGGCGCTGGTTGGCGGGATTGTTGGCCAGCCGGCTCGCCGCGAACACCTGCAGATAGTTGGCCTGGACGAACAGGATCACGAACAGGAGCAGGAAGGCCACGGCTTCCGGCCGGGCCGTCGCGATGGTGGGCTCGGAGGCCTGGGCCTCGCGCGGTAACCGTGCCCGGCCCCGGCCCCGGACCGGCGCATGGGCCGGAGGGGGCGCCGAGGTTCTCACCAGCAGGGCCAGGAGCACGAAGTTCGCCACGAGGCTCGACCCGCCGTAGGAGACGAACGGCAGGGTCAGTCCGGTCAGCGGGATCAGGCGGGTGACCCCCCCCACGATGATGAAGGTCTGGAGGGCGATGACGCTGACCAGACCGGTCGCCAGCAACTTGCTGAAGCCGTCGTCCCGGGCGATGGCGGCCCTGAAGCCGCGCCCGATGATCACCACGTAGAGGAGGAGGAGGGCCGTCACGCCGAACAGCCCCAGCTCCTCGCCGAAGGCGGCGAAGATGAAGTCGGTCCACACCGAGGGGATCAGGTTGGGGTGGCCGTGACCCAGCCCGGTCCCCACGATGCCGCCCGTCGCCATGGCGAACTCTCCCTGCGCCACCTGGTACCCGTCGGAGTGGATGTGCTTCGGCTCCAGGCCGTGCAGCCAGATGGTGACCCGGTCCTGGACGTGGCCGAACGCCGCGTAGCCGATGAGTGCCCCGATGGCAAACAGCACCAGCCCGAGCACCAGGTAGGAGACGCGACCCGTGGCCGCCCACAACATGACCACGAAGATGCCGAAGAACAGCAGCGATGACCCGAGGTCCTTCTCCACGAACAGCACGGCCAGGGAGACGAACCACGCCACCAGCATCGGCCCCATGTAGCGCAGGGCGGGGAGATGCAACGGCCCGATTCGCCGCGTGGCCATCGCCAGCAGCTCCTTCTTGGCGTTGAGGAAGGAGGCCAGGAAGACGACCAGCAGCACCTTGGCGATCTCGGCCGGCTGGAACACCAGCGGTCCCACCTGGATCCACAGCCGGGCCCCGTTGATCGTCCGCCCGATCCCCGGGGCGATGGGCAGCAGGAGGAACCCGATGGCGGCCAGCCCGATCGTGTACGTGTACGCGTCGAGCGTGCGGTGGTCACGGATCACGAACAGGGTCAGGACGAACACGAAGAGCCCCAGCATGAGCCACCAGAACTGATCGCCCGCCCGCCCCGGGTCGAGCCGGTAGACCATCGCGTACCCGAGACCGGACAGGACCGCCGCGGTGGGAAGGAGGCTGGGATCGGCCCCCGGAGCGAGCCGCGTGACGACGAAATGCGCGAGCAGATAGCTGACCGCGATGACCGCGACGAAGCCGGCGATCCCCGGTGGCGTCTTCCCAGTCTTGCCCAGGGTGACCAGGACGTAGGCGCCCACCGAGAGCACCACGGCCAAAATGGTGAGGGCGAGCTGGGTGCCGCGGCCGGAGCGGGCGTCCAGTGCGGGCAGGGCCTGCATCAGCCGCCCCCGCCCGCCGGTTGCGCCTGCTGGACCTGCCGCCGCATGCTGGCCACGATTGCCTCGGCATCCTGGAAGCTCTTCGCGGTGATGCCGCCCTGCAGATCGCGCCAGACCTGGTACCGCTGGACCTCCGCGGCCGAAAGCTCGGTGGTCTCCTGGACGTGGGAAAGCTTGAGGCCGCCCACCTCGGCGGGGATCCCCTTGTAGATCGCCACCCGGCCGTCGGCATCTCCCACGTACCACTGCCGGTCGATGTACATGCGCGACGCGATCAGCCCCACGCCCAGGACCACGAGGATCGCCCCTGCCCAGATCGCCACCCGCCTCCGGCGCGGCCGCCGCTGGCCCCGTGGCGCTTCCGCGGCGGCCACTTGAGAGCGATCGGCCTCGGCGCTGCTCCCGTCGGCCGTTCGGGTCCCTCCGTCGGGTGCAGGAATGCTGGATCTCCTGGGTGCGGCCTCCGTCCCGTCGGCGTCACCGGTGACGAAGTCGACGACGATCACCGTGATGTTGTCGTCCCCTCCGGCCCGGTTGGCCGCGTCGATCAGCCGGTCGCAGGCGGCCTGCGGGTCGGGCTCAGACCGAAGGATCTCCTGGATCCGGTCCCGGTCGACCATGTTCGTCAACCCGTCCGTGCACAGGAGCAGCCGGTCGCCCTCCCGAACGTCGAGCGTGAGCTGGTCCACCGGCATGTCGTCTTCCACGCCGAGCACGCGGGTCAGGATGTTTCGCTGCGGGTGGGTGGCCGCTTCCTCCTCGGAGAGCTTGCCCTCGCGCACCATGCGCTGGACCAGGGAGTGGTCCTCGGTCAGCTGCTGGAGGGTGTCGTCCCGGAGGCGGTACGCTCTGGAGTCGCCGACGTGAGCGATGTGGGCCTTCCCGTCGCCGGTGAGCAGCGCCGTCAGCGTGGTCCCCATCCCTCGGAGCTCGTGGTCCGACCCGCCTCGCTCCATGACGCGCTGGTTGGCCCGCTGAATCTGTTCGACCACGCCCTCGAGGTCGCCCGCTCTGGCCGCGTCGATGGCGCCCTCGAGGGTCTCCACGGCCAGCGAAGAGGCCACGTTCCCACCGCGATGCCCGCCCATCCCGTCGGCCACCACGAAGAGCGGCTCCTGGACCAGGTAGGCGTCCTCGTTCCGAACCCGGGCACGTCCGATGTCGCTGCGGACCCCCACCTCGATCTTCATCGCGTCACCTGCGCAGCTCCAGGGTGGTCTTGCCCACCTTCAGCCGGTCCCCGGCCCGCAGCTCGGCCAGCGCCGTGACCCGGCGCTGGTTCAGGTACGTGCCGTTCGTTGATCCCAGGTCCTCCACGTACCAGGCCCCGTCGCGCCGGAAGATCCGCGCGTGAAAGGACGAGACGTATGTGTCGGACAGCTTGATCTGGCATGCATCGGCTCGGCCGATCTGGAGGGTCCCGTCCAACGGCAACGTGTCCACCTTGCTCCCGCGTTCGTTCATGACCACCAGGTTGCGGGGAGCCTTCGCCGCCTGACGGCGCGGCGCGGCGGGCTGGGACCGCGGAGCGGGCGCGGCTCGTCGTGGCATTCCCCCCCGGACCTGCACCACCACGGCGTGCAGCGCGCGATACACGAAGAAATAGAGGAGGGCGAGGAAGAGGATCTTGGCGACGGTCAGGACGAACGGGGGCACCCTAGCGCCTCCGGAACTCGAGGACCGTCCTCCCGATCGTGATGCGGTCTCCCTCCTCGAGCGTTCGCTCTCCCACGGTCGACTCGTTGACCATGGTCCCGTTCGTCGAACCCAGGTCCGCGATGACGAAGTCGCCGTCCTGCCGGCGGACCTCGGCGTGCCGGCGGCTGGCCCCGGGGTCGTCCAGGACGATGTCCGACTCGTCGAGCCTTCCGATGATTACCCGGTCCTTGGCCAGCGGGAACGCCTTGGATGGCTTCCCGTCCTCGAGTAGGACGATCTCGGCTGGCCTGGCTTCGCCCGGCCCCCGCGGTCCCTTCGCCTCGCTCGTTCCCGGCTGGCCGGTGGGCGCCTCGACCAGGAGCGTCTCGCAGGCGAACACGCCCTCCTTCAGGGCGGGGTCGGTCTCGAACTCGACCTCGGGCGGCCCCACCAGCTCCCACCCGCGTTCGGCCGCTCCCTCCCGGACCACGGCCTCGAGCTCCCGGCGGAGCGACCGCTCCGCCTGGCCGAAGCGTTCGCGGTCCGGCGAGGAGAGATGGAAGACGTACCGGTTGGGAACCCACACCTGGCGCACGCCGACCGTCTTGCCGGCCTCCATCTCCCTGATGATCCTGGTGGCCAGCTCCACGGGCTGCAGGCCCCCCCGGAATGCCTTCGTGAATACGCCCTCGATCACGCCTTCGAGGCGTCGCTCGAACTCGTTCAGGATTCCCAAGGCTTCATCGCGGCAGGTAGGGGGGTTCGAACGGGATTATATCCAGGGGTCCTTGCTTTACTCCTGCCGAACCAGAGCTATCTCGGTGGGATCGGCTGTTACCATCGAAATCGCGCCGGGCGAGTGGCGGAATTGGCAGACGCGCAGGATTCAGGTTCCTGTCCGGGTAACCGGGTGGAGGTTCAAGTCCTCTCTCGCCCACCGCTAGCAGCTGAAGGGCCGTTTGCGCCTGTCAGAAGCCATTTTCGGGCGAGCGACCAGACGGAACCTGAGGGGCGTTACTCGAACCTCGGCGGGGCTTGACTGGGATGTCTCCCTGGGCGATCGTGGTCTGCGACATCTGCCGACGGGCCACCCCACATGGGTCATCTCACCAGGCAGGCGCCCCTTCGACTTGCGGTTCGCGAGTGAACTGCCCTAACCCGTGCCGGCCAACCGCGAGGCCCATGAGGTCGAGGCTCGCTCTACAGCCCGTATGCCTTGTACGTCCGGGCCGATCCGATGCAGACGACCCCGTCGGCCACCGCCGGGTCCGACCTGATGTCACCACCGGTGTCGACGGACGCCAGGAACGGACAGCACCCGTCCCCGCACCCGACCACGTTCCACGCATAGAGGTGGTGGTCCGAAGCGCCCGCGTACACGACCCCGTTCGCCACGGCCGGAGCCCCGACCACGGAGCTGTCCATGTCGCCGCTCCACACCCAGTCGGAGGGACGGGATGGACGTGCCGCGCAGCTAGACCGTGCCGAACCAACGGTCAGCGAGTGCGTCCAGAGTGGGGCGGCTTGGCTCTGGCAGCCGGCGGAGCCAAGAGGCAAGGTTGCTGTACCTATGCAGGAGCGCCCAGGCCAGCAAGCGGCGGCTGAGATCCGCGCCGAGCACGCTGGCCGGGTAGCCGTAGGCCGTCAGCACCCGGCGAAGGAACCGGCTGTCGCCCTGGGACACGAACACCCCCACCGAGGCGAATTCGTACTCACTAGAGCCCGGCATTGCAGGCTCGAAGTCGAACAATCCGGAGAAATGCCAGCCGCCGGGAGCTTCGGTGACGAGCAGGTGCTGGCGCATGATTTCAGTGTGCAGCAGGACCGGAGGACCGACCCGGAGCGGTACCCGATCGAGGAACGCGGGGTATTGCTCAAGCCACGTGCGCGCCAAGCCCAGCTTGCGTTGCTCTCGAACGCAGCGCGCACGCTGCCCCGCGACGAAGACCGGCCAGTCCTCC
>VAYG01000188.1 GCA_005885015.1 Actinomycetota bacterium | reverse complement strand
GACGAGAAACGGGGGCGGATGTTCGGCAAGCTGCTCCGGGCCGTCGAGGTCGCGGCCCGGGAGGGTGGGCCGAGCGTCGACGGCAACATGACGCTCGCCTCGGCCGTGGAGAAAGCCCGCAGCTACTCCGTCCCGTGGGACAACATCGAGCGGGCGATCAAGCGTGGGGCCGGTGAGACCGGCGGGGCCCAGTACGAAGAGGTCGTGTACGAGGGATATGCCCCGGGGGGCGTGGCCCTGGTCGTCGAGGCGGTGACCGACAACCGCAACCGGACGAGCCAGGACGTTCGTCACGCCTTCACCCGCATGGGTGGAAAGCTCGGTGACCCGGGAAGCGTCGCCTGGATGTTCGACCGGAGGGGGCTCATCGCGGTCGACAAGTCGTCCGCTCCCGGGGAGGAGGAGCTGCTCGAGATCGTCCTGGAGGGCGGCGCGAACGACCTGCGGGACGCCGGGGAGCAGTGGGAGGTGGTCACGGAGCCGGACTCCTTCCTCCAGGTGCGCCAGGCATTGGAGAAGGCGGGTGTTCCCGTCGCGTCGGCCGAGCTGACCCTGCTGCCTCAGACCGGTGTGCCGGTGGCGGGGGACAAGGCCCAGTCGGTGCTGCGGCTCGTGGAAGCCCTGGAGGACCTGGACGACGTCCAGGTTGTCCATGCGAACTTCGACATCCCCGAGGAGATCCTGGCCCGCAGCGGCTGACCCGGCCCCTCCTCGACTCCGGCGGACCGGCCGTGTCGCCGGCGTGGGCTAAATTACAGCGGTGTGATTGCGGAAGGGGGAGGGTCCGGCTAGGCTCCTGAACGTATGTTCGATGACCTGGTGCTGGGGGTTGATCCGGGAACCGCGTCCGTGGGACTGGCCGTCGTCGGCCGGGGAGGCGGCCGCCCGTCCGTGCGTTGGGCGGGCACGCTGCGGACGCCTGCCGGCCTTCGGCCGGAGGCCAGGCTGCGACTGCTCCACGAGGGGGTGGGCGAGGCCATCCGGCTCCACCGCCCCACCGTCATGGCCCTGGAGCGGCTCCTGTGGGGCCGGAACACGCAGAGCGCCATGGCCGTGGCCCGGGCCAGCGGGGTGATCATGCTGGCCGCCTCGGAGGCGGGGATTCCAGCGGAGGAGTACGCCCCCCTGGAGGTCAAGATGGCGGTGACTGGGGTGGGCAACGCGTCGAAGAGCGATGTGCGCCGGTCCCTCGACAGAGTCCTCGGGGTGAGTGGGGTCCCCACCGACCCCGACGCGGCGGACGCCGTGGCGGTGGCCGTCTGCCACCTCCAGCAGTCCCGGCTGCGGGACCTGGTCCAGGGAGCGGTCCGATGATCTCGTTGCTCGACGGCAGGATCGAGGAGAAGACGGGAGATCGGGTTCTGGTCTCGGTGGCCGGCGTGGGGTACGAGGTGCTGGCGCCGGCCCTGACCCTGTCTCGCCTGCCACCGCTGGGGCGGCAGGCCCGGATCTTCACCCGCCTCCTGGTGCGAGACGACGCCATGGTCCTGTATGGCTACGCCACGACCGACGAGCGCGGGCTCTTCGACCTGCTGATCACCGTGACCGGGGTCGGGCCAAAGGTCGCGCTGGCCATCCTGTCCGTCCTCTCACCCGACGTACTCCGGAGGGCCGTCGCCAGCGGGGACGTCGCCGCCCTCACCCTGGTTCCCGGCGTCGGCAAGAAGGTGGCCGGCCGGATCTTGCTGGACCTCAAAGACCGCGTCGGCATGGGAGGGGAGATCACCGGGTCCGGGCCGCTGGGCGAGGTGCGGGAGGCGCTGCTCTCGCTGGGACTGACTCCCCAGGAGGCCCGGGACGCCCTGTCCTCGCTGGCCCCCGACGGCGAGCGCCCGGTGGAGGAGCTGCTGCGAGAGGCGCTGAGGGGCGTGGGCCGGTGACACGGCGGGACACCGAGGAGCTGGTCCGGGTGGTGGCCGCGGACGTGCGGGAGGACGAGCGGGAGCTCGACGCCGCCCTTCGGCCGAAGTGGCTGTCGGAGTTCGTCGGGCAGAGCCGGATCAAGACCACGTGCTCCTGTCCGGTCCGCCGGGCCTGGGCAAGACAACGCTGGCCGGGATCGTGGCCAACGAACTCGGCGTGGGATGCCGGCCAACGTCGGGGCCCGCCCTCGAGCGGGCCGGGGACCTCGCTGCGATCCTCACCAACCTCGAGGAAGGCGACGTGCTGTTCGTCGACGAGGTCCACCGGATGCCCCGGGCGGTCGAAGAGGTCCTCTATCCCGCACTGGAGGACTACAAGCTGGACGTCATCATCGGCAAGGGACCCTCGGCCCGAAGCATCAGGCTGGACCTGCCTCGGTTCACCCTCGTGGCGGCCACCACCCGGCCCGGGCTCATCACGCTGCCGCTCCGCGAGCGGTTCGGGTTCTCACCCCGCCTCGACTACTACTCGCACGAAGAGCTGACGCGGGTGGTGAAGCGGTCGGCCGGCATCCTCGGCGTGGAGGTCCACGCGGATGGAGCCGAGGAGATCGCTCGGAGGTCTCGGGGAACGCCGCGCATCGCCAACCGGCTGCTCCGTCGGGTCCGCGACTACGCGCAGGTACGGGGCGACGGCCGGATCGGGGCCGACACCGCCGCGCTCGCTCTGGCGCTCTTCGAGGTGGACGAGCGGGGCTTGGACAAGCTCGACCTGTCCATCCTGTCCTGCCTCGTCGCCAAGTTCCAGGGAGGCCCGGTCGGACTCTCCACGCTGGCTGCGGCGGTAGGGGAGGAGACCGATACCGTCGAGGACGTCTACGAGCCCTACCTGCTCCAGCTCGGATTCATCAAGCGAACCCCTCGGGGACGCGTGGCCACCGAGGCCGCGTATGCGCACCTCGGGCTGGGGCATGAGAATGCTGCGGGGCTGTTCGAACAGCGGCCCGGTTGACCTGTTGCGAAGCCCCTGATCCGGGCCTAGACTTTCTGGTTGGCGTTCGTCCCGGCGGCCGCAGGCCGCCGTTTTTTGCGCGAGGCTCCCTTATGTGCGGTGCAGGGGGCCAGAGGAGGTCATCGTGCTCGGATCCTTCACCCTCCTGGCTCAGAGCAGCGGGTCCGGCTCTGGATCCAGCGGCCTGACGCTGCTCCTGCCGTTGCTATTGATGGGGGTGATCTTCTATTTCCTGCTGATCCGGCCCCAGCGGCGCCAGCGCCAGGCCCACGCCCAGCTCGTGGAGGGCCTCGACGTAGGAGACGAGGTCGTCACCATCGGGGGCGTGTACGGGACGGTCCGCGCGCTCGACGACGAGTCCATCACGCTCGAGGTCGCCCCCGGCGTGGATATGCGATTCGCCCGCGGCGCGGTGGCCCGCAAGCTCGTGTACGACGACGAAGACTACGAGGACGAGCCGGCGAACGACGAGGAGGAGAAGGAGGCCGGCGAGCAGTCGTGAGTCAAGCGGCACGGCAGCGTCAACCCGCCCCACGCCCCCCTGCCGACGCCAGCGGTGAGCAGCGGCTGATCACGCTGGAGGAGATCCAGCAGCAGGCGCCCATCTCGACCTTCATCGCCGGCGCGGACCGGGTGATGGAAGGCCTGGGCTACACGGAGCACGGTTTCCGGCACGCCAACCTGACCTCTCGGATCGCCTTCAACATCCTGTCGCGGCTGGGGCACGAAGGGCGGATGGCGGAGCTCGCCTCCATCGCGGCGTACCTCCACGACGTGGGCAACATGGTGGCCCGCGAGAACCACGGCCCTACGGGGGCGCTCCTCGTCTATGACGTCATGAAGGATCGCATGCACCCCGCCGATCTCTCCCTGGTCATGAGCGCCATCGGCAACCACGAGGAGGAGGGGGGCGAGGCCGTCAGCCCCGTGTCGGCCGCAGTGATCCTCGCCGACAAGTCGGACGTGCACCGCAGCCGGGTCCGGAAGTCCGCCCAGATCGACTTCGACATCCACGACCGCGTCAACTACGCCGCCGAACAGTCGTTCTTGCGGGTAGACTCATCGGCCCGGACGATCACCCTCGAGCTGACCATCGACACTGAGATCAGCCACGTGATGGAGTACTTC
>VAYG01000050.1:31148-42575 GCA_005885015.1 Actinomycetota bacterium | reverse complement strand
GAAGAGCGGCTGCGCAGCCGGTTCCGGTCAGGCCTGGTCGTCGACGTCCAACCGCCGGACCTCGAGACCCGCATCGCCATCCTCCAGCTGAAGGCGCTGCGGGACCGGCTGGAGGTCCAGGACGACGTGCTGCACTTCATCGCGTCGAAGTTCGAGAACAACATCAGGGAGCTGGAGGGTGCCCTGCTGCGGGTCGCCGCGTTCGGTTCGCTCTCCCGGCAGGTCGTGGATCTCCCCCTGGCAGAGCGGGCCCTCGAAGACCTCATCCCCGAGTCCGGCCAGGAGATACCGGCCGCGCTGATCATGGAGGAGACCTCGTCCTACTTCGGGCTCGAGACCGTCGATCTGGTGTCGAAGAGCCGGTCCCGTCCACTGACCACCGCCCGCCATGTGGCCATGTACCTGCTCCGGGAACTCACCGGTCTCTCGCTGATCAAGATCGGGGAGCATTTCGGCCGCGACCACACCACCGCTCTCCACGGGATCAAGAAGATCGAGAGCCTGATGCCGGCGAGGGGAAGCACGTACCGCCAGGTGCAGGACCTCACCAAGCGGATCCGGGCCAGAGGCCGGGCCTGAGGCATAACCGTGGGGATCGGCGGGGGATACGGAGGGCGAACCGACACGATGGGATCTTCGCCGGCCACCCGCGCCGCCGGTCCTTCCCGTGACGATGCACACGTTCGCGATGTCGTATCCACGCGATACGCTGCGGGTGTGCCGCTTGTCCACAGGGGGCGGCCCCCACTACTACTACTGGTTTGGAAAACATCGATGACAGCAGATAGGCGGGGAGGCTTGCTATGAAGGTGAAATGCGACCGCGACGTGCTCTCCGAAGCCCTCCAGACGGTTCAGCGGGCGGTCTCCTCCCGGCCCGGCATCCCGGCGCTCACGGGCGTGTTGATGAACGCCTCGGGGGGCGAGCTCGTGCTGGCCACCACGGACCTTGAGGTGTCCGCACGGCTCCGCCTTCCCGTGCAGGTGCAGGAGGAAGGAGTGACCCTGATCCCCGCGCGGCTCCTCGCCGATATGGTGAAGAGCTTCGACCAGGCCCCGGTGGTGATCGAGGCGGAGGGTGGGCAGGCCCGCATCGTGTGCAGCAACTACGAGGGCACGGTCCGGTGCCTGCCGGCGGAGGACTTCCCGGCCCTGGCCGACCCTGGCGGGACCCGGGTCTCCGTCGAGGGCGCGGGCTTCGCGGAGGGCGTGGGCCAGGTGACCAGGGCCGCCTCCCGGGACGAGCCCAGGCCGATCCTGACCGGCGTCCTGCTCGAGATCAGCCGGGAGGGCCTGACCATGGCGGCGACGGACTCCTACCGGCTCTCGGTGCGAGAGCTCTCGGCGACGGCCGAGGGCGAGGCCAAGGCGCTGGTACCCGAGCGGGCGCTCTCCGAGGCGGGACGGGCCGCGGCCGGCGAGGAGAAGGGCCAGGTCGAGTTGTTCGTCGAGCACAGCCACGTGGCGTTCCGGATCGGCGCGCTGACCTTGACGTCGCGCTTGATCGAGGGCGAGTTCCCCCACTACCGGCAGCTCCTTCCCGAGCGCTACGAGAACCAGCTGTCGGCCTCGCGCCAGCAGCTGCTCGACGCGGTTCGCCGTGTCGGGTTGCTGGCGCGGGAGAGCTCGCCGGTGAAGATGGAGTTCAACGCGCTGGGGGTACGGCTCTCCTCGTCCTCGCCGGATCTGGGTGGAGCGGTCGAGGTGGTGGAGGCCAAGTACGAGGGCGAGGACCTGACCGCGGCGTTCAACCCCGGGTACCTCGTGGACGGGCTCACCGCGGCGACGGGAGAGCGGGTGCAGGTGGAGGTGAGGGACGGCTTGAAGCCGGCCGTGATGCGGGGAGACGAGGAAGCATTCGTGTACCTCGTCATGCCGGTCCGGCTCCCGGCGCCGGTGGGCTAGCCTGGGTCCGTGCTCGTTGCCTGGGTGCAGATCCGCGACTTCCGCAACCACCGCGAGGTTTCCCTGGAGTTGGGGCCGGGGCTCAGCGCCGTCGTGGGGCCCAACGGGCGGGGGAAGACCAACCTCCTGGAGGCCCTGTTCTACCTGTGCTGGTTGACCTCCCCGAGGGTCAGCAGCGATCTGCCCCTGGTTCGATCCGGAGCGGAGTCGGCATTCTTGCGTGGGGAGGTGGAGGCGGGCGGCGGCCGGTTCCTGATCGAGGTCGAGGTCCGGTCCAGCGGGGCGAACCGGGTCCAGCTGAACCGGTCGGCGGTCCGGCGGAAGAGGGATCTGCGCCGGCACGTGCGGGCGGTCTTCTCCGGACCCGAGGACCTTCGGGTGGTGCTGGGCGACCCGGAGCATCGCCGCAGGTTCATGGACGAGGCAGGGGCCATCCTGTGGCCCGGGAAGGACGGGTTGGCGGGAGCCTACGAGCGGGTCCTGCGGCAGCGGAACCGGCTCCTGAAGGAATGGGACGGCCCCGGGGAGCCTCCCGACCTAGCCGCGTGGGACGCGGAGCTGGTCACGCACGGGACGGCGCTGACCGCCATGCGGAGAGAAGCCATGGAACGGATCTCGGGTCGGGCCGCCGAAGAGTTCCACCGGATCGTTGGACACGAGGAAGCGCTCCGGGTGACCTACGTTCCGTCGGTAGAGGGGGTCAGCGAGGGCCTGGAGCAGCAGTTCTCCGAGCGCCTGGCGACCCGACGGGGGGACGAGCTGGTGCGGCGGACCACACTGGTGGGTCCGCACCGGGACGAGCTCGAGCTCATGGTCGAGGGGTTGGCCGCCCGAGGATTCGCCTCGCACGGGGAGGCCTGGGGAGCCGCCCTGTCCCTTCGTCTGGCGGTGGCCGGGGCCGTCCGGGAGGAGGTCGGGGAGCCTCCGATCCTGCTGCTGGACGACCCGTTCTCGGGCTTGGATCCGGACCGGCGGCGGCGGCTGGCCGAGGGGCTGGCAGGACGAGGCCAGGTCATGATCGCGGTGCCCGAGGAGTCTCACGTTCCCGCCGGCGCCGAGGTGTGGTGCGTTGAGGAGGGACGGATTGTCCGCCGGTAGCCGGCGCGGTCGCCAGGGGACCGGCCGTCGCGGCGCCCGATCGCGCTCGGCTTCGTCCGACGAGCCCGAGCCGCTGGGGTCGGTGCTCGACGTCCTGGCTGCGGGACGCCCCTGGTCGGCGGGGTTGGCCCTGGGGGAGCTGGCCAGGCGATGGCCCGAGGTCGTCGGGGACACCCTGAGCCGGGAGTGCTCCCCCGCCAGGCTGGACGGGCAGGTTCTGGTGGTCGAAGCCTCCACTGGACCCTGGGCGACCCAGGTGCGCTTCCTCGCCCAGGAGGTTCGGAGGCGGGCCAACGCGGCCCTGGGATCGGACCTGGTGGCAGAGGTGCGAGTGGGGGTAGCCGCCGGGGGACGGCAATCGTAGAGGGGCCGGCCCCCTCGTTGGAGGGCGCCTCCGCTACCTGGCGGATGGCATTACTGATGGTATAATTTCAGGGCTTGAAACTCCTTCCCCAGGTCGATCCCTCCCCGGCGGGTGGGCGCCGCTTGCATGGCGGCGGACGGAGGTAACGTGGCGGTCAGGCCAGTCGAGTCGAGCTACACGTCTGCAGACATCACGGTCCTGGAGGGCCTCGAGGCGGTTCGCCGGCGGCCCGGCATGTACATCGGGACCACGGGCCCTCGAGGCCTCCACCATCTCGTTTACGAGGTCGTGGACAACTCCATCGACGAGGCGCTGGCCGGCTACTGCACTCGCATCGTGGTCCGCCTCCTCGCGGATGGGGGCTGCCAGGTCGCCGACAACGGGCGGGGGATCCCCGTCAAGCCGATCCCGAAGGCGAAGGATCGGCGTCCGGCGGTGGAGGTCGTGCTGACGACGTTGCACGCCGGCGGGAAGTTCGGCGGCAAGTCCTACGCGGTGTCCGGCGGCCTTCATGGCGTGGGCGTTTCCGTGGTCAACGCCCTGTCCAGGCGCCTCGTGGTCGAGGTGGCCCGGGACGGATCCGTGTGGCAGCAGACCTTCGAACGAGGGGTTCCGAAGTCGCGCCTGCGCAAGATGAAGGCGAGCAACAAGAGCGGAACCATCGTCACCTTCTGGCCCGACGAGGACATCTTCGAGGAGACCCAGTTCAAGGCCGAGGTCCTGGCCGAGCGTCTCCAGGAGCTGGCATTCCTGACCCGCGGGGTGGAGATCGCGCTCGTCGACGAGCGGCAGGAGCCACCCGTCAAGGGCGTCTACAAGGCGACAGGGGGTCTGGCCGACTTCGTCAAGCACCTGTCCCACGGGAAAGAGAGCCTGCACGCCCGGATCATCCACTTCACCGAGGAACGCGACGGCAGCGAAGTCGAAGTGGCCATGCAATGGAACACCGGCTATGCCGAGTCCATTCACACTTTTGCTAATACTATTAACACTCACGAAGGCGGAACCCACGAGGAGGGATTCAAGAAGGCGCTGTCCAACGTGGTCAACCGCTACGCGAGGTCGAAGGGTCTCCTCAAGGAGAAGGAAGAGAACCTCATCGGGGAGGACATCCGGGAAGGGCTGACCGGGATCGTCGCGGTCAAGCTCCACGAACCCCAGTTCGAAGGGCAGACCAAGACCAAGCTCGGCAACACCGACATGCGCTCCTTCGTGGAGACCTCGGTCAACGCGCAGCTGATGACCTGGCTCGAGGAGCACCCCGGAGACGCCAAGCGAATCGTGGGCAAGTGCATGCAGGCGGCCAAGGCCAGGATGGCCGCCCGCCAGGCTCGCGACCTCACCCGGCGGAAGGGCCTCCTCGATTCCACGTCGCTGCCGGGGAAACTGGCCGACTGCCAGCTGACCGATCCCGAGGTCTGCGAGATCTTCATCGTGGAGGGCGACTCGGCCGGGGGAAGCGCCAAGCAGGCGCGGGAGCGGTCCTATCAAGCCATCCTCCCGATCCGAGGAAAGATCTTGAACGTGGAGAAGGCGCGGCTACACAAGATCCTGGAGAACCTGGAGATCCAGGCGTTGATCAGCGCCATCGGGACCGGGATCGGTGACGAGTTCGACCTGTCGAAGGCTCGATACGGGAAGATCGCCATCCTGGCTGACGCCGACGTGGACGGCGCGCACATCCGGACGCTGCTGCTCACCTTCTTCTTCCGCCACATGCAGAGCCTCATCGACGGAGGGAAGGTGTACGTGGCCCAGCCTCCGCTGTACCGGGTGAAGATGGACGGCAAGTACGTCTACGTCCACGACGACAAGGCGCTGGACGACCTGCGCAAGACGAACGGCCAGAAGAAGATGGAGATCCAGCGGTTCAAGGGCCTGGCCGAGATGGAAGCGGAGCAGCTGTGGGAGTCGGCCATGAACCCCGAGACCCGGGTACTGAAGCAGGTCAGCCTGNCGTCGAGGCGCGGCGCGACTTCATCCAGAAGAACGCCAAGGACGCGTTCATCGATGCGTAGGTCTGCCCGGGTAGCCCGCTAGATGGCGGTCGCCGAGCGCGTCCAGCAGGTCGTCATCGAGGAGGAGATCCAGTCCTCCTTCATCGACTACGCCATGTCGGTCATCGTGTCGCGGGCCCTCCCGGACGTGCGGGACGGCCTGAAGCCGGTGCACCGGCGGATCCTGTTCTCGATGCTCGAGGGCAGCCTCACTCCCGACCGCCCTCGGCGGAAATCGGCCTCCGCGGTGGGGGATGTCATCAAGAAGTACCACCCCCACGGCGAGGGGGCCGTGTACGACGCGCTGGTTCGTTTGGCCCAGGACTTCTCGCTCCGATACCCGCTGATCGATCCGCAGGGGAACTTCGGCTCCGTTGACGGTGATCCAGCGGGGGCCATGCGCTACACCGAGGCCCGGTTGGCGCCGCTGGCCATGGAGCTCCTCCGCGACATCGACAAGGAGACCGTCGACTTCCAGCCGAACTTCGACGGATACGAGCAGGAGCCCCTCGTGCTGCCGGGGCGATTCCCGAACCTGCTGGTCAACGGGTCGCAGGGCATCGCGGTGGGGATGGCCACCAACGTGCCGCCCCACAACCTGGGGGAGGTCATCGACGCGGCCGTGGCGCTGATCGAGGACCCGGACGTCTCGATCAAGCAGCTCATGCGGAAGATCCACGGTCCCGACCTCCCCACGGCCGGCCTGATCATCGGCAGGGACGGGATCAAGGACGCCTACGAGACCGGCCGGGGCTCGATCAAGATGCGGGCCCGGGTCGTGGTGGAGGAGGCGGCGCAGGGACGGATGCGCCTGGTCGTGACGGAGCTTCCCTACATGGTGAACAAGGCCAACCTGGCCCGGAAGATCAAGGACCTGTACGACGCCAAGCGCGTCACGGACATCTCCGATCTACGGGATGAGTCGAGCGGCCGGGGCGGTATGCGGCTAGTCATCGAGCTCAAGCGGGGTGCCAATCCCCATGTGGTCCTCAACCAGCTCTACAAGCACACCCAGCTCCAGGACAACTTCGGGGCGATCATGCTCGCGCTGGTCGACGGCGTCCCCCGCACGCTCAACCTGAAGCAGCTCCTCCAGCACTACGTCGACCACCAGGTCGAGGTGGTGAGCAGGCGGAGCCGGTTCGAGCTCCGCAAGGCCGAGGAGCGAGATCACATCGTCCAGGGCCTGCTGATCGCCCTGGCCAACATCGACGAGGTCATCCGGCTGATCCGCGGCGCTGCGGACGTCGACGACGCCCGCACCAAGTTGATGGCGAAGTTCAAGCTGTCGGAGATCCAGGCCAACTACATCCTGGACATGCCGTTGCGCCGGCTGACCCGGCTCGAGCGCCAGAAGCTCGAGGACGAGCACAAGGAGCTCCTCGCCACAATCAAGCGGCTCAAGGCGTTGCTGAAGAGCCCGGCGGCCATCCTCGGGGTGGTCAAGGACGAGCTGGTCGAGATCAAGAAGAAGTACGGCGATCCGCGGCGGACCGAGATCCGCGCCGCCGAGGGCGATCTCAACATCGAGGACCTCATCCAGGAGCAGGACGTCTTCATCACGATCAGCCGGGGCGGCTACGTCAAGAGACAGCCGGTCGACGCGTTCCGGAGGCAGGGGCGAGGTGGGCGGGGCGTGATCGGGGCGAACCTGAAGCAGGACGACATCATCGCCCAGGTGTTCACCACCACCACGCACCACTGGCTCCTGGTGTTCACGAACAAGGGGAAGGTGTACCGCACGAAGGTGCACGAGGTTCCGGAGGCCTCGCGGCAGAGCCGCGGCACCTACGTGGCGAACCTTCCGGGCATGGGGTTCGGCGCCGACGAGCGGATCGCCGCGGTGATCGACGCCAAGGAGTACCGGGACGACCGGTTCCTGGTCTTCGCCACGAAGAGGGGGATGGTCAAGAAGACGGCGCTGTCCGAGTACGACTCGCCGCGAACCGGGCTCGCTGCCATCAACCTCAAGGCGGGTGACGAGCTGATCGGAGTGATCCTGACCACCGGCAAGGACGACATCATCCTGGTGTCGAAGCTGGCCCAGGCCATCCGGTTCAGCGAGAGGGGCGTCCGCCCGATGGGCCGGCAGACGGCCGGGGTGATCGGCATGAAGCTGCGGCCCAAGGACGAGGTCATCTCCATGGTGGCCACCAGCCACGGCGACGGGCTGCTCACCGTGACGAACAACGGGTTCGGGAAGCGAACCGATTTCACCGAGTACCGGCGGTCGGGGCGCGGCGGGCTGGGCGTCAAGACGGCCATGCTCACCTCCAGAGTGGGCGTGCTGGCCGGAGCCTTTCCCATCCGCAAGGATCAGGACATCCTGGTCATCGCCAACGACGGCGTGGTCATCCGGGTCCAGGCGGTCCAGGTGCGGAAGGCCGGCCGGGCCACCCAAGGGGTCCGGGTGATGCGGCTCGAGCGGGGCCGGTCGGTGGCGGCCGTGGCCCCGGTGATCACCCAGGCCGAGGAGTAGGCAGGTCCCGCCGCAGGGCGCTTGGGGTTCGAAGAGCGGCGACCCCGGCGACGATGGCGGCGGCTCCCTGGAGGCCGACGATGAGCCAGACCCAGACTCGGGAGGACAGCCCCTCCCGGAACGTGCCGGGGAGGAACGCGCGGTAGTGGTCCGTCGCGCCGAGCACCGACCACAGGACCCCGATCACGAACACGCCGGCTGCTCCCCATCGGGCTCCCGAGAGACAGGCCAGGGCGGCTGCGGTCGTAACCACCGCCACCGCGCCCGAGAACCACTCGAACTGCACGGTCGTCATATGGAAGTTCTGGGCCTGGCCGTACCGAAGGTCCTCCATGACGTGGGGGACGATCCCCACCAAGCTGACGATGGAGAGCCATCCAGCGACCCGGGCCAGGCGGTTCACGATGGTTCGGAGGGCGGGGATGAAGCCGCCTCGTTCACCCGCACCCTTCGAAACGTCCCCAGGAGCATGAGGTCGTAGACGATCTTCAGCGTCCCCGCGGCAACGAACGGCGCACCCAGGGCCACGTTCTCCATCAGCAAGCCGCCCAGCGCCGGTCCCAGCGGCCGCACCACATATCGCGCCGTGTTCGTGTACGCGGCTGCTGCCGTTCGTTCCCCCGGCTCGACCACGGCGACCACGTACGCCTGGCGCGCCGGTACGTCCATCTGGCTGATGGCGAAGCGGGCCAGCAGCATGGCGATGGCCAGGCCGAGCGTGGGCATGAAGGGGATCAGGATGAGCAGCACGTTGGACGGCAGGTGGGTGAAGACCATGGTGTACAAGAGCCCGATCCGGTTGGCCAGCCACCCCGCGGCGATCGATGACCCGCTCTGGAGCAGGCCGGCGAAGAAGAACACCAGGCCCATGAGCTCGGTCGAGGCGCCGAACTTCCGCTGGAACCAGAACACGATGAATGCGTTCACCACGAACCCTCCGCCGAACGAGTCGATGGCGCACAGCCCGGCCAGTCCGGCAACGCGCCGCTTCGAACGCACCAGCGGGAACCGGCGTTCGGTCGTCAGGACCTCGCCCGACTCGACCCGTGGCGAGAGCCGGGTCGCCAGCACCGCGCAGGCGATCCCGATGGCGGGGAAGGCCAGGAGGAAGCGCTGGCTCGCCGGGATGGCCGGGAAGAACCGGCGGAAGAAGTCCGGACCGCCGGCGGCGAGCGCCCCCAGCGATCCGGCCAGGTAGGCCACGGCGTTGTACCGGGCGAACGCCCGATTGGTGTCCCGTCCCTCCCCGGCGACCTGGGGGATCATGGCCTGCTCCAAGGACGTGATGGGACCGGACTCGTTGGCTTCGACGGAGATCGTCCCGGTCATGGCCGCCAGGATCAGCGCCGGCAGCCACCGGGTCACGGCGAACACCGTGCCGGCCACGCCCATCACCAGGAACAGGCCGCCGTACAGTCGCCGGCGGCCCATGCGGTCGCCCCGGGTTCCGACGGCGATCGACGTCAGCGCGGGCCAGGGATGCCCCCACGAGGACGCTGGCGAAGCCATACAGGACGGCCCGGAGGGCCTGGATGCCGAAGATCATCAGCAGGTCGCGCCGAGCCTGCCCCTGGACCTCCGGCACGAGGGCACTCATGCCCGAACGATAATGGCGCGGTGCCCGGACCGGAGCCACCGCCCTTCGAAATCCTGGAGCACACGGCCGACATCGGTCTGCGCGCGCGGGGGAAGTCGCTCGAGGTGCTCTTCGAGAACGCGATCTGGGGGTTGATCGAGATCGTGGGCGCGCGGACCGACGAGGGGAAGAACGAGGAACGCGTCCTCGTCAGGTTGGATGAGGACGACCCCGGGGCCGCTCTGGTGGACCTCCTGAACGAGGTCATCTACCTGCTCGATCTCCAGCAGGCTCGGATCGCGGGGCTGAGCGTCGAGCGAGCGGATTCCGTGATCGAAGCTCGGATCCGCTGGCGGCCGGACCCGGACCCACCCGAGGGGACCGAGCTCAAGGCGGCCACGTTCCACCAGCTCTCGCTTGAGAAGCGGGACTACGGCTTCGACGCCACGGTGTACTTCGATGTCTGAGACGGCCGTCCGCCCGGAGCGGATCGATGCGTTTGCGTGGCGGATCCCTGTGGGAACCGTGCCCGGCATGCGCGTTCCCGGCGTGGTCTTCGCGACGGAGGAGCTGATGAACAAGGCCGTCGAGGATCGGGCCGTGGAACAGGTGGCCAACGTGGCCACGCTCCCCGGGATCGTGGAAGCCTCCTACGCCATGCCCGACATCCACTGGGGCTACGGGTTTCCCATCGGGGGGGTCGCCGCGACCGACGTGGAGGACGGCGGTGTGGTCTCTCCGGGAGGGGTTGGGTTCGACATCGCCTGCGGCGTACGGCTGATCCGCTCGGACCTGGAGTTCGACGGCGACGTGCGGGCCAGGCTCGCCGAGCTCGTTGCCACCCTGGGGCGGCGCGTGCCCCGGGGCACGGGGAAGGGCGGCGCGTTGCGGCTGGATCGCCGAGGGATGGAGGCGGTGCTCCGGGACGGCGTGCGATACGCGCTGTCGGTGGGCATCGGGGTGGAGGAGGACGCCGAGCTGTGCGAAGACGGGGGCGTCCTCCAGACGGCTGCGCCGGAGGACGTCTCGGACCGGGCGAAGGAGCGGGCCGCCTCCCAGCTCGGCAGCCTCGGCGCGGGGAACCACTTCCTGGAGGTCCAGGCCGTGGAGGAGATCATCGAGCCGGACGCGGCGGAGGTGATGGGCCTGTTCCCCGGCCAGGCGTGCGTGATGCTGCACTCCGGTTCAAGGGGACTCGGCCACCAGGTGTGCACGGACCACCTGCGCGTGGTCGACGCGGCTGCCCGCCGGCTGGGGATCGAGGTCCCGGATCGGCAGCTGGCGTGCGTGCCGGTTCAAGAGGAGGAGGCCCAGCGGTACCTGGGAGCCATGGCGGCCGCGGCGAACTTCGCCAGGGCCAACCGGCACGCGCTCACGCACGCCATCCGGGAGTCCTTCCAGGAGGTGTTCGGCGGCTCGGCCAAACGTCCTAGGAAGGGCTCAGGCCCCGGCCTCGGCATGTCGATTGTGTACGACGTGGCCCACAACCTGGCGAAGGTGGAGGAATACGAGCTCGGGGGGCGGGTACGTACCCTCTGCGTCCACCGAAAGGGGGCGACCAGGGCTTTCGGACCGAGGCATCCGGAGCTCCCCTCCCGGTACCGGGAGATCGGGCAGCCGGTGATCATCCCCGGAAGCATGGGGAGTTCCTCTTACGTGCTGGTCGGAACCTCGGAGGCTGCGAGGAAGTCTTTCTCTTCGACCTGCCACGGAGCGGGCCGGGCGATGTCCCGGACGAAGGCGAAGAAGGTGATGAGCGGGGTGGAGCTGGTCAGGCAGCTGGAAGGGCGGGGGATCGCCGTGGCGGCCTCCCGGCCCGGGTTGCTTGCCGAAGAGGCCCCGTACGCGTACAAAGACGTATCCCAGGTCGTTCGAGCCTGCGAGGGCGCCGGTCTGTCCCGGATGGTCGCCAGGCTCGTGCCCGTAGGAGTGGTCAAGGGATGAGAGCGCTGGTCGAGACGGAAGAGGCAGCCCGGCGGGGAGAGGAGCGAGCGGCCGCCCGGAGGGCG
>VAYG01000050.1:7823-31134 GCA_005885015.1 Actinomycetota bacterium | reverse complement strand
TTTCGTTGCTCTTCTATTTCTGCTTGATGCTCGTCTTCCTGCTGGCCTTCGTGATCCTGTACTGGATCCTGGGTGTGACCGGCGTCCTGGACTCCATCGCCAACGTGCTGTCCGACGTGGGATTCGGCGGCCAGGCCGGGTTCGAGTTCCGCGGGTACTGGATCTTCTCCCGGCTGTTCCTAGTCGGACTGGCCGGCGTCGTGGTGTGGTCGCTGGTGAACATGCTGGTGGCGGTCCTGTACAACCTCGTCTCCGACGTGGTGGGCGGGGTGCAGATCACGCTGGCCGAGCGTCGCTGACGCGGATCCTTCCGCCAGAATCTCCTTCGTGCTCTTCGAGTCCATCGCCCGAACGTCCGTCGACGTCTCCTCGACCCGGGCCCGCCTGGCGAAGATCGAGCGCCTGGCCGACTGTCTGCGGCGCCTGGCTCCGGAGGAGATCGCCGTGGCAGTCCACTACCTGTCCGGGGCCCTGCCCAACGGGACCATCGGGGTCGGATGGGCCTCGCTCCGGGAGCTCCCGCCGGCGGCCACGAACGGCGGTGGGGCCCGGGTCGCAGGCCGCGCGCCGCCAGCTCATCGGCAGCCTGTTCGGCCGGGCCACGGAGGGCGAGCGGAGCTTCCTGATCGGCCTCCTGATGGGGGAGCTGAGGCAAGGAGCGCTGGAAGGGATCATGGCGGAGGCGGTGGCCAGGGCGGCCGCCGTCCCGATCTCCGCGGTCCGACGGGCCGCCATGTTCAGCGGCGACCTGGGATCGGTGGCCGCGGCGGCCATGGCCCGCGGGGCCTCGGGGCTCGGCCGGTTCACGCTCCAGCTCTTCCAGCCGGTCCTCCCCATGCTGGCCCAGACGGCCGAGGGCCTGGAGGACGCGTTGGGGAGGATCAGCCCCGCCGCCGTGGAGTGGAAGCTCGACGGGGCACGCATCCAGGTGCACCGACAGGGACGGGACGTCCGGATCTACACGCGCAACCTGGCCGACGTAACGGCACGCTCGCCCGAGCTCGTCGACCTGGTCCTGGGCCTGCGGGCAGACACGCTCGTGCTCGACGGCGAAGCGATCGCCCTCCGCGACGGCGGCCGGCCCTTCCCCTTCCAGGTCACGATGAGCCGGTTCGGCACGCGAATCGAATCGAGTGGACAGAGATCCCGGGTCGCCCTGTCGCCGTTCTTCTTCGACTGCCTGCACGTGGACGGGGAGGACCTCATCGATCGCCCGGGACGCGAGCGCTTCGCCGCGCTGGCCGGCTACGTGCCCGAGGCCATGCGCACCCCGCGCCAGGTGGTCGACTCGGCCGACCAGGCGGAGCCCATTCTGGGGGAGGCCCTGGCCCGGGGGCACGAGGGCGTGATGGTGAAGTCGGTCGAGGCGCCGTACGAGGCGGGCCGGCGCGGGGCCGGGTGGCTCAAGGTGAAGAGGGCCCATACGCTCGACCTGGTGGTGCTGGCGGCGGAGTGGGGCCACGGCCGCCGCCGCGGATGGCTGAGCAACCTCCACCTCGGGGCCCGGGACCCGGAGAGCGGCGGCCTCGTGATGCTCGGCAAGACGTTCAAGGGGATGACCGACGAGATGCTCGCCTGGCAGACCGAGCGGTTCCTCGAGCTCGAGACGAGCCGGGACGCCTACACCGTCTACGTGCGGCCGGAGGTGGTGGTGGAGGTGGCCATCGACGGGGTCCAGTCGAGCCCCCGCTACCCCGCCGGGATGGCCCTGCGGTTCGCGCGGATCAAGGGCTACCGGCCCGACAAGCGTCCCGAGGACGCGGACACCATCGGCACGGTTCGGGCCATCCACGCCGGAACAGGGTCCCTGTAGAATGCCGTTGAAGACGCGGGCCTGCGGGCCTGTAGCTCAGGCGGTTAGAGCGCATCCCTGATAAGGATGAGGTCGATGGTTCGAGTCCATCCAGGCCCACACCGGAGCTGAGGAGGCGTCCATGGGGGAGAAGAAGGGCGGCAAGCTGAAGAAGTTCTTCCTGTTCGCGTTCTTCGCCTCGCTCGCCGCGGGCGTGGCCGCGTTCTTCAAGCGGCGTCGCGCCGGGGGCGAGGAGAACGAGTGGCAGGAGCTTCCGCCGCCACAGGGCTAACCGATCGAGCGATCCCGAGGCGTCCCGCCCGCCAGGTCCGCGAGGACCTCGCTCAATCCTGTCCGCCCTCCCGCCGACACTAGCTGTGAGGTCGCGGCCCGCTCCGGGCCGGTTGCGGGGGGTCGTTTCGAGTGTCCGAATACGGCATCGAGCGCGGTGACGTGCTGCTTTCACTCCAGCTCACGTTGACGCGTGAGGAGGAGGAAAGGATCAGCCCGTCCCCTCCCCACGCCAACGGTGGCCACCGACCGGCCGCGTCCCCGCCGGCTCCGCGGCAGGCGACCGCTCGGGTCTCCAACGGGGGCCCCGCTTTTCGCCCCAATTTCCCCTCCCTTCCCGCGGCCCCATCCAAGCCCCTCGTGATGCTGGACGCTGCCACGGGAGCCGGGACGTTGGATGCCCTGCGGCGGGACCTCCGGCTGGCGGAGGCCGCCCGGGAGGGGCGCCGGGGCGCCCTGGTGGGGATCGAGGTCGAGACCCTCGACCAGCTCCGCCTCGTGTGCGGTTCCGGGGCGGGGGAGCAGGTCCTCAAGGGCCTGGTCGAGGTGGCGCCCTTCGCCCTCCGGGCCCAGGACCGCGTCTATCGCTCGGGCCGGGAACGGCTGGTGTTGCTCCTCGAGGGGAAAGGGGACGCGGCCGTGGAGGCGGCCCGCGCAGGGCTCGAGGTGGCCGTCGGCCGCTTCTTGGCCGATCGGGGCTTCCCGCCCGTTCACCTGACGGCCCGGCCCCTCGACCCCGCCGCTCTTGCTCGCTGAGCCGCCTAAGCTTCCTTCCACCGACAGAACGTGGACCATGTCGAGTTCTCGACGCACGCCCCCACTCCAGGTCGATCGGACCAAGATCCTTCGTCGCCGGATGAAGGCCGGGAACCTCCACGTGCGGCTGCCCCCGGAGCGCCGATCGCTTTGCCGAGCGGCGCGGGCCGGCCTCCAAGACAGCGCCCCGCGGGCGGCGCTCCTGTCGCTCCATGCACGGGTCAGCACGGTGGCGACGTCAGCGTGGGAGGACGAGGCGTTCGTGCAGCTGTGGGGGCCCCGGAGGGCCGTCTACGTCGTGGCCGAGCAGGACCGTGGCGTTTTCTCGCTCGGGACGCTGCCTCGGGACCCCAAGGCCCGGCGAGCGATCGAGGCGCTCGCCGGTCGCCTCCGAGACGGGCTGGCCGGTCGGACGATGCCGGCGGGCGAGGCCGCACGGGCTGCGGGTGAGCTCCATCCGAACCAGATCAAGGTCGCCGGCGTCGACCCTCACACCGCCCGTCTCGAGCTGGCCCGTCGATACGTCCACATCTTGGGACCGGGTACACCCGTAGGGTTTGCCCGGTGGGCCGGCATCACCAAGGCAGACGCGGCGGCCACCTTCGATGCGCTCGCCACCGAGCTCCTCGCGGTGCGGACGCCCGGTGGCGACGCGTGGGTCCTGGCGCGGGACGAACGCGACCTCCGCGACCCCGCCATCGACCCGGCGGGCGCTCGCCTCCTTCCGTCGGGCGACGCGTACCTGCTGGCCGAAGATCGCGAGCTACTTGTCGCGGATGACGCCCATCGCCGCGCGCTGTGGTCCCCATCGAACGTCCAGCCGGGGGGCCTGCTCGTCGGTGGCGAGCTGGTCGGGACGTGGCGGCGGGGCCAGCGAAGGGTCAAGGTTGCCCCCTGGCGCCGCCTCGCTCGCGCCGAAAGAGAAGCGGTCGAGGCTGAGGCCGGATCATTCCCCCTGCCCGGCCTCATCGGGGCCATCGAAGTGGAGTGGCTCCTTGCCTGAGAGCGAAACGGCAGGATCGAGCCTCCGGCGGTTTCCCCCGCCCTGTTGCCATCCTGCCGGTTCGGTCGCAGGATAGGCGCACGGGAGAAAGGAGGTGGTCCAGCTTGCATAAACCGCACGCGACCCCCGAGGTGGCTGGCTGCTGAGCCGTCCCTCGGCGGGCCGGGGCTGAACCGCCCCGCCCGTCCGCCGGGGCGACCCGGCAGAATCCACCCAGACCACCGCGCTGGCGAGTCCCGGGCTGGTCGACCGGGCCCGTTCCTCGGAACGGGAAGCGCTCGCGAGCCAACCGGAGACGCAGATCAGCGTGGGGCCGGGCTCACAGCCCGGCCCCACGTTCGTCCTGCCCCTAGACTCACCTCGCCGATGGAGGATGCTTGGGATGCGGCGCGCAGGGCGGCCTCCGCCGCCGGCATCTCCCTGGCACCGTTGACGGAGCTCGAGGACGCCAGAAGGGTGACCGTCCTGGTCGACGCCGTATGGGGGGAGGACCAGTTGTCTCCCTCGCTCGTCCGGGCCTTCCAGCACGCGGGGGGAGGGATCTACGGTGCGCTGGGTGATGGTGATCTCGTCGGATTCGTCCTGGGGTTCCTCGGGTGGCAGGAGGGATTGCACCTGCATTCGCACATGCTCGCCGTCGTTCCGGAGTGGCAGTCCCGCGGCGTCGGTTACGCGCTCAAGCTCGCCCAGCGAGCCGCGTGCCTGGACGCGGGGATCGACGAGGTCCGGTGGACGTACGACCCGCTGGTTGTTCGCAACGGCTGGTTCAACCTGGTGAAGCTGGGAACGGTTGGAACCGCGCTGCTCCCCGGCTTCTACGGCGAGATGACGGACAGCATCAACCGCGGCGACCGGAGCGACCGCTTCGAGGTGCGATGGTCGCTGCGCTCGCAGAGAACCGCCCGCGCCCTGACGGGGGAGGCAGCCCCACCCTCCCCCGGTCCGGTCGTCCTGGAGGCGCGAGGAGGGCACGAGGCGCCCCGGCCGGCGCCGACCAGGGCAAGGCCCGAGCCGGGCTGCGTGGTCGAGGTCCCCGCCGATCACCCGGGACTTCGGGCCCGCGACGAGGCCCTGGGATGGGCCTGGAGGGAAGCGAGCGCTGAGGCGTTCGGGGCGTGCTTCGAGGCCGGGCTGGTCGCCGTGTGGGTCACCCGCGAGGGGCGCTACCTGTTCGGGCGGCGTGAGGAGTTGCCGTGAGCGACGACAACCTGCTCGATCTCCGCGCCATCGAGCTTCGGGAGGTGGCCCTCCCCCTGGTGCGGCCGTTCCGGACGAGCTTCGGCGAGGAGAGAGACAAGCGGGCCATCCTGGTCCGGGTGGAGGCCGACGGGGCGGAGGGGTGGGGCGAGTGCGCCGCGTCGGAGGAGCCCCGTTACTCCGACGAGTGGCTGGAAGGCGCGTGGGCCGTGCTGGAGCGGATGCTCGTGCCGGCCGTGCTCGCTGGCGGCCCGATCGCCGCACCCGAGGCTGTGGGGGAACGCCTCCGGTGGATCCGAGGCCACCGCATGGCGAAGGCGGCGCTCGAGGCTGCCGTCCTGGACGCCTGGCTGCGAACCGCCGGCGTCGGGCTCGCCCAGCATCTCGGCGGAGTGCGCGATCGAGTGGCTTGCGGGGTGAGCGTGGGGATCGCGCCGAGCGCCGAGGCGATGTTGGAAGAGATCGAGGGCTACGTCGGGAGCGGGTATCTCAGGGTGAAGCTCAAGATCGAGCCGGGTCGCGACGTGGAAGTCGTCCGGGCCGTGCGCGACGCGCTGCCGGACACGCCGCTGTCGGTGGACGCCAACGGCGCCTACTCGCTCTCCGACGTCTCGCTGTTCGAGGCGCTGGACCCGTTCGGCCTGGTGATGATCGAGCAGCCGCTCGACTTCGAGGACCTGCTCGACCACGCCACGCTCCAGTCCAGGGTCAACACCGCCATCTGTCTCGACGAGTCCATCCGGTCGGCGAGGGACGCCCTGACGGCGATCCGCCTGGGCGCGTGCCGGGTCATCAACATCAAGCCCGGCCGGGTGGGTGGGATCCTCGAGGGGAAGCGGGTGCACGACTTGGCGGCGGCCGCCGGCATCCCGGTGTGGATCGGGGGGATGCTCGAGACGGGCGTGGGCAGGGCTGCCAACGTCGCGCTGGCCGCGCTGCCGGGCGTGACATTGCCGGGGGACACCAGCGCCAGCGACCGCTACTTCCCCGAGGACATCACCGAGCCGTTCCTGCTCGGCGCGGACGGAACCATGGCGGTCCCTTCGGGGCCCGGGATCGGCGTGACCCCGATCCCCGAGCGCTTGGCCTCGTGTACCGTCCGGGTGGTCGCCGTCCTGCCGGGCTGAGTCCGGCGAACCCGGCTTCGGTCATCCCGCCGGCCGCCCACCCCGCAGCACGAACCGTCTGAGCTTCCCTGTGGCCGTCCTGGGCAGCTCGTCCACAACCTCGAACGACCTGGGCACCTTGAACGCCGCCAGGCGCTCCCGGCACAGCCGGGTCAGCTCCCGTGACAGCTCGCCGTCCTCCCGGTCGGCGATCACGAACGCCTTGAGCACCGGAACGCCCGTCTCCTCGCCGGTCGCCACCACGGCGGCATCCCGTACGTCCGGGTGCATCCGGATCGTTTCCTCGATCTCCCGGGGCGCGACCCACATCCCGCCGAGCTTCATCAGGTCGTCGAGCCGGCCCTGGTGGTAGATGCGGCCGTCCAGGAACCGCACCAGATCACCCGTTCGCAGCCATCCGTCGCGGTAGACCCGGTCCGTGAGCTCCGGGCGCTTCCAGTACCCGGCGAACGTGGTCGGCCCCCGAACCCACAGCTCGCCGTTCTCCCCATCGGGTACGGGCTGATGATCGGAGTCGAGCGCCCTGGCTTCGTATCCGTCCAGGGGACGGCCCGCGCTCCCAGGGACCACGTCGTCGACGCGGTTCGACGTGACGTGGTGGAGCGCCTCCGTGGCTCCCAGGCCGTCCAGGAGCGGCAGCCCGAACCGGCGCCGGAACCCGTCGAACAGATCGACCGGCAGGGCCTCGCCGGCGGAAAGAACGACCCGGACGGATGGGGGCAGTTCCGCTTCGGCCAGCCCCGCATACCCCGCGAACAACGAGGGGACGCCGAACAACACGGTCGGGTGGGCGAGCTCGAGCAGGCCTTGCAACCGGGCCGGGATGATCGGCCCCTCGTCGACGACGACCGAGGCGCCCGCAGCCGCCGGAAGGTAGACGGAGTTCCCCAGCCCGTAGGCGAAGAACATCTTCGACGCCGACAGGATGACGTCGTCCGGGGCCATTCGGACGACTTGCGCGGCCAGCGCTCCCGGCGCCGCCCGGAGGTTTCGGTGCCGGTGCATGGCCGCCTTGGGCAGGCCGGTCGTCCCGGACGTGTACAGCCACAGGGCGATGTCGTCCTCGGCGGTCGGCGCCGGGGCGAGGGGGGCGGGGCCGGCCAGCACCTCGTCCCACGGCCTGGCGCCGTCCTCGCGCCGCCGGCCCCCGACCACCACGGCCGTCACCCCAGCCGCCTGCGCGGCCGGCAGGACGGCCGGGATCGAGGACCCGTCGCAGATGGCCAGCCGGGCCTCGCTGTCGGCCAGGACGAAGTGGATGTCGGAGGTGGAGAGGCCCTGGGCCACCGGGATGGGGACCAGGCCGGCCTTGACCGCTCCCCAGAAGGCCATCACGAACTCCGGACGGTCCCTGGTGGCGAGCACCACCCGGTCGCCGACGGCCAGGCCGAGGGCGAGCATCCCGGCGCCGGCCGCGTCGGCGCCCTCCGCCACCTCCCCGTAGGACCAGGTTCGCTCCCGGGTCACCAGGTACGGGCGCCCCGAGCCGCCGGGGAGGTTTCGTTCGAGGAGATCGACCGTGGCGTTGTATGCGGTGGATGGCGCCTCGGCCATCGGGCTCACTTCCGGATCTCCGCCGGGGGACCGGAAGTCAGGGAGGCGGAAAGCAGGCGGCGACACGTGCCGATCGGGAGGGCCTCGACGATCACCATGGAGGGTTGGCCCCCCGCCTCGACCCCGTAGTGCCGCCAGGCGAACGCGCCCAGCGGTCCGGAGAAGGCCCTGCCCAGGAGCCCGGCCAGGTCCCCGGCGTCCTCGTGCGTGCCGACGGTGGGCCGGCCCTTGGCGAAGCGAGCTTGGCCGAGGATGGAGCCGAGGTGGATCCGGCCCGTTCGCAGATCGCGGGCCAGCGTCTTGCCGATGCGCTCCTCGTCGAGGAAGGCGAGGTTCCAGGAAAGAGCCTCGTCGCCCAGCCGATAGCTGGTCACCCGGAGGCGCAGATCGCGGTCATCACCGAGGGGAGGAGAAACCCAGGGAGGATGGGGGGGTGAGATCGTGGATTGACCGACCACGATCAGCCGGATGTCCGGGCCGACGGTGCGCTCGAGGACCGAACCGAGCGAATGGTCGGTGTCGAAGAGCAGCTCCCTCACCTCGGGCGCGGACTCCGGCGCTGTCTCGGGCGAGGGCGGGGGGACGGTCCCGAGGTCGGCCGTCACGTTGGTCGCCCCCCGGCGGCGGCGACCCGGCGAAGGTCCTCGACCAGCGCCTCGAGCGCCCTGGGGTCGATGGCCCCCCCTCGTTCCGTCCCGGATCTGGCCGCGAGGTCGAGCATCACGCCGTCGGCGCCGGCGGCCACCGCCGCCCGGGACACCGGGGCGATGAGCGCCGGATGGGACGCGGACGCAGAGGGGTCACGAACGATCGCACTCCGGGGTCGCACAGGATGACCCTCCCATTGCCCCCGGCCAGGACATACTCGGCCGCCAGGAGGAACTCCTCCACCGTCGCGCCGCTGGCCCGCTTGATCACCACCGGGCGGTCGAGCCTCCCGAGCTCTCGGAGGAGACTGAAGTCCTGCATGCTGTGGGCTTCCACCACCAGCGCGTCGGCCGTCTCGATGACGTCGCCGATCTGGCGCGCATCGGCGACGGCGACCGACATCGGCGCCCCGACCCCGTCGCAGAGCTCGCGCAGGCCGGCCATCCGCTCACGCAGCGAGGGTGCCCGTCCCCCGACCGGCGAGGACGCCCGGCCGAAGTGGAGGACCGTCGCCCCCGCAGCAACTGCGCGGCGGGCAGAGCGTTCGTTCTGGCTGCGCGCCGGCAAGGTCGCCACAATCGTGACCGACCCCCTCCCGCCGACCGCCGTCCCCGCTTCCCTTCCGGATGTCCCGCGGCCTCCGAGGCGAACGGGGAGGTCCCGCTGGAAGAGCGCCCGGCTGGCCAGACGGAAGGGGGTGGAGACGGCGACGATCCGCTCGACCCAATCCAGGGAGCGAAGCCGCTCGAGGGACTCGGAGGCAGCCCGGTCGCCGAGGCCGATCGCGGCCCACCCGTCCCCCCGGACGATGTTGCCGGAACCCTCCCACATCCCATCGGGCGTGCCTCGAGCCGCCGCCTCCTGGATGGCCGACGAGTCGAGGATGGCCACGTGGGCCTCGGCGGAGGCCGCTCCCGTGGTCACGGAGCCCGCCCCACGGCAGCGGCCGTTCGCCGAACGGCCTCCATGAGCGCGGCGAACCGGTCGGGTCGCAACGACTGTGCGCCGTCCGACAACGCGGACTCCGGATCGGGATGGATCTCCACGATCAGGCCGTCGGCCCCCGCGGCCACCGCGGCCAGCGCCACCGGCGTCACCAGGTCCCACCTTCCGGTCCCATGCGAGGGATCGGCGATCACCGGATACGAGCTGCGTCGCTTGACCTCGGGGATGGCCGCGATGTCCAGGCTGTTCCGGACGGCGGGTTCGAACGTCCGGCCGCCGCGTTCGCAGATGACCACCTGGTCGTTGCCCCTGGCCACGATACGGTCGGCCGCGGCAAGCACCTCGGGGACGGATGCGGCCATCCCTCGTTTCAGCAGGATCGGCTTGCCGGCGTCGGCCACCTCGTCGAGCAGGAAGGCGTTGTCCATGTTCCGGGCTCCGATCTGGATCATGTCCGCCGACCGCGCGATCATGGGCACGTCGTCCGCGGAGAGCGCCTCGGTGACGACACCCATCCCGAGGTCGTCCGCCACGCCCCGCATGATGGCCAGCCCGCGTTCGCCCAAACCCTGGAAGCTGTAGGGCGACGTCCGTGGCTTGAAGGCCCCTCCCCGCAGGAGAGCCGCGCCGGCTGCCTTCGCCGCCGCCGCGGCCTCCCGGAACTGCTCGGCGCTCTCCACGGAACACGGCCCCGCGATGACCCGGACCGGCTGGCCGGCTCCGATGGCGACGCCGGCGGCCCGCACGACGCTGGCGGCGAGCGGGGTCTCATCCGGCGAGGGATGGGTGGACACTTCGCGATCAGCCCTCCCCCATGGTGGCCACGGCCTCCAAAGCGAGGATGTAGCTCATCCACCCGAACCCGGAGACGACCCCCCGGCTCACCTCTCCAACCAGGTCTCGCTGCCGGAAGTCCTCCCGCGCGGACGGATTGGAGAGGTGGACCTCGATCACGGGAACGTCGATGGCGGCGATGGCATCGCGAATGGCCACGCTCGTGTGCGAATACCCCCCCGGGTTGATCACGATGGCGTCGGCCCACGTCCTGGCGTCCTGGATGGCATCGATCAGCTCCCCTTCGAGGTTCGACTGGATGGATCGGATCTCCATACCGAGCCGATCGGCCCTGTCCTTGATCCGCCGGTCGATCTCCCCCAGCGTGAGCGTGCCGTAGACCTCGGGCTCCCGCTCCCCGAGGAGGTTGAGGTTCGGGCCGTTGAGCACCAGGACCTTCACGAGGTCGCCTCCGTTTGCACCGGCGTCCGAGGAGCGGATCGTGGGGCCTCTTCCTCGAGCAAGATGGCCGCGGCGGTGGCCGCCTCCACGCCCTCCAGGAGGGCGCAGCCGCCCTCGGCGGGGACGACGAAGATCGGCCGCCCGGCGCGGCGCTTCTTGTCCGCGGTCATCGCGGCGATCACGTCATCGGCCGTCAGGGCCTCAGGAGGGCGGGTGGGAAGGCCGAACCCCGACAGGAGCTCACCCAGTCGCGGCGCCAGACCCGGGGGAGTGACGCCTGTTGCTTCGCCGAGGTTGGCCGCCGCCATCAATCCGATGGCCACCGCGTCGCCGTGGGAGACGCGGAAACCGCTCGCCGATTCCACCGCGTGGGCGAAGGTGTGTCCAAGGTTGAGCGAAGCCCGGATCGAGCGGTCTTCCGGATCGGCGGAGACGTAGGCCGCCTTGACCCGGACGGCCTCCTCGATGAGCCAGCCGAGGTGCGGGGGGAGCCCGCGTTCGTCCGGTCCTCCCCCGATCAACACGTCGAGGGCAAGCGGGGACGCCAGGACAAGGGCCTTCACGGCTTCCGCCAGGCCTTGCCGCATCACCGGAGGGGGCAGCGAGGCCAGGAGGCTCGGATCGACCAGCACGAGCCGGGGATGGTGAAACGCGCCCACCAGGTTCTTGACGCCGTCGTGGTCGATGCCGACCTTCCCACCGATGGCGGCGTCGACCATCCCCACGAGCGTCGTCGGGACGTTCACCACGCCGATCCCGCGGGCGAACGTGGCCGCGGCGAACCCAGCCGCGTCCATGATGGCGCCGCCCCCGACGGCCAGCACCAGGCTGGCGCGGTCCAGGCCTTCCGCCCGGAACCGTTCCCAGAGTCCTGCCACCACGTCGATGGACTTGGCCCGCTCGCCGGCGACGAGCGGGATCCGCGTGGCCGCCACGCCCGCGTGCCGCAAGGGCCGGATGACCGCGTCCGTCAACGCGACGTCGACGGACTCGTCGGCGACCACGGCCACCCGATCGCAGCCGGGAGCCACGCGATCCAGCTCGGCCTCCCACTCGGAGACCACGCTTTCCCCGATCAACACGGGATAGGAACCTCGTGGCGTGTCGACCTCGAGGCGCAACGGCTCTGTCCGGCCGGGTCTGGCATCGCGCTCGTACATCGCCGCCAGGCGAGCGCCGGCCTCGGCGGCCGTCATCGACGTTGTGTCGAGGGGGACCCCGGCCGCTGCATACGCCTCCGCCCGGGCATCCAGCAACGCCCGGATACGGGTCGGAGGGTCTGGGTCCAGAAGCGGCCTGCCGTCGCCGCCACCGAGGCGCCGCGCGATCTCGGCGGGCTCGGCCCTCAACACCGCCGCGACCGCGCCGTCGGCCAGCTCGGAGAACGAATCGGCGTCCAGAGGTGCGCCTCCTCCGGTGGCCACGACGGTCCCGGACAGCCGGGCGGCTTGCAGAACCAGCCCGCGCTCCAACCGGCGGAAATGCGCCTCACCGGACCGGCGGAAGATCTCTCCGATCGGCCTACCGGCGGCCCGCTCCACGGCCCGGTCCAGGTCGACGAACGGGAGGCCGAGCGCGGCCGCGGCGACGGCCCCGGCCGTGGACTTCCCGGTTCCCATGAACCCGGTCACGACCAAACGGGGTCGCCCCGTGGGCAGGGGCGGGGCCGGGTAGATCGTTGCCTCTGAGCGATTCACGGCGGGCCGTCCGCGTCGCGCACCGCCGCCCACGCGCCGAGCATGGCGTCCAGCCGGTCGGCTCCGAACCGCTCGACCAGGGCGTCGGCCAGGACCCAGGCCAGCATGCCCTCGCCGACCACCCCCGCCGCCGGCACCGAGCACACGTCCGACCGCACGTAGGGCGCGTCGGACGGCCGCCCCGAGTCGAAGTCGATCGACTCGACGGCAACCCGAACGGAGGACAGGGGCTTCATGGCTCCGCGGGCCACGATCGGCTCGCCGTTGGTGACGCCACCCTCCAGTCCGCCGGCCCTGTTCGTGGGCCGGGCGATCCGGCCCTCCCGGCGAACGATGGCGTCCTGGGCCTCGCTCCCGGCCAGCCCGGCCAGGCGGAAGGCCGGCCCGATCTCCACGCCCTTGATCGCGGGGATCGAGCAGATGGCCTGGGAGATGCGGCCGTCGAGCCGGCGGTCCCAGTGCGTGTAGCTGCCCAGGCCCGGAGGCACCCCGGTGGCGAACACAACGAAGGCGCCGCCCAGCGTGTCGCCTGCGGCTCGGGCCGCATCGATCGCCTTGCACATCAGGGCGGACGCTTCGGGAACGGGACACCGCACGGGGTCGCCCTCCGCCGCCTCGGCCAGCCCCTGGAGCCCCTCCGCGTCCAGGATGTCCAGCGACGCCGGGTCCACCGCGTCGGAGCGCGCCGGGCCGTCCCACGCCCGGACCCCCCCGATCTCGCTCACGAAGCTCCCCACGATCCCCCCGAACGAGCGAAGCAGCTGCTTGGCCACGGCGCCGGCCGCCACCCGGGCGGCAGTCTCCCTTGCGCTGGCCCGCTCCCGGATCAGGCGAAAGTCCTGGATGCCGAACTTCATCCTCCCGGCGAGGTCGGCGTGGCCGGGGCGAGGAGTTGTCAGAGGCACGGGTTGGGCCGGCTGGTTCGCGAAGTCCCGGTTGGCGATGCGCAGCCCGATCGGAGCGCCGGTGGTCGACCCGGCCACCAGGCCGCCGGTGACTTCGACCCGGTCGCGCTCGATCTTGGTCGACCTCGCTCCCCGTCCGTATCCCCCCTGCCGGCGGGCCAGGTCGCGGTCGATCGCCTCGACGTCCACCGGGACCCCTGCCGGGAGGCCCTCCACCACCACCATCAGCTCGGGCCCGTGGGACTCGCCGGAGGTAAGGAACCGGATCACGATGCGGGTCGCCACCCTTCCTCGGCCGGCCCCTCGTCGCGGGGGGAAACGTCGAGGGCGCGGTACGCGGCCTCGCGCATGACCTCCACCGGGGCCCGCCGTCCCGTCCACATCGACCAGGACAGGGCGGCTTGCTCCACCAGCATCTCCATGCCTTCCATCACCGCGCAGCCCGAGCGCTCGGCGAGCTGGAGCAACCTGGTCCGCCGAGGCCGGTAGACGAGGTCGGCCACCGTCAAGCCGGGAGGCAGGGCCACGCCGCGGGGGAGGGGCGAGTCCTCGCCGTCCGGCGATCCACCTACCGGCGTGGCGTTGACCAGCAGATCGGCCCCGTCCAGGGAGCCCGCCAGCGCCCCGGGTTCGCTCGGTAGGAAGGACGGAGTGCCGACCGCGGCGCCGGCGGAGCCTGAAGAGGCCAGCAGGTCCGAAACGAGGCGCCGGCCGGCCAGCTCGTTCCTGCCGGTGACCACCACCGAGGCGCCGCCGGACATCAAGGCCCACGCCACCGCTCGGGCGGCTCCGCCGGTCCCCAGGATCACGGCCCGACGGATCGGATCCAGCCTGACCCGAGAGAGGGCAGCGAGGAACCCCGGCCCGTCGGTGGAGGCGCCGGTGGCCTCACCGTCCTCGAAGATGATCGTGTTGGCCGATCCGGCCCTGGCCACGTCCTCGGTCCACCGGTCCAGGAAGGGAACCACCGCCTCCTTGAGCGGCCTGGTGACGTTGAGCCCGCGGGCCCGGTCCCGGAGGCCGGCGAACATCCGGGGCAGCTCATCGAGCCCGACGGATAGGGCCGAGTATTCGAGGTCGAGGCCGGCCTGGGCGAAGGCGGCATTGTGGATCGCCGGGGACGGGCTTCCCTCGACCGGGTCGCCGATGAGCACGACTTCGCGACGCAGGGGGGCGGCGGGCAGCGGCGCGGGCCCGGACGTTGACTTCATCGCAGCGCTTCCAGTGACTCGATGAACCCTGGAAAGGAGTCCCCGACGAACCCCATCCCCTTCACCTCGACACGGCTGGAAGCGACCAGGGCGGCCACGGCGAACGCCATCGCCAGACGGTGGTCGTCCAGGGCGTCACACCGGCCTCCCCGCAGCGGTGTGGGGCCGGTGACCACGAAGCCGTCCTCCAGCGCTTCCGCCTCGGCCCCCAGCGCTCGGAGCCCCTCCACGAGCCCGCCGATGCGGTCGCTCTCCTTCAGCCGGAGCTCGGCGGCGCCCCGGACCTCGGTCGTGCCGCCGGCCTGGGTAGCCAGCA
This sequence comes from Actinomycetota bacterium, assembly GCA_005885015.1. Taxonomy (GTDB): domain Bacteria; phylum Actinomycetota; class UBA4738; order UBA4738; family UBA4738; genus AC-52. The sequence continues at coordinate 16,456 of VAYG01000050.1, read as the reverse complement.
CCCCGACCAGGGGGAGCTCGTCGATCAGGCTCGGGACCTCCTCCGGGCGCACCGCCGTCGCCGCCAGGGGTTGGTGACGAACGCGGACCTCTCCCCAGGGCTCGGGATGGCTCCCCGCGGTTTCCGCAATGAAGTCCCCGCCCATCCGGCCGAGCACCCGAAGGAGGCCGGTTCGGGTCGGGTTGAGTCCGACCCCTCGCACCGAGAGGTCCGAGCCGCGCAGCAGGGCCGCCGCCGCGATGAGCGGCGCCGCCGAGGAGAAGTCCCCCGGGACCAGGAGCTCGAGCGGGCGCAGCGCGCTTCGCTCCAGCGCGATCTCAGCCCCGCCGTCCACCGTCGTGACCCGCACGCCCGCCCCCATCGCAGAGAGCATCCGTTCGGAGTGATCCCGGGTGGGGATCGTCTCGATCACCGACGTGGTCCCGTCGGCCTGGATCCCTGCGAACAGGACCGCGGACTTCACCTGGGCGCTGGCCACGGGGAGGCGATATCGGATGCCCCGAAGCGGGCCACCGGTGATCGTGAGGGGGGCCGTGCCACCTCCACCCTCCGATCGGACGTCCGCCCCCATGGACCGCAGCGGCTCGGCCACCCGCTCCATCGGCCTGCGCAGCAGCTGGGGGTGGCCGGTCAGCACGGACGTGCCCGGCGCCGCGGCGAGGAGCCCGGCTGCCAGCCGCATGGTCGTTCCCGACCGGCCGCAGTCGATGTGGCCTTCGGGGGGATGCGCCCCACGCCATTCCCCGCCGACCCCTTCGACCCAGAGGTCCTCACCGTCGCGGCCGTGCCGCACGCCGAGGGCCCGGAGGACCCTGAGGGTGGCCTCACAGTCCCCCGCCGGGGAGAACGACCGGATGGTGGTCCGTCCCTCGGCGAGGACCGCCAACAGCGCGGCCCGGTGGGAGATCGCCTTGTCCCCGGGGACTCGGAGGGAGGCCTTGATCGGTCGCGCCTCCGTGAGGTCGTTCACCCTGAGCTCCTGGTCCCGGCCGGGTCGAGCGCTCCCGGCCGCAGGAGGTTCCGGGGATCGGAGATGATCTCCTCGTAGGCCGAGCGCATCTCGGAGAGCAACCGCCTGGAGCGGGCCTGGTTGACGGGGTCGTACGGGTTGCCCTGCAGGGACCGGGCCACGTCGGCGCGATGGTCCCGCTGGAGGGCGAACCGGCCGAACAGCTGCTGGAGCTGGTAGAAGAGCGCCGTGGTCTCGTACCACACGTCGACGCCCTCGTTCACCCGCCGTTCGTAGTCACCGAACGCCGCGTCCTCTCGGCCCTCCTCCCACGACCGCAGGATCGCTTCGTGGGCGAAGCTGGCCGAGTACAGAGCCACATCGACGCCCGAGGAGAAGATGGGATCGACGAACCGGAACGCGTCGCCGACCAGCAACCACCCAGGCCCGGCCACGCGCTCCATCTGGTAGGAGTAATCGGCCTCGATCCACCACGGCCGTGTCCGTTTCGCACCCTCCATCACGTGGACGAAGGTCCGGTTGCGGGCGACCAGGCTGTCGAAGAACTCTTCGGGCGTCTTGCCGGACTTCTGGAAGTCGGCCTTGTCGGTCACCACTCCGATCGACGACACACCGTCGCGAAGCGGGATGTGCCACGCCCACGCCCGCTCCAACCCGAGGAAGTGGAAGAAGACCATCCCCTCCTGCCCGGGAGGGTGGGGGGCCACGTCTCGGAACCACGACCAGATCGAGTACTGGTTGAAGTCCGCGTCCTTCTGCTTCATCCGGAGCTGCTTGGCCAGGAGGCACCGCCGGCCCGAGGCATCCACCACCACGCGTGCGAACAGGTCCCGCTCCCAGCCGTCATCGGCGGCGGCCCGGACGCCCACTGCCCTACCCTCCTCGAAGATGACGTTGCGCACGTTGATGCCTTGCAACGTCGTTGCCCCGAGCTCGTGGGCGTGACGGAACAACAGCGCGTCGAACTCGTCCCGCTCCACGTTGTAGCTGTACGTCTGGATGGCACCGGGCGGGGACCCCCTCCTTGTGGACGAAGCCCGCCCGCTCCATCTTCGGAAGGAAGCCGATCCGGTTCAGCACGAAGTTGTTCGAGGGCGTGAGGGACTCGCCGACGTGATCACGAGGATGCACGTCCCGCTCGAGGACGATCACCCGGTGGCCGTCCATGGCGAGGAGGGATGCCAGCGTCGTCCCGGCGGGCCCGCCCCCGATGACGATGACGTCGGCGTCGAGGGTTCGTCCGGTCGTCATTCTCTTCAGGAGGGACCCTGGACCGGCGCGGCGCCTGCCTCCGGCATCGTCACGACCCCTGGCGCGCCGGGGGAGGGCAGCGTCTCGTCCATCCACCGGACCACGGAGTCGATCAGGGAGGCTTGCACCTCGATCGGACGGAACCCCGTTCTCCCCTCGAAGTCGAGGCGCCACATCTCGACCCGCCGGTGCCCGTTGCCCGCTGCTTCCTGCCGGAGCTGCTCCACGCCCCGAGCCAGCTTCGCCCGGGAGTGGTCGGTTCCCCCGTGCAGGAACAGGAGATGCGCCGATCGAAGGGCGACGCCTACCTCCGGGATGAAGCGCGGGGGGGCCCCGAGCCCGCGGGCGACCCGGCCGCTGCCGAGCCGGTGGCTCGCCTGGCGCAGCGTGGGGTGACGCCGCAGGAAGTCGAAGGCGGCCCTGGTGGGCCGGCTCCTCCCCCGGCCCGACAGGACCGGCCCCAGCGACATCGGCAGGACCGACGCCACGCTCACGCAGGCCGGGAGTCGGGTGGCCAGCCCCAGGGCGACCCGGGTGCCCACGCAGTTCCCCACCACCCCGACCCGGTGCAACCCGAGGGCGTCCAGGACCAGCTCGGTCACGGCGAGGGCGTCGGCGACCGGGGGCCGGTCCATCTCGAACTCGTACGTGCCGGTGCTGTCCCCGACCCCTCGGTAGTCCATGCGGATGGCGGCGAACCCGCGATCCGCCAGCGACCGTGCCGTGCGCACCCACAGACGGTTGCGATGCGACCGTGGTGTGCCGGCCGATCCTTGGAGCAGGAGGACCCCGGCCCGGCACGCTCCCTCCGGCGTGGTCACCACCGCGGCCAGGCTTTCCCTTCCTCGCGGTACGAAGATGGGGTGCTCGTTCATGCGCGGCGCCTCTCTTCGCCGCCGTGAGCCCCGAGCTCGCTGCCTCCACACCAGGCGAGGGTCGCCGAGATGATCCGGTCGCTCATCCCGCGCTGGGTGTCTTCCTTCCTTCCGGCGTGGGACCGGTACCTGGGCTGGGCGAACAGCCCCGCCTGGGGATCCACCACCACCTCCAGGGTGCTCGCGCCACCCAACGAGGCGAGCGCCGCGACCAGCCGCTGCAGGTCGGGGCGCCGCCTCGGCGTGGCCGAGAGCTGCACCACCAGCGATCGGCCGCGGAACGCCTTCAGCTCGTGGAGGAGGTCGAACGCGAGGAACTGTTCGTACACCGCCCTGCGCAGAGGGAAGCCCTGCACGTCCAGGACGGCATCGGGACCCGATCCGGGGAAGGGATCGTCGTCGGCCGGGCGCACCCCCCGCGAGGCGAGCTCGGTGACGAGGCCGGCTCGGATGAATCGCTGGATGAAGCGGGACCCGCTGACGACCGGCTCCCACATGACCAGGCTCGACGCGCCGACCCGGTCGGCGGCCACCGCGGCCACCGCCCCTCCGAGGGAGCCGCCGATGAGTCCGATCGCTTCCAGCGGGACGGTGGAAGCCAGGGCGGCGGTGGCGTCGACGGCGTCGCGGACGTGGGCGTCGAGCGAGATCTCGGCCGTGTCGCCCTCGCTGTCACCGTATCCCTGGCCGTGGAAGCGGAGGACGGCGAACCCCCGCGCGGCCAGCGAGCGGGCCGCGGCCACCTCGAGGGGCTGGAGGAAGACCTGCTCGGCGCCGAACGAGTGGCAGACGACCCAGCCGTGGGTCGCGGCCCCATCGAGCGGCGTGGACAGCACGGCCACCGTCTTCCTCGCGCCGATGTCCGGGAGGAGGAACACCTCCCGGATGCCGAGGTCCTGGTGGACGGCGGAGCGCAAAGACTCCAGAGGGGGAAGCTGCACGGCCATGACGGAGGGCTCAGCTCCCCGTGGGGCGCGCGAGCGGGGATGCGGATCGCCCGACGGCGCGCCGCTTCATTTCCGCCTCCTGCGTCTCGCGTGTTGTTGGATGCTTCCGGGCGGGCGGGGCCGTGAAACTCCGGAGCGGTCTAGGATACCGGACCATTCATGTCCCGCACCAGTATTTCTTCGGCTCGATCGGGGGTTCCGGCCCTGGACCGGCAGGCCTATGGACGGTTCCGGCTCCCCAAGAGGCTCGGGCGGTCGATCGGGGGTGTGGACGACCCGCCCATGGTCGGGGCAACCGAAGCTCAGCACATGCGTCCGGATGACTACGTCATCGGGTTGGTTGTCGGGGGTTCGGCGCGGGCTTATCCATTGTGGATCGTTGACTACTACCACGTCGTCAACGATCGAGCCGGCCCCGAGCGGTTCATCGTGGCCAGCTGCGAACGATGCCAATCCGGGTCCGCCTTCCTCGCCCAGCCCCCTGGGAACCGGGAGCGGGAACCGCTGTTCCGCACGGTCGGATTCGTCAACGCGGTCCTGCTGCTGAAGGACCTGCGCGGCGGGAGCCACTGGAACCACCACGATGGGGCCGGCCTCGACCGGGCGGCCGTGGGCCGGCTCCTGCCCTGGATCCCCGCCTATCACATGGAATGGGCGGACTGGGCCGATCTCCACCCGGACACCCTGGTCATGGCCCCGCTCGAGGACCCCGACCACCCCGACGCCCGCCATGGCCACGGCCGGGAGGAGATGTTCGCCCGCGCGGGGATGGACCCCCTCCTGACGGCCACGATCGTCGGGGACTTCGACCGGCGCTACCCCGAGAACGAGATGGTGCTCGGGATCGAGGCGGACGGGGACCGGTGGGCGTTCCCTCTCCGGGAGGTCCACCGCGAGGGCGGGGTGGTCCACGCGACGGTGGGGCCGGGGCGGGTGGTGGTGCTGGCGGGCCCTCGGCCCGACGGTTTCACCATGGCCGCGTTCGTCCCGGAATCGGACGGCGCGCCGGTGACGCTCGATCGGGTCGACGAGGGCTTCGTCGACCGCGAGACCTCGAGCCTGTGGACGATCGAGGGACGGTGCGTCGGGGGGACGTCCTCGGGGCGGGCGCTCGAGCCGGTCCGGTGGGCCTACCTCCGGTGGCACTCGTGGGTCTACCCGTACCGTTCGACGGCTTTGTTCCGGAGCGAGCGTCCCCGAGCGGTCGTCGGCAGGGGCGGAGCGATCGAACGAGGGCATGGTTTCGGCGCCCTCCTGGGCGCCTTGGCCGCGCGAGGTCACCGTCTCGAGGTCGAGGGTCCGCCGGTGAGCCAGCGGCGGCCGAGGGAGTCCCGGGAGAGCCTGACGATCCGGGTCGACGGCCACCGGGTGAACCTGCACCGCTTCGCCACGGCCGGGGCCGCCCGGGACTTCGTAGCGTTCGAGGGCGCCTTCTCCGTCCTTCCCATGGCCCCGACCACTCCGCCGAACCGGACGCGCCGGGTCGGCCGCCTGGTGATCGAGTCGGATCCGGAGCGCCGGTTCGCCGATCCGATCCACGCCGTGCCCATCCCTTCCTCCGCGGTGACGTGGGCGCCGATCCTGGACTCCTCCGTGATCGTCCTGGACGTGATCCGGTCGCTCCGGCTGGCTCGCTACGACGTCGGCGACGTCGGCTTCCTGCCTCCGGGCCAGCTCCGGGTGGGCTGCGCCAACGGGATCGCCTTGCGGGTCGACGCCGACCGGTACCTCCTCTACCTGTTCGACGGCCCGGACCAGGCCCAGCGGTACGCGTCCTCGGAGCCGCGTTCAGCCGCGTTCGGCCCGATGGTCATCCGGGCGACTCCCGACACCATGTACGTCGACCAGCGAAACGAGATCCTCTACGCTGGCGACGATGCGATCCGATGGCCCGGGTCGATGGACGAGCCCCGGTTCCGGGCCGCGCTGGAGCGAGCAGCACGCGGCAAGGATGCGTCGGGGTCCCCGGCGGGGGAGCGCACGGGGAGGGGCGGAGGGGGATGAGCGAGGAGATCCAGCAGCAGCTGCGGACCTTCATCGTCGAGGAGATCTTCGGTGACTCGGGGATGGAGGTTCCCGCCGATATGCCCCTGCTGTCGGGCTTCCTGGACTCGTTCGGGCTCATGCAGCTCCTGAACTTCATCGAGGACACCTACGACGTCGCCATCGCGAACCGCGAGGTGGTCGACGAGAACTTCGCGTCGCTGGGGGCGGTGGCTGCCTTCGTCGGGCGGAAGCTGGCCGGGAAGGAATAGGCCTGTCCGCTGGCAAGAGGCCGTGCTACGCTTCGCCGCTTTCCATCACGGAAGGGACACCGTGCGCGCTCGAGCCACCTCCTTTCTCGCCGGCGTGTGCCTTGCCGCGGCGGCGACGGTGTCGATGGCGGGCTCTCCGGCGCATGCGTTCGGGGTTCTTTCCGGGACAACGGTCGTCAGGGACGTTCCTTATGCCACCGTGGGGGACGTCACCCTCACCCTGGACGTGTACGCGCCAGATCAGGGAGGCCCGCATCCAGCCGTCCTGGTGATCCACGGAGGGATCTGGAAGAAGGGCGACAAGTCGCAATGGGAGCACGAGGGTTCCACGCTGGCCGCCGGCGGCTTCGTGGCGTTCGTCGCCAACTACCGCCTCGACTGCAAGGTGGGCAAGCCGCCGCCGGGAGTTCCACCCGAGCTGTGCGGGTACCATGCTCCGGCGCCCATCGACGATCTGAAATCCGCCGTGGAGTGGATCAGGGCAAACGCCGCCACCTATGGAGCGCTGCCGGACCATGTCGGGGCGCTTGGCGGCAGTGCGGGTGGCAACCTTGCGCTCATGCTGGCCACCTCGGGCGTGGCGGGGCAGGACAAACCGGAGGCAGTGGTCTCGTGGTCGGGGAACACGGAGCTCTGGCGGTACGACCTGGCGAAGGATCCGGTCTCGGCCGAGCGGAACAGCAGGCGGTACATCGGCTGTCCCTACACCGGGAACGGCTCCTGCCCGGACCAGTGGTACGCGGCCTCTCCGATCACCGGGGTGACGGCGGACGACACCCCCTCGTATCTGGCCAACAGCACAAGGGAGACCATTCCCCTCCAGGTGGCCCAGGACATGGATGCGGCGCTGGCGGCGAGCGGCGTGCCGCATTTCCTGCGGGTGCTGGAGGGAGCCAAGCACGAACGTCAGTACGAGGACGTCGTGGTGGACCCGAATACGGGCACCACGGTGTTCCAGGAGTCGGTGGCCTGGCTGCATGCGTACTTGGGGTGAGCCCGGTCAGCCCTTCCTGACGATCACCTCGAGGTACTCCACCGGGACCACGGCCGATCCGCCCCCGGCCTCGTTGTACCGGGCCACGTGCTCCGTGAGCGCCTCCTCGAGCCGGGCCTGCCGGCCCTGGCCGATCTTGGAGAAGACCATGCCGATCGGACCGAAGGCCGTCCGGAAGACCTCGGCCCCCTGCTGGTTGGAGAGGAAGCGGAGGCGGAAGTGGCGCGTGCGGACGTCCACGGAGACGGCCCCGTCGCCGAACAGCCGCTCCAGCCCGTCCCGGGTGCCCCACCTGAAGACCGGCTGGGCCCCCCTCGTCGGCGGAGCGAATCGGGCGGTGATCCGGAAGAGCTCTCCGGCGAAGCCGGAGGGCGGGAACGAGGTCACCCCGATCGCGCCGCCTCGCTTGCAGACTCGGAGCAGCTCCGATGCCGTGCGCTCCTGGTCGGGAGCGAACATGGCCCCGAACACGGAGACTACGGCGTCGAAGGTCTCGTCGGGGAAGGGAAGCGCCTGCGCGTCGCCCTCCACGAGCTGCAGACCGAGCCCCTCCGCTGCGCTTCGCTCCCTGGCCCGGGCCAGGAGGGGCCGCACGAAGTCCAGACCGGCGGCCCGGCACCCTCGGCGCGCCGCGGCCAGCGCCGTGTTCCCGCTCCCGGTGCCCACGTCCAGCACGAGCTGGCCGGCGCGGGCCGCCACGGATTCGCACAACTGCTCGCTCGGCTCGAGGAGCTGAGGGGCGAACGCGGCGAAGTCTCCGGCGCTCCATGCCTTGCGCTGCTCGTCGGTCAGCTGAGGAAGGTCGGCGGCCATGGCTTGCAATTCTCCGACGAGGTATCTTGTGCGACCACCGTCATTCGGAGGTCGTTGTGAAGCTCATCCGCCCCCTCCTGGCCCTCGCGGTCCTTTCCGCGATCGTGCTCGTGCCCGCCCTGCCGGCCATGGCCGCCGTCACCGGAGGGTGCAACCCGCCGACCATCAAGCCCGACTGGAACGACGTTCCCTACAAGACGCTCCAGGACGGGACGAAAGTGACCACGGACATCTTCGTTCCGCCAGGCCAGGGTCCGTTCCCCGCCGTGGTGACCATCCACGGCAGCCTGTGGCGGTCGGGGTGCAAGGAGAACGTGGAGGTCGAGGCCGACCGCACCCGGCGAAACGGCTTCGCCGTCTTCAACATCGATACGCGCCTTGCCTGCAAGAAGCCGCAGCCAGGAATCGACCCTGGGCTGTGCGGGTATCACGCGATCGATCCGGCGATCGACGTAGGCGACGCCGTGGCTTGGGTGCGGGCTCATGCGGGCCAGTACAAGGCCGACCCCGCCCACGTGGGGACGCTGG
>VAYG01000050.1:4483-7781 GCA_005885015.1 Actinomycetota bacterium | reverse complement strand
CGGTCCGACGCGGCTGCCTCGTGGTCCGGGTCCACGGAGCTCGGATATCTGGCCGACGGACGGGTCAGCTGCAACCTCGCAAATCACCCGCCCGGGTGCGTGACAGCGCGAAGCAAATACGTCGGGTGCTCGTTGAGTTCCTGTCCCGGTCTCTGGGCCAACGCATCGCCGTACAACCACCTGGACTCGACGGCCTCGCCCCTTTTCATCGCGAACTCGCTGAACGACCAGATCCCCTACCAGGAGGCGCTCGACTTCTACGCGCTGGCCGGCCGGCTCGGGGTACCCGCCGTCCTGTGCACGGCCCCGGGGGGCCACGCTCGCGGGTACGAGGACAAGACCTGCGCGGAGGACCAGAGTCAGACGGTCTTCGAGCGGACCCTCTCCTGGCTGCACACGCAGCTCGGATGAGGGTATGAACGCGTTCACGCTCAGGATTTCCTGACGACGAGCTCCGTGAACGGGTGACGATTCCCGGAAGGGACCTGGAAGAGGAAGCGATCCTCCCTGATCACGTTCAAGGTGGGCGGTAGCAACGGCCGGACGACGGAGGTGGACAGCACCCGAGGGCCCCCGCGGGACTTGCGGGATAGGGCGTCTTTCGCGACCGTTCGCAATCCCTTGACCGTCAGGATTGGCTTCCTTCTCCGGTCTGGGAACAGGATTTGCAGGATCCCGCTCGGCCTCAGGACGCGTGCCGTCTCGCTGAAGTACCTGGGCCAGAGCGACCAGGGGATGTTGCGGAGGCAGTCGCGGTCGAAGACGAGGGCACAGCTCGAATCACGGATGGGGAGGAACGGAACCGCACCCTGCACGAACGAGGAAGCGCCGTTCACATCGCCGAACTCGGTCCTGGCGCGAGACAGCGGTTGGAACACGAGGTCGAGGCCGACCGCAAGCTCGAACCTTTGAGCGAGATACGACGTCAGGACGCCGTTCCCGCAGCCGATGTCCAGTGCGAGGCCGGGCGGAAGCGGTTCCGATTCGAGAAGTCGGGTCAGCTGCTGGGGCGGTTCGGTCGCGTACCAGAAGAATTCGGTGCCGGCCTTGCCCACCCACCGTCGCTCCCAACTTCGCCGCCTGGCCTCCATCCGGGACGACTCTACGGTCGAGCGGGTGATCGGGGAACCCCTCGAGGGGGTGATCGGAATCACCCCGGCCGAACGGCTGCGGTGCCGGCTTCGCGGGAAGGTATACGCTCTTCGTGCGGAGCGCTGGCTGGGTAGCGTTTCCGCCCAAGCGGCGGGGATGTAGCTCAGTGGTAGAGCACCTGCTTTGCAAGCAGGGGGTCGCCGGTTCGAATCCGGTCATCTCCACTTGACGTCGGGGCCCCAGGCGCCTGCATCTCGAAGCGAGCGGCCCGATGAGGGTCCCTCCGTCGAGCGCCACCAAGCCGTCGTGATCGGCGCGGGGCCCGCCGGCTTGGCGGCGACGGCGGCCCTCCAGGGCCGGGGCATCCCGACGGTGGTCCTGGAGCGGGCCTCGATCGGATCCAGCTGGCGGGAGCACTACGACCGGCTCCACCTCCACACCGTTCGCGGGCTGTCGGGCCTCCCGGGCCTGGCCATCGACCGCCGGGAGGGCAGGTGGGTCTCCCGGGACGGGGTGATCAGGTATCTCGAGCGCTACCAGCGCCATCACGGCCTGGACGTTCGAACCGGCGTCGAGGTCCAGGAGCTCCAGCGTGCCGACGACGGGTGGCGGCTGGTGACGAGCAAGGGCGACCTCACCGCTCGGGTCGTGGTGGTCGCCACCGGCTTCAACCGCGAGCCGTTCGTCCCTGGCTGGCCCGGGATGGAGGGCTTCACCGGCACGCTGCTGCACTCGGCCACGTATCGGAACCCCGAGCCGTTCCGCGGCCAGGACGTCCTGGTGGTCGGGACGGGGAACTCGGGCGCGGAGATCGCCGTGGACCTGGTCGAAGGCGGGGCCAGGGACGTGATGATCTCGGTGCGAACGGCGCCGAACGTCCTCCGGCGGGACCTCGCCGGGTTCCCGTCCCAGGTCGTGGGGCTCATGATTCGTCGCTTGCCCGTGCCCGTGGTCGACAAGCTGGCCGGGATCGTGCAGCGACTCACGGTCGGCGACCTCACCCGCTACGGCATGCCCGCCCCCGCCGCCGGCCTGTACACGCGGGTGAGGAACGATTCGATCCCCATCCTGGACGTCGGGCTGATCCCCTTGCTCAAGAAGGGCCGGGTCCGGGTCGTCCCTGCCGTGGAAGGATTCGACGGCCGAAGGGTGCTCCTGGCCGGGGGGAGGAGCGTGGAGCCGGGCGCGGTCACCGCGTCGACCGGCTTCCACCGCGGGTTGGACCGGCTGGTGGGCAAGCTCGGGCTGATCGGCCGCAACGGCCACCCGGTCGTTCACGGCGACCAGACGCATCCCGATGCGCCCGACCTCTACTTCATCGGGTTCTCCAACCCGATCAGCGGGAACTCCGGGAGGTCGGCATCGACGCGCGGCGGATCGCCCGCGCCGTGCCCTCAAGGCGGGCCCCCGCGGCTACGTCACGTTGAAAGACGTGAGGCTGTAGCCGGCCGTCGAGATCTTGCCTCCGGTGGTTCCGCCGTCGGAGGTGACCGAGATCCGGCCGTCGGCCGCCCCGGGCGGGACGACGCACCTGATGGAGGTGGACGACGTCCTAGCGAAGGGGGCCGCGGTGCCGCCGAAGGCGACGGCCTGCACTCCGTCGAAGTACTTGCCCGTCAGGGTGACGGTCGTTCCGGAGGGGCCGCTCCCGGGGCTGATCTTGGAAACCACCGGGGTGCGCGGCGTGCCGCACGGACCACCTGCCCCGTTGAGGCACCCGTCGACGAGCTCGGTGAAGACTGTCTGGTCCCACGCGTGGAAGTAGTCGGCGTGCAAGGTGTAGATCGAGTTGGGGTTGCCCGGGCCGCCGCCGGACGCCAGCCTGGCCCCGCGGCCGTCCCGGATCGCGTACGAGATCGACATGTGGATCTGGGGAACCCTCACCCAGCCGGCCGGGCACCCGCCCCCGGAGAGGTAGGCCATGTGGGCGGAGTCGTCCCCCGTGGTGGCCGGGGGGGTACCGTCCCAGCACGACGGGAAGCGGATGTGCGAACGCACGTGCTTCCCCGCAGGACAGAGGTACGGCGTCTGGGAGGGCTTCGACCAGGGGCCCTCCCCGGGTCCGCAGTCGAACCAGACAACGTTGGTGGGCTGGGACCGAGGCGGCGCCTCCGGGTTCCCGGCGAGCATCTTCAGGTTGGGAGGGAACGGGTGGACCTCCACGCCGCCCCGCATGGGACCGCTGTAATAGACGTGCACCTGGACC
>VAYG01000050.1:0-4444 GCA_005885015.1 Actinomycetota bacterium | reverse complement strand
GCCGGCCCGGAGCGAGTCGTAGGTGGCGTCCATGCCCGGAGCCGTCCCGAAGAAGTCGTGAAGGTGCATGGACGGCATCCCCGGGGACATGATCGGGTCGACCCGAGCAGACCGGGTGTAGACGCAGCGGCTCAGCCACGAGAAGGTGTTCGGAGCCGCGGTGGCCGCTCCTGCCCGCCCGGCCCCGCCGGCAATGGTCGCGGCGATCAGCCCGCCGACAACCAGAGCGAGCAGCGGAGAGTTCGCCTTCGAGCTCGAACGCCGGCCAGCATGGGCGGACCGCATGATGTTTGCCTCCAACAGGTTCGATGCGGACACGTCTGTTGTTGGGTCGTCTGCCCGGGCGGCCGGCTTGAAGGGTTGAGTGAGGGAAAACGCCTCGGCTCTTGTGCCTAGGGCGTCACCGGGCGATCGAGCGGGACCCGGGGGAGGTCTGGGGAACCGGGCGGAGCCTTAGCGGGCCCAGGCGAAGTCGGACGACCAACGGAGGCGCTGCGCGGTACGGAAGTCCCGGTTCAGCAAGCCGTCGAGCTGCCCCCACGCGCGGGCCGGGGAATTGTTCATCCCTCGGCACGTGTCGCTGGATTGGCGGCACGCCGTTCGCTGGGACAGCGCGCCGGCGATCGTCATCCGCCAGCCGTGCCGGAGGTAGGAGTACAGGCTCAACCGATACCACTGCTCGGCCTGCCCGCGATCGCCCGTATAGATCTCCGGGAGTGGCCAGGCGGTCCTGGCCCCCCAGGACACGAACCACACGTCTTCCTGGGTCCAGCCCCCCAGGCAATTGCCCCTGGGGGGGCATCCCGCCGCGTCCCCGTAGTCGTAGTACGGCCACCGGGCCACGGAGTCGTAGCCCCGGACCCAGCGCTTGCTCGTCCTGGGCCCGTTCCAACTGAGCTCGATGTCGCTGGCCCCGGCGAACCGGAGCCTGTGGGCAAGGTCCTGCGCGTCGACCCATTCGTTGGCACCGTTGACCATGGCGGCCCACGCCGCCCCATGGCGATACGTCACCCCGGGGCCGAAGTTGCTCGTGCCGATGGCCACCGTGAGGTGGGGGCCGGACGGGGCCGCGCAGCGGGCGAACCCGCGGCCGTACGCCTGGGCAGCCCGCTGGATCTGCCCGATCGAGCGGAATCCCCTTCCGAACAGCGACGCGCCCCAGTGCCCGTGACCCCTCCGTACCGGACGGCCGAAGGCGAGCACGACGATGGCGCTTTCATCCCTCGACCTGGACAGACGCCGACCTTCGGCGCAGCCCATACGGTTGAGGACGGAGGAGTGGGTGGTCTTCAGGTACTGGCTTCGGGCCGTGGACGGCATCCCGTGTCCAGCGGACGGCTCGACCGCCGTCCGGTGACGGGTCGCCCGCTTGTGGTCCCCCTGTCTGTGGGCCGCCTTCCCGTGACCCGCGGCCGGGCGGCTCTTGGGCCTGGCCTGGTGGGCTCCGGTCGACTGGCTCGGCGCCAGCCACGCCATCGGGATGGCCAAGGCCAGCGCGGCGAGCGCGCTCCAACGGAGAAAGGGCTTGGAGGGCGAGCGCTTGACCTGGTCATTGACCCAGGCTGCGCCACGCCGTATGGGGGCGCGTCTTCGGTTGATCTGGTTCCCCTCGCAACGAAAAGCTGGACGATGCTCCCATGCATCGGTTCGAGGGACAACGACGTGAAGGGTGTCCGGTCAGGAACTCACACAAGGCGGCCGACACGGCTCACGGTGGCGCCCGTCTACCGCACCGGCCATGATCAGGGCCGTGCGCTTGCGCGAGCTGTTCGGGGCGGAACGTCCGGTCATCGGATCGATCGCGTTGCTCCCGCTTCCGGGTTCGCCCCGGTTCGGGGGCGAGCTGGAGCCGGTGGTGGAGGCCGCGCTGGAGGACGCGTCGGCCCTTGAATCGGGCGGGGTGGACGGGCTGTCGGTGGAGAACATCGGGGACGCCCCGTACTTCAAGACCGAGGCGCCTCCGGAGACGGTGGCCTCCATCGGGCGGGTCCTCGCGGAGCTGCGCCGGCAGACCGATCTGCCCCTCGGCGTGAACGTCCTCCGGAACTGCGCCCGGGCCTCCCTGGGCCTGGCCCAGGCCTTCGGGGGCGGGTTCATCCGGGTGAATGTACTGACCGAGGCCGCCATGACGGACCAGGGACTGATCGAGGGTGTGGCGGCCGAGCTGATGCGGGCCCGCCGGCTCCTCGGCGCGGACCGGATCGCCGTCTTCGCCGACGTCCACGTCAAGCACGCGGTGCCCCTGGTCGGCCGGCCCATCCGGGAGTCGGCCCTCGACTTGATCGAACGCGGCCTGGCCGACGCGGTGGTCGTCTCGGGCTCCCGGACGGGGCAGGCTCCGAAGAAGGAGGACCTCGAGGCCGTTCGAGGCCTGGGCGAGGTCGTCATCGGCAGCGGGCTCACCGCCCAGAACGTCGGGGATCTCTTTCCTCGAGCCGATGGCGCCATCGTGGCGACGACCTTCCGGGAAGGCGGGAACCTGGCCCGGAGGGTCGATCCGGCGAGAGTGAAGGAGTTCATGGAGGAGGTCCGCCGGATCAGGGCCGGGTGAACAGGACCGGATGACCCGGGGCCACGCCCTCAGCTGAGCAGGTAGGCGAGCGGCAGAAGGGTCATGAGGATGAGCGCCGCGCCGACCAGGACGTTCGACAGCCACCCCGCGGACCACCGTCCCAGCGCGTCCTTCGAGTTCGACAACAGCAGCATCACGAGGATCAGGGGCGGAGCGGCCAGCCCGTTCAGGATCGCCGCGAAATAGAGGGCCCGGATCGGGTTGACTCCGACGAACCCCAGGGTCAGCCCCACGGCCAGGGCCGCCGCCATGGCGCCGTAGAAGCCGTGCGCCTCGCGCAGGGTTCGGGAGAGCCCCTCCCGCCAGCCGAACGTCTCGGCCAGGGCGTAGGCGGTGGACCCCGCGAGCACGGGGACGGCCAGCATCCCTGTCCCCACGACCCCAAGGGCGAACAGGAGTCCCGCGACGGGACCGGCGATGGGGCGGAGGGCCCTCGCGGCCTGGTCCGCCGTCTGGATGGTGGTGAGGCCGTGCGCCCCGAGGGTCACCGCCGAGGACACCATGATGGCGAACATGACCGCGACCGCCGAGGCCATGCCCGCCACCACGTCCAGGCGCATGAGGCGGCAGTGCTCGGCCTTCACCGGGCCGGGGGCCCGAGCGGACCGGCCGGCGCGCTTCCGCTCTTCGAGCTCCTCCTCGACCTCTTCGCTGGCCTGCCAGAAGAACAGGTAGGGGGACACCGTGGTCCCGAATACGGCGATCAGGGCGGCCAGCCCACTCCGACCGCCCGGCAGGCCGGGCACGAAGACCATCCGGGCAACGGTTCCCCAATCGACATGGACAGCGAACAGGACCGCGACGTAAGCGCCGAGCGACAGGGTGAGCCAGCGGAGGACGCGAGAATACTGATGGTAGGGGACGAACACCTCCAGGGCGAGGGTCCCGGCCGCGAACGCGAACAGGAGCGCGATCTGGGGGACGGGAACCACCAGGCGGAGCGAGGCGGCCATCGCTCCGAGGTCGGCGCCGATGTTGAACACATTGGCCACGCACACCAGCAGCACCGACCCGTACAGCACCCACCGAGGGAAGCGTTCCCGGATGAGCGCGGCGAGTCCTTTCCCCGTCACCAGCCCGAGACGGGCGGCCGTCTCCTGGACGGCGGCGGCGAGCGGGAGGGCGACCGGGGCGGTCCACACGTAGCCCAGTCCGAACGACGCTCCCACCTGGGAGTACGTGCCGATCCCGGAGGGGTCGTCATCGGCGGCCCCGGTGACCACGCCCGGGCCCAGTCGGCTCAGGTACCCGAACCCCCGGAGCCGGTTTCGATGGTGGTGATGTGCTCGGGTCACCGGGACGCCACAATCGGCCGATGGGGGCGGAGCCTTCCTCGAAGAGCCGCGTGGAGAAGCTGGGCGTGCGACCCGGCCTGCGCGTGTCCGTCCTCGGGCTGGCCCACCCGGGATTCACCGGCGAGCTCGCCGCGGCCGGGGCCGACGTGTCGGAGCGCCGGCGGAAGGACTCCGACCTCATCTTCGTCGCCGTGGAGAGGACTGCGCATCTGGCGCGGCTGGGCCGCCTGGAGCCCTTCCTCCGGCGAAACGGGGCTGTGTGGGCCGTGTTCCCGAAGGGTCGGAGGGATCTCCGAGAGATCGACGTCATCCGGACCGGCGTCGGGGCCGGTCTGGTGGACAACAAGGTGGTGCGCTTCTCGGAGACCCATACGGCGCTGCGATTCGTCGTCCCGTTGGCTCGGCGCTGATCGCCAGGGTAGCCTCGCCCTGGCATGGCGACATACCTGGTCACCGGGGGTGCCGGGTTCATCGGCTCCCACCTGTGCGACCGCCTCCTGGCGGAGGGCAAGCGCGCGGTCGCCGTCGACGACCTCTCCTCCGGACGGATCGCCAACCTTGCCGAGGCCCGGGGCTA
>VAYG01000007.1 GCA_005885015.1 Actinomycetota bacterium | reverse complement strand
GCAGGCTGTTGGACTGGTACTTCAGGCCACCTGGCAGGCTCCCACTGTTCTTGTAGATGTACACGTTCACCAGGGTCGTGAGGTCGCCTGCGATCTTGTCGACGCCCGGGGCCACGATGCTCTTGATGATCCACTTGTGGCCGGTGGGAACGACGAAGTCGTCCCCGAGCTGGTTGTCGTAGGCGTCGAAGCTGCCCTCGAAGTCCTGCGAGGTGATGGCGACCCCGTTGGGGTCGTCCGTTTGGTCGTACAGGAGAACGCCCGGAGCCTTCGGAAGCGCTGCCGGCCGGGTGACCCTGGCGGCCCCGCTGGGGGCCTTGCCGGCGGCGGTCGCCGGGGTGCCACCCAGGGCGACCAGGAAGGCGCCCGCAGTAATCAGTGCGAAGATCCGAAATTTCACGCTATGAACCCCCTTCTGTGAGTGTTGAACACTTCCACAGCTTGCCTATTTACCGGCTTCGATTGACTCGGGTCGCATCCCCCCCTTCCACCGATAGCCGAACTTCACACAGGGCAAGAACGCCTCAATCCCGCCCACGCGAGGGCGCACTTTGCCGCACACCCCGAAAGGTGTCAAGCCGCCCTGAGTAGGTTTTTGGCGTTCTTGTGAGGGGAAATGAGAGCCCTCGCGTGCCCTCCCGACCCAGAAATTGTGATCGCCTCTGCTTGCGGCGGACTGATTGGAGGCGAGAAGTCCGCCCCAATGGAGGGAGCCCAGGGCTTGGTGCCGGGCTCCCGAACTCAGGCCACTCGATCGCGCCTCCAGGCGTGGCGCAGGACGAAGAACGCGCCCACGGCGTACACGGCCACGTCGGCGATCACCAGAGGCCCGTCCACGAAGTGGAAGGCGTAGAAGGTCACCCAGCCGAAGAACGCGAGGGCCAACGTGATGGAGATCCGCCCCACCGGCCCAAACGTGGTCGGACCGGATCGCCACCGCGAGTACCGGGGCGGCGAATCCTGGTCGAGGTTGATCTGGCTCGTCCGTGCAGGCAGCCCGGGGCCGGGTTCAGGTTGTCCGACGGGCGCGTAGCATCGCCAGCACCACCTCAGCTTTGGCTTCAGCCGGGCCCCGCAGGCCGAGCAGGTATCCACGAGTCCTCACAGATGAACATCGTCCAAGCCGCGGAGGGTCTTCAGCGCCGGACGAACGGTGGCCGCCACCGTGGGCCGTGTAGGGATCGAACCTACGACACGAGGGTTAAAAGCCCCCTGCTCTGCCACTGAGCTAACGGCCCGATTTCGATTGTAGTGAGGGTTCAGTCGGTTCCAGCGGCAGGTCGGCCGACCGCCCTGGTCGAAATCGGACCCTGGGGACCCAAGGGCGGTTTGGCCCGCTGGTAGGCGTTCGTGATCGGCAGCCGGCGGTCCCTCCCGAAGGCCTTCGGGGTGATCTTGACCCCCGGAGGGGCCTGGCGGCGCTTGTACTCGGCGCGATCCACCATGGCCGCCACCCTTCGCACCACGTCCGGGTCGAACCCTTCCTCGATCAGCTCCTCGGCCGAGCGGTCCCGCTCGACGTACCCCTCGAGGACGGGGTCGAGGAGCTCGTAGGGCGGGAGCGAATCCGTGTCCTTCTGCCCAACCCGGAGCTCGGCGCTGGGCGGTTTCGTCATGATCCGCTCGGGGATGGGCGGCGGATCCGACTGCGCGTTGCGCCACCGGGCCAGCTCGAACACGAGCGTCTTGGGGACGTCCTTGATGGGAGCGAACCCGCCTGCCATGTCTCCATACAGCGTCGAATAGCCCGTGGCCATCTCGCTCTTGTTGCCGGTCGCCAGCACCAGCGAGCCGAACTTGTTCGAGATGGCCATCAGGATGTTGCCCCGGATCCTTGCTTGGAGGTTCTCCTCCGCCACATTCTCGTCCGTGCCCCGGAACACGTCCTCCATGGCGGAGAGGTAGGCCTTGAACACGTCGTCGATGCGCACCTCCTCGAGCCGCACGTTCAGCCGGCGGGCCGCCTCGGCGGCGTCGGCCAGGCTCTCCGCGGAGGTGTAGGGAGAGGGCATGGTCACGGTGCGCACGGCGGCTGCACCAAGCGCGTCGGCGGCGAGCGTGGCGGTCAGCGCCGAATCGATGCCACCGGAGAGGCCGAGGACCACCTCCTCGAACCCGTTCTTCCTCACGTAGTCGCCGAGCCCGAGGACGAGCGCTCGGTACACCTCCTCGGGTCCCTCTGGCCACGGGGGTCGCTGGATCGACAGGAGGGCCGGCTTCGGCACGACCGTGGGCGCGACATCGGGTCCATCGAATCCGGCCGCCGCCTCGGGCACGTCGATGTCCACGACCAGGAGGTCCTCCTCGAACATGGCGGCGTGCCACGCCAGCTCGCCGTCGGGCGACACGACCATCGAGCCGCCGTCGAACACCAACTCGTCCTGCCCGCCCACCGAGTTCACGTAGACGATCCATGCCCCCGTGTCCGCGGCCCTGGCCCGGCAGACCTCCAGCCGCTCGGCGATCTTGTGCCTGTGGTAGGGGGACGCGTTGATGTTCGGGATGACCTTCACTCGGTCGCGGGCGTACTCGTCCCACGGCCGGCCGGGCGCCCACGCGTCCTCGCACACCGAGATCCCCAGCGCCGAGGAGGCCAGCCGGACGGGACAGGCCGAATCGCCGGGAACGAAGTAGCGTTGCTCGTCGAACACGCCGTAGTTGGGCAGCTTCACCTTGTGGTAGCGGGCCACCACCTTGCCGCCCGCCAGCAGCCCCGCGGCGTTGTGCAGACCGGCCTCAGATCGGTCGACGAACCCGGCGAGCACTGCGCATCCGGAGGCCGTTCGTCGGGCCAGCTCCTCGAGCGCGGCCAGGTTGTCCGCCACGAACCGCGGCCGCAGCACGAGGTCTTCGGGCGGGTAGCCAGTGATGGCCAGCTCGGGGAAGCAGATCAGGTCGGCCCCGGCCTCGGTAGCCCGAGCCGCCCACTCGACCATCCTCGTGGTGTTCCGGCCCAGGTCACCGACGGTGGGATTGATCTGTCCCAGCGCGATGCGAACCACGGAGCAAGCGTAGCGCCTCGATAGCCGCCACCCGCGGACCTACAGCAGGGGGAGGTAGCGCTCCAGCTCGTAGGGCGTGACGTACGCCTTGTAGGCGTCCCACTCCTCGCGCTTGTTCCGGATCAGGTATTCGAAGACGTGATCGCCCAGCGTCTCCCGCAGCAGCTCGGACCGCTCCGCCGCCACGATGGCTTCGAACAGGTCCTCCGGCAGCGACTCGATGCCGGCAGCCCGCCGTTCTCGTATTCGTTCTCGATCCCGGCCAATCCCGCGCCCAGCATGCTGGCGAAGGCGAGGTAGGGATTGCAGGCCGGGTCGGGGGAGCGGAACTCGATCCGGGTGGCGCCCTCCTTGCCCGGCTTGTACATGGGCACACGGACCAGGGCGCTGCGGTTGCGGCGGGCCCAGCATATGTACACCGGCGCCTCGTAGCCGGGAACCAGCCGCTTGTAGGAGTTGACCCACTGGTTGGTCACCAGCGTGAGCTCGCGGGCATGGCGCAGCACGCCGGCGATGAAGGCCCGGGCGGTCTTGGATAGGTGGAACTCGTCGGTCGGGTCGAAGAAGGCGTTCCGGTCGCCCTCGAACAGCGACATGTGCGTGTGCATGCCGCTGCCGTCTACCCCCGCGACCGGCTTCGGCATGAACGTGGCGTACACGTCGAACTCGTGGGCGGCCTCCTTCACCGTGAGCCGGTAGGTCATGATGTTGTCGGCCATGGTGAGGGCGTCCGCGTACCGCAGGTCGATCTCGTGCTGTGACGGAGCCACCTCGTGGTGGGAGGACTCCACGGGCATCCCCATGGCCTCGAGGTACTCCACCGTTCTCTTGCGCAGATCGGTGGCCACGTCGAGTGGCGTGAGATCGAAGTAGCTGCCCCGGTCCAGGAACTCGGTCGCCCACGTAGTAGGTGAAGCCGAGATCCGCCGCCCTCGCCAGCTGCCGCTTCAGAACCTGGCGCGGGTCGCCGTCGAAGGGCGTGCCGTCGGGGTCGTAGACGTCGCAGAACATCCGGGCGACCTGGGCCTCCGACCGCCACGGGATGGTCTGGAAGGTCGCCGGGTCGGGCCTGGCGACCATGTCGGCTTCCTGGATCCGGGCGAACCCCTCGATGGCCGATCCGTCGAAGCCCACGCCTTCGGTGAGGGCCCCCTCCAGTTCCTGCGATGTGATGGCGATCGACTTGAGGAAGCCCAGGACGTCGGTGAACCACAGGCGGATGAACTTGATCCCGCGCTCCTCTACCGTCCGCAGGACGAACTCGGCTTCCTTGGAAAGGCTCATCGTTGCTTCCGCCTCCGCGCTCTCGGGGTGTCTCAGCGTACCCCGCTGGGACCATCGGTTCGGTTACGCGCCGGTTAATTCACAGAGGAGCGATCCGGATGGCTTCGAGGGAATCTCCGACAGTGACCCAGAGCGCGCCCTCGGCGTACGCGAGATGAACGAGGGAGCTGAAGAAGATGCCGCCTTCGAAGTTGACCTTGGGCGGTCCGGCTTCCACGGTGAGGGGCGGGCCGGTCGGATGTCCGGTGCCCGGATCTAGGCGTTGGAGCAGCAGCGTGCGATCGCTGCCATCGAGGGATGTTTTGAGCATCCACACTTCTCCATCGCGGGCGGCAACCGCCGTGGCCTCGGGGCCGACATCCGACACGGAGTTCGTGGCCGGGTCGATGCGCAAGATCTTCGAATGGAGGAACGAGGGGTGGCGTTGCGGGCGATCCCCCAGCAGCCAAACGGCATCTTCATCTCCCACGAGATCAATCCCGGAGGCACGAAGGCGTACGAATCGGCCGGACGCCAGGTTCAACCGGACAAGTCGTTGGCCCGGGAGCATCCAAACGGCCCCTTGTGCGGTCGTGAGTGGGACGGCACAACACGGCGGACCTCTCCTGCGCAGCGGCTCGAGCGAGTATCGATGGAGAGCAAGCGTCTCGGGATCCACGCGAAACAGATAGCCGGGCTGCGGCACGTTGTTCACGTACGTCAACTGCCCAACCCAGACCGCACCTTCTCCAGCGGCCAGGCTCTGCATGTTCCCGCCCACGCGGGCCCGAGCACTGATCCGAAGATCGGTCGGGTCGAGTCGGTAGACGGTTCCATCCGGGCAACTCCCGTTCGGTTCTTCGTGAGGACATCCGGCCGCCCAGATGGCCCCGAAGCCTGCCGCAACCCAGAGGGGCTGGGCCCGTCCGAAGGGGACTCTCCTGACAGCCCCGGTGTTGGAATCTACCCGCACCAGGAACACGCGCTCTGTGGTCCTGCTCTCCACAACCGTCCACAGAGCGCCTTCAGCGGCCACGACGGACCGGATCGGGATGGCCCCCAGGTCGAACCGGGTGATGACTGGAGGGGGAGGTGAGGGGGAAGGCGGGGTCCGGCTCGTCGGTGTGGTGGTCACGGCGCCGAAGGGCCCGACTCGGACCAGCACTACCGCTCCGACCGTCAAGGCGAGAGCGGCTCCCGCGATGGCCCAGAGCCATGAGCGTCTGACCACCCCGTCTCCTCTCACCCCTTCATACGGAACCAGGAGGGGGCGTGGTCGGAATGGGCCGGTCACATGCCAATTCGAGCTGGATTGCTTGAGCTTTGCTCGGGGTAACCCTTACTGGCCGTGCCCGCGGGCGCCCCCCGACGAGCAAGGAGAGCCCCATGCAGTGGTGGATCTGGGTCCTGATCACGGCTGCCCTGGTCGTCGTGGGGGTGGTGGCGTGGGCCATGTACCGCAAGCAGAGAACGGGCCGGCTGCGGGAGTCGTTCGGCCCCGAGTACGACCGCACCGTCCAGGCAGCCGGCGACCGCAGGGAGGCCGAATCGGAGCTCGAAGCGAGGCAGAAGCGCCGGGAGGAGCTCACCATCCGACCGCTCGACCCAGCGGCCCGACTCCGCTATGCGGAGGCCTGGAGGGTCGTGCAGGGTCGTTTCGTGGACTCACCCGCCGATTCGGTTCGCGACGCCGATCGGCTGGTCACCGACGTGATGCGCGAACGCGGCTATCCGATGGACGACTTCGAGACGCGAGCCGCGGACATCTCCGTGGACCACCCGAACCTGGTCGAGAACTACCGGGCAGCCCATGCAATCTCGGTGTCGAGCGACGGGGGAGACGCGGGGACCGAGGACCTTCGGCAAGCCATGGTGCACTACCGAACCCTCTTCGAGGAGCTGGTGCAGGGAGAGGGTGGCCAGCCGATGCGGGAGGCTCGGTGATGACGGGCATCACGATGGAGATCCTGGCCCGCGCGGCCGGCGGGTGCGCCTCGACCCTCTGGATCATCGCCGCCGTCTTCGTCATCGCGGGCATCATCACCCTCGTTCGAGGCGGTGTGCTCTCAGGAGTCGTCCTGATCATCATCGGCCTGCTGGTCGGTCCGGGCGGAGTGCATATCTTCACGTGCGGGTGATGGCGGGACGGACGGCCCACTCCAGACAGGAAGGGGGAACCTGACATGTTGGCGCTCTTGGCAGCGAGTGGAGGGGCGGCCACGCTCCTGTGGCTCATTGCGGCGGTCTTCGTGATCGCTGGGATCGTCACACTCATCCGTGGCGGCGTCCTGGCCGGCATCGTGCTCATCATCGTCGGCCTGTTGATCGGCCCGGGCGGCGTGAGCATCTTCTCCTAACGCCGCGGGCGGGCTGAGACCGACCTGACGACGAGGCCCGGCGAGGTCACCTCGCCGGGCCTCTTCCTTTGCGCGGAGCGGGTGGATGCGCGAAGTACCATCGGGCCGTGATTTCGCCCGAGGTCCTGGGGCGGGCCCTCGGAGAGGCGCCCGATCCCGAGCTCGCCCGCGTCGCGGTCTCCAGGGTCGGTGATCGCACCGAGGCCAGGGAGTTCCTGGCCCGCCCGGACATCATCCCGGCGGCGGCGCGGCTCCTGGGGTTCTCGACGGCGGCGTCCGATTTCTTCCTGGCCCATCCCGAGGAACTCGAGGCGTTAGCCGACCTCGGCCCCCGGTCGGGACAAGACCTGATGCAGGAGGGGGCCGCCGACCTTGCCCGCCTGGGTCCCGTGCGCGGGATCCGCCGTTTCCGGCGCCGGGCCGGCTACCGCGTGGCCGCCCGGGACCTAGCCGGAGAGGACGTCGAGGACGTCATGACGGAGCTCTCTGCCATCGCCGAGGCATGCCTTCGCCTGTCGCCCCTTCCCGACGACGTGGCCGTGATCGGGATGGGGAAGCTGGGCGGTCGGGAGCTGAACTACGCGTCCGATGTGGATGTGTTGTTCGTCCACGTCGAATCGGGCGCCGCCGCCCAGGATCGAGCGGGACGCGCCGCGGCCCAGGTGATCTCCCTGTTGAGCGAGCCGACCGCCGACGGGGTGGCGGTCCGGGTGGACGCCAACCTGCGGCCCGAGGGTCGCTCGGGCCCTCTCTCCCGGTCGCTCGAGTCCATGGTCGAGTACTACGGCGGCCACGCCGCCACGTGGGAGCGCCAGTCCTTGTTGAAGGCCCGCCCGGTGGCCGGGAACCAGGCTCTGGGCGATCGATTCGTCGAAGCGGTCACCCCGTTCGTGCATCCGGCGCAGCTCCCGCCCTCGGCCATCGAGGACGTCCGGGCTTCGAAGACGCGGATCGAGGATCAGGTCCGTTCGCTCGGAAAGGAGTCCGTCGAGGTCAAGCGCGGCCGAGGCGGGATCCGCGACGTCGAGTTCGCGGTGCAGCTCCTCCAGCTCGTCCACGGCCGCCGCTACGAGCGGTTGCGGGAACCGAACACGCTGCGAGCCCTGAACGCACTGGCGGAGGAAGGCTTTGTCGCCTGGGTCGACGCTCGATCGCTGGCCGACTCCTACCGGTTCCTCCGGCGGCTGGAACACCGCCTCCAGATGGTCCGGGACCTTCAGACGCACGAGCTGCCCGAAGGTCGGCGAGCCCTGACCCCTCTGGCTCGATCGCTTGGTTTGAGCGACGCCACCCATCTGCTCGAGGAGCACCACCGCCACACCGAGATCGTCCGGAGCCTCCACGAGCGACTGTTCTACCGTCCGCTCCTCGAGGCCTTCGCCGCGTCACCCGCTCCCCGGTCCGCTCTGGACCGCACCGCGACGGAGGAACTGCTCGCCGGCCTCGGATTCGCCGATCCCCCCGCGGCCTACCGGTCGCTGGCTCGGGTGGTCGACCCCTCGGGGCGTCTGGGGAAGGTGATGGGGACGTTGTTCCCGGTGGTCGCCCCGGCGCTGGCTAACGCGGCCCGGCCCAACGCCGCGCTGGTCCGTTTCGAGCGCGTGACCGAGGCACTGGCGACCGACGAGCGATTCGGCGACCTCCTGGCCGGCCGGCCGGACGGAGCGAGACGGCTGGCCGCCTTGGTCGGGGCCAGTTCGGCCTTCTCGGATCTCCTTAGCGCCCAGCCCAGACATGCCGCGGCGGTCCTCGAGCTCCCCGGACTGGAGCGCCCCCTGTTCGCGATGGATCCGGCGACGGAGCTGGTCCGGGTGGCCGCGGCGTCGGCGTCCGGGGAGGTCAAGGTACCGGAGACCGGTCGCCTGCTGGCCGGCGTGGCCGAAGGAGCGCTGGCGATCGCCGTGGAACGGTCCCGGCCCCCGGTCCCCATGGCCGTGATCGGTCTGGGCGGCCTCGGCGCCGAGGAGCTTTCGTTTGCCTCCGACCTCGACGTGATGTTCGTGTATGAAGGCGAAGGCCCCGATGGGCTCGCCTCGGCCTCCGCCGCCGCCGAGCGGACACTCGCCGCGACGCGAGAGCTCGGATGGAACCCCGACCCCGACCTTCGCCCCGAGGGGCGGGCGGGCCCGCTGGCCCGGTCGATGGCGTCCTACCTCGAGTACTGGGAACGCTGGGCCGAGACGTGGGAGTACCAGGCCCTCCTCCGGGCCAGGTTCGTGGCCGGCGACGAGTCGCTGGGGAGGCGGTTCGTGTCGAACTCGGCGGACTTCGCCTATCCCGAGCGACTGACGTTCGCCCAGGTGGCCCAGGTGCGGCGGATGCGCGTCCGGATGGAGGAGGAGCGGATCCGGCCGAAGGACGACCGGCGGTTCCACTTCAAGCTCGGATACGGGAGCCTGGCAGACGTGCAATGGGCCGTGGAGCTCTCGCTGATGCGGCACGGGTTCGCTCACCCGGACGTTCGGCGGACGAATACCCTCGAGGCCTTGGAGGCGCTCACCGCCGCCGGCCTGATCGAGGAGAGCGTCGCTCGCGCGCTCCGGGAGGCGTACGTCTTCCTCTCCGAGATCAAGGCCGCCCTGGAGATCGACCAGCGGGTGCCCGCGGAGGCCCTGCCGCCCACCCCCGAGGGACAGGTCGCCCTGGCCCGGCGGCTCGGCTACGCCGAGCGGGCCCGCCACGCGTTCCTCCAGGACTACCGGCGAATCACGCATCGGGCACGAGTGGCCATGGAGCGCGTGTTCTACGAGGAGGACCAACCCTGACGCCGACCGGAGAGCCGCTGGTCCCCCGATACGGCGAGGGGACGCTGTCCGACCTCGTCCCGTCGGTCCTGGCCGCGCTGGGTCTCCCCGGATTCGACAATCCCCTGGGCATCGACCCGCTCGTCGGCGTCTGCGTGCTCGTCGTGGACGGCATGGGCTGGGAGTCGATCCGTTCGCACCGGGAGGATGCCCCGTTCCTGGCCGCGGCCTCGGACTCGGCCGCGCCCATCACCGCGGGGTTCCCGTCCACCACCTCGGCCAGCCTCGGGTCCCTGGGCACCGGTCTTCCGCCAGGCCAGCACGGGCTGGTCGGGTACACGTTCGCCGTCCCGGGGCTGGACAGGCCGATGAACTCGCTCCTGTGGCAGCCCTACGGCATCGGCTCGAGCCGGGACCTCCGGGACGAGCTGGTTCCCGAAGAGGTCCAGCCCGAGCCCACGGTGGTGGAGCGCGCGGCGGCAGCCGGCATGGAGATGTTGCTGATCGGACCGGCCGGGCATCTGGGGTCGGGGCTCACCAGGGCCATCCTCCGCGGCGGGCGGTACGTGGGCGCCGACACGCTCGAGGAGCTGGTTCTGGCCGTGGCCACCGCGTTCCGGGACGGACGCAGCTCCGTGTATGCGTACCACCCCTTCCTCGACACCTACGGGCACCTTGCGGGTGTGGGATCCGAGGAGTGGGTCGGACATCTCCGGCGGGTGGACGAGGCGGTCCAGTCCATCACCGGCCGCCTCCCTGCGGGCTTCGCGCTGGTCGTGACGGCGGACCACGGGATGGTCAACCTGGGTCCGGACCAGCGGATCGACACGGCCGACGTCCCTGCACTCATGGAGGGTGTGCGGATGCTTGGGGGCGAGGCCCGGGCCCGCCATGTATACGCCTGGCCGGGGGCCGAGAAGGATGTGCTGGCGTGCTGGCGGGAGACCGTCGGCGACCGGGCGTGGATCCTTCCTCGCGACGAGGCCATCGACGCCGAGTGGTTCGGGCCGATCGTCCTGGACCGGGTGCGTCCCCGGATCGGCGACGTGGTCATGGCGGCTCGAGACGGCTTCGGCGTGTTCCAGCGCGACGTGGACCCGTTGCAGGCCGGGTTGCGCGGCCACCATGGGTCGCTCACCGCAACCGAGCAGCTCGTCCCGTGCCTGGTGGTTCCCGGCGAGTGAGCGACCGGCGGGCCTCCGCCGCCGCACTGCTTCGCGTGGTGGCCGCCGGGACGTGCTGGGGCTTGGCCGCGGTGTGGGCCAAGGTCGCCTTCGAGCACGGCGTCGCCCCGGTGCGCCTGGCCGAAGCCCGTGTCCTCATCGCGCTGGTGGTCCTGTTCGCGATCCTCTGGTGGTGGCGGCGGGAGCAGTTGCGGCTCCCACGGGGCGCGCTCGCCGCGTTGGTCGCGTTCGGCCTGTGCGTGGCTGGCGTGAACGGCACCTACTACGTCGCCATCGACCGGCTCCCGGTCGGCGTGGCCGTGTCCATCCAGTTCACGGCGCCAGTCATCCTCCTGGCACTCGCCGCGCTCCGCTGGCGCGGGGCGGGTGGACCGGGTCGTCTCGCGTGGGCCGCCGCCGCGCTGACCTTGACCGGAGCGATCCTTGTAAGCCGGGCCGCCGAGGGCCTGCATGGCGTCGACCGCCTCGGCCTGCTTGCCGCGGCTGCCTCCGCCTTCTTGTTCGCGGGCTACCTGCTCTCGGCCGGCGCAGCGGGACGGCGCGGGGTTCCCGCAGCCACGGTCCTGCTGTGGGGCTTCGTCGTGGCTCTTGTTGCGTGGTCCGTAGTGGCTCCGTGGTGGTCTTGGCCTTACTCAGTGCTCAATCAGCCGAAGGTCGCGATCAGCGTGCTGGCCGTCGGCCTGGTCGGGACGCTGGTGCCGTTCTTCCTCGCCGTCGGTGCAGTCAGGGTCCTGTCACCCGCGACCGCGGGGATAGCGGCGAGCGTGGAACCGCCCGCCGCCGCGTTCCTCGCGTGGGTGTTCCTGGGCCAGCATCTGACGGCGGTGCAGATCGTCGGCGGCGCGCTCGTGGTGATGGGAGTGATCCTCGCGCACCGCACAGCTGCGCTGTCACCCGAGGCGCTCTCGGTCGAAGCGTCGCCCTGACTCGACCAGGTACGTCTACACGTCGTAATAGAGATAGAACTCCCACGGGTGGGGTCGCAGACGCACCTGATCGAGTTCCTTCTTCCGCTTGTACTCGAGCCACGTGTCGATGACGTCCGGCGTGAACACACCGCCTTCGAGCATGAACTCGTGGTCGGACTCCAGGGCGTTGAGCACCTCCTCCAACGACCCGGGCACCTGCTTCACGTTGACCGCTTCCTCCGGGGGCAGGTCGTACAGGTCCTTGTCGATGGGGTCCGGTGGCTCGATCTTGTTCTTCACCCCGTCCAGCCCCGCCAGGAGCATCGCCGCGAACGCGAGGTACGGGTTGCACGACGGGTCCGGCGAGCGGAACTCCAGGCGCTTGGCCGTGGCGTTCTTGTAGTACACGGGGATCCGGACGCAGGCGCTGCGGTTGCGCTGTGAGTACACCAGGTTGATGGGCGCCTCGTAGCCCGGAACCAGCCGACGGTACGAGTTCGTGGTGGGCGCGGCGAAGGCGAGGAGCGCAGGGGCGTGGGCAAGAAGGCCTCCGATGTAGTGGCGGGCCGTGTCCGAGATCTGGGCATACCCGAGCTCGTCCCAGAACAGGTTGTCGCCTTCCTTCCAGAGGCTCTGGTGGGTGTGCATCCCCGACCCGTTGTCCTGGAAGATCGGCTTCGGCATGAACGTGACCGTCTTGCCGGCCAGGCGCGCTGTGTTCTTGACGACGTACTTGTACTTCATGACGTTGTCCGCGGTCTTCAGCAGCGTGTCGTAGCGGATGTCGATCTCCGACTGCCCGGCCGTGCCGACCTCGTGGTGCTGCACCTCCACCTGGATGCCGACCTGCTGGAGGTTCAGGACCATGGTAGCCCTCCTTGTACCTCGGCTTATATCCGAGGTTGCGGCCGCCTTCCTCGGCTCCGGTGTTCCACGCGCCCTCGACGGCACCGATGTGGTAGTAGCCCTCGTGCTGGTTCTGGTCGAACCGGATCGAGTCGAAGATGTAGAACTCGCACTCCGGTCCCCAGTAGCTGGTGTCGGCGATGCCCGTCTGCTCCAGGTGGAGCTCGGCCTTCCGCGCGATCCACCGGGGGTCGCGGCTGTACATCTCGCCGGTCACGGGGTCTCGGACGAAGCAGTGCAGGACAAGCGTAGGGACTTTGAGGAAGGGGTCGATGAAGGCGGCGTCCGGGTCGGGGACCAGGAGCATGTCGGACTCCTGGATCTCCTGGAAGCCCCGGATGGAGCTGCCGTCGAAGCCGTACCCGGCCTCGAAGCCCTCCTCGGAGAGCTCGGCCATGGGCACGGAGAAATGCTGCATCAGTCCGGGGAGGTCGCAGAACCGGAAGTCGACGATCTGGACCCCGGCCTTCTCGGCCATGGCCAGGACGTCCTTCGCTCGTGCCTTCTCTTCGGGCATGCGGGTGTCCCTCCTTCCTCAGGG
Organism: Actinomycetota bacterium; assembly: GCA_005885015.1. Taxonomy (GTDB): domain Bacteria; phylum Actinomycetota; class UBA4738; order UBA4738; family UBA4738; genus AC-52. The sequence goes on along the minus strand of VAYG01000007.1, from coordinate 2,300 downwards.
GTCGGCGCGAGCCTACCCGCACTGGATTGCCCGCCCGTTTCCAGCCCGTTAATTCCGTGTAAAGCCTCGGCTCTGGCTGGCCCTTCGGCCTAGGAGGAAGTTCGGCCCTCCGTCCGTAGCCGGTCGGGGCTCGGTGCGGGGATACTCGGCCCACGAACCTGGAGCGAGGAGGACCGGTGGAGCTGCGGTGCCCGATCTGTCGATCCGAACGGATCGTGGTCGTCCTGCGGACCCAGCTCATCCTGTGCAGGCAGTGCGGGTGGCGCTGGCTCGAGGAGGAGCAGTGGCGGGCCCTCGGGCTGGCCGACGCCACCGCCCCCCGGCCCACTCCGCCCGGCAGGGTCATCTAGCGATTCCGAGCGATCGAGGACCCCGGATGCCCGGGAGGCTCAACGAGAGCCTCCCGCGGGGTCCTCGCCCCCTCTACACCTTCGCGTCGATGCAGCAGACCCCGTCGACCTCGACCGGCGTGATCCCCGCCTGAGCCTCGGCGTTGGTGATCGGCACGCTCGCCGAGTGGTTTCGGGCCAGGGCGAACGCCGAGAGGCTCTCCATCAAAGACCCTACCGGCGGGTTGCCCACGGCGGATCGGGGCACCCGGATGATCCACGTATCGGGACTGTCTCCTCCCGCCAACTTGCGCTGGCCGGTGACGAACACCCCTCCCTGAGGGGGCGCCGGGTAGTTGAGCACGTGGGGCGTGCAGGCGGAAACCGAGCAGAGGTCGATGGACTGGGCCCCTCCGGCGTAGAACGAGGTCAGCCCGCCCGGCTGCACCTCGACGGCCGCGTAGTACAGGGGATTCTTCAGGCCCGTTTCCGGATCCTTCACCTTCGGGCCCGTCCATCGGGCCACGTAGTCGACCGCTTCCGCGCCGGTCGCGGTGAGGGCGTGGTCCAGATCGTCTAGCGACGAGACCGAGACCTTGAAGATCAGGTCGTTGGAACCGTCCTTCGCGTTGGCCACCTGGAGCTTGGTCAGATCCAGCTCGGGGACGTTGGGCCCGGCATAGACCGGATCGAACTGCGCGTCCCCCGTCGCATCACCAAGCCTGCTGCCCGTTCGCGGATCTCCGCTCACGGTGGTGCCGAACAGCCCGACCCCACCGTTCTGCCTGACGATCATCACCTGGGCGGCGCCGCGGTGGTCGACCGCCTCGGTGGGCGGGGGAACCTGGATCAGCTCGTTGGACGTGTCGTTGTATGTGATGACGAGGGCGCCGTCCCTCGGGTCCTTGTCGACCTGGAAGAAGTCCGCGAGGTTCCGGTTGCCCTCCACCGTGATGCACCCCAGGCCCTCCAGGCAGATCGTCCCGTAGTGCATGGGGTGGCGGGTGACCTTGATCTGGCTGATGGTCGGTATCGGCGTGTCGGCGTTCGTGACCGTGGCCAGGTAGACGTCCCAGGGCTGGTGGACATCCTTGGTGCTCGGATCGTGGGTGGAGTCCGATGTGCCGTACCACACCACGGCCAGGCGGCCGTTCGCTCCGGCCACGGCCCATGGCATCACGTTCTGGTTCGAGGGCGCCGAGCTCAGCTTGACCGGGCTCGACCACGAGGTCCACGGCTTGGGGGCGTAGGCGTACCAGATCTGCCAGGCGTTCGGGTCCTGGCTCTCCGTCTTGTCGTCGTTGCGGGTTCCCCACACCAGGTAGGCGGTGTCCTGCTTGTCCAAGGCGATGACGGGGAAGAGCAGCCGCGTGTTGCTCCCCTGGGACTGATCGTCGGTGTCGGCGGCCTGGACCAACTGCGCGTTCTTCAGCGCCGGATCGTCCGGGTGGGCGGGATCCCGAGACAGGATGGCCACGCCGACGTCGGTCAGATCGTTAAGCGTCACGGCCTGGAGGACGATGCCCGGCTCGTCGTCGATCACCAGCGGGCCGTCGTTCGAGATGCTGTATTCCTCGGTGGGGCCGGTGTAGTCGATGCCGTTCAGCGAGTAGTCCGCCGCCTGGCAGCACCCCGCCGCCGCCTCGGCGAAGCTCAGGTAGTTGACCGGCAGCGGGCCGGTGTAGTCGTTCGGACGCTCGACCGGGTCCCACATGGCGAACCACTGCCGGTCGAACCCGTTGATGCCCTGGTCTCCTGAGGCGATCAGCCCCGTGTCCATGCTGTGCGCCTCCGGGCTCCACGTGGCCGTCTTCAGGGTGACCAGCGCCGCCAGGTCCGCGTAGTAGGCCTTGCCGCTCCGGTCGATGGAGATCTCGGTGTCCCCGCCGCCGGGGCAGGGGGGCGGCGTGTTGGGTGGGCATGGCACCGTGCTGTCCGATTCCGCCGGCGAGCTGATGGCCGGCGCGTGCA
>VAYG01000187.1 GCA_005885015.1 Actinomycetota bacterium | reverse complement strand
GCGGATCCCATGGAGGTCGAGGTGGTCCGCCGACACGTTGGTAACCACGCCGACGTCGTTGTGCAGGGTGCCGATCCCTCGCAGGAGGATGCCGCCCCGGGCCGTCTCCAGGACCGCCAGGTCGACGCCCGGCTGGGACAGCGCCCGGGCCGCGCCGCCGAACCCCGAGTAGTCCCCCTCTTCCACCAACCGGTCGTTCAGGTAGACGCCGTCGGTCGACGAATAGGCCACGGTGAGCCCGGCGGTCCGGCCGAAGTGGGACAGGGCGCGAACGGTCGTCGTCTTCCCGTTGGTCCCGGTGACCGCGATGACCGGGACCGAGGGATCGGGCACCGTGGGAGGAGGGCCCGGTTCGACGTCCTCCAGGCGCGTGGCGGCTTCGGCCACCATCCGTCCGAGCGAGCGGCGGGTGCCGAGCAGTTCGCCGAGCTGGACCGCGACCTCCCGGCCCAAGGCTTCGGCCACACCCCGGCGACGCCACGGATAGGCCACCACGACCTGGTCACGTTCCGGTCCCAGGCGGGACCGAACCGCCAGGTTCGTTCCCGTGGCATCCGCCAGCGACCGAGCCACATGGGCGGCCAACCGAGCAACGAACCGGCGACGAGCCTCCGTCCCCGGGGACCCCGGTCGGAGCCGGGCGCCGGACCCGCCCTCGGTGCCGGCGAGTCCGCTCCTGGCGGCCACGGCGGCCACCCGGTCCTCGGGCGCCTCCACCCATCCCCGGACGGTCAACGTGAGCTTCACTGCCGGCCGCGTGAAGTAGATGTTGGGGCCGTCGAGCACGCGCAACTCGACCAGAAGGACGGCTTGGGAAGAGACCATTGCGAGTACCCTAGTTGCTGCAGTGAGCGAGCTACAGGACGTCCTTCACGCCATCCTCGAGGGGGCGGCGAAGGGTGACCGGATGGCGCTGGCCACGATCGTCCAGGTGAAGGGCTCGACCTATCGGCGTGAGGGGGCCCGCCTGCTGATCCCCGAACGCGGCAAGCCGGTAGGGACGATCAGCGGCGGCTGTCTGGAGGGCGACGTCCGCGAGGCAGCCGCCGAAGTCATGGCCGAAGGCCATCCTCGCCTCCTGCACTTCGACCTCACCGCCGACGACGAGGTCGTGTGGGGGTGGGGTCTCGGCTGCAACGGGGTGATCGACGTGTTCGTCGAGCCTGCGGAGGGCGCCGTGGCCACGGCAGGAGCCATCCGGACGGCCGTCCAGGAGCAGCGGCCCTTGGTGACGGTCACCGTGGTCGAGGGGGCGGATGGCGGTTCGACCCGCGCGGGGGCCCGGATGCTCGTACACCCGGACGGATCCGCGGAGGGCTCGCTGGGGAGCCCCGACGTGGACGGGCGGGCCACGGACGAGGCGGCGCGAGCCCTTCGGGACGGTCGCTCGGTGTTGGTGTCCTTTGGGGAAGGGGTCCGGGCCTTCGTCGAGGTCCTGATCCCGCCCCTTCGCCTGCTCGTGTGCGGAGCCGGCCACGACGCGGTGCCGTTGGTTCGATTCGCCGCGGGCCTCGGATGGCGGGTCGAGGTGGTCGACGACCGGGAAGCGTTCCTCAAGCCGCACCGGTTTCCGGAGGCCGCTCGGTTCGTGAAGGCCGAGCCCGCCGACGCAGCGAGCCGGGCCGGCGTGGACGACCTGACCTACGTTGTGGTGATGAGCCACAATTTCCTCCGCGACAAGGACTACCTCCGCTCCTTCCTGGGGACCCCGGCTCGATACATCGGGATGCTCGGCCCGCAGGCGCGACTCGAGCGGATCCTGGGTGAGCTCGCCAGGGAGGGGTTCGAACCGGAGCCGGCGCACCTCCAGGTGGTCCACGGCCCGGCCGGCCTCGACCTGGGAGGGGACGGCCCGGAGGAAGTCGGCTGGGCCATCGTCGGAGAGGTCCTCGCGTTGTGCAGGGGACGGGCCGGTGGGTTCCTCAAGGACCGCAAGGGTCCGATCCACGACCGCCCGGCGGGGGCCGAAGCGTCCGTGAGGGCCGGGGCAGACTGAGCCGCCCACCCGCCTCTTCCCGCGCACCGGTCACGGGGATCGTCTTGGCCGCGAGAACGTCCTCCCGCTTAGGAAGGCCCAAGCAGCTCCTGGACCTGGGGAGCGCGGCGGACTCGACGAGATACTGGTGGTCGTGGGCCACCGGGCAACCGAAATCGGAGCGGCCGTTCGCCTCCCGCCGCGGGCACGGTTCGTGCACAACCCGTACTACGCCGAGGGCCAATCGACCTCGTTGCGGGCCGGGCTCCGGGCTGCCGACCCGGCGTCGGGCGCCGCCGTCGTCCTCCTCGGCGACCAGCCGGGCGTTCTTCCAGCAGCCATCGCTGCGGTGGTGCAGGCGTGGCGCAGCGGTGAGGGGCCGGCGGCCCAGGCCTCCTACGGAGGCCGGCCCGGCCATCCCACGCTGTTCGACCGGTCCCTCTGGCTCGATCTGGAGCGGAGCACGGGCGACGAGGGGGCCCGAAGCCTCCTGGCGGTCCACCCGGAGTGGCTCCGGCCGGTGGCGGCCGGCGACCGGCCCCCGGACGATATCGACACCGAAGAGGACTATGCCCGGGTACGGGCGGCCTTCGAATCCCGGTGACGAACAGCCCGAACCCAACAGTGTCAGTATTCGGCTGGCCGAACGGGGAAACCACTTGAACGAACAGAGCCTTGAAGCTGCCAATGCTTTCCTTCGCGTAGCTGCCGAGACAACGCAGCCAGGCGAGGTACTGGGTCAGCCCCCTGCCGAGATTGGGAAATCGGCGGGACTGCCCAATCCGCTTGCTGTGGCCCGAGCGGTTCGGGCACTGGCTGCCCGTCGCCGGCTGGAGGTCGAGGACGGACAGTACCGGTTGCTCGACGCCAGGCCACTGGAACCCGGGGAGCCGGAGTCGGTCCCACGAGCGCCCCGGCGGCGCAAGGCCAGGCGCCGGGGAGGGGGCCGGGCCGAACCGGCGGGCGAGCGCCGGGCCACGTACGCGGACCTCGGAAGGACCGTGCTGGAACGGGTCATCGAACTGGGGAGGGAGACGGCCGAGGCTGTGGCCGGGGCAGAGCACCTTCGACGCGAGGTCAAGGAGAACAAGGCGGCGCGGATCGAAGCCGAGCAGCGGGCCTCGCGCCTGTTCGACCGGGTCAAGGAACTCGAGACCAAGCTCGACATGGCCGAGGCCAACCTGCGCACCGTCCTGACCGCGGCACGCGGCCGCGGAGCCACCGCCGGCCCCGCCGACAGCGAGATGGAGGCGGTCCTGCGGATCCTGAAGACGCCGCCCGGGACCGCGGGCTCCACCGAGGGCGACGGGGCGCCGGCCGTCCCCGAGGAGCCGGCCCCCGCGACCGGACCGGAGGAGGCCGCCGGCGAGTGAAGCCGGCCGCAGGACAACGCGGACCCGACCTGCCGGCCATTCGCAAGCTCGCCGAGGATTGCTACGACTCTTATCTGGCCGATCTCCGTTCGCTGGTGAACCTGGATTGCGGCACGTACATCCCGCAGGGCGTCAATCGCGTGGCCGACTTCATGCAGGAGCGCTTCGCCGGACGTGGCTGGTCGGTCGCACGGATCCCCCACCGCCCCCAAGGAGAAGAGCCCAGGCTGGGCGACCTCCTAGTGGCCACGCTCGGGGGGCGGCCGGGTTCGGGAGACGGGGGGCGGAGGGTGCTGCTGGTCGGTCACATGGATACCGTGTTCCCGGAGGGAACCGCTGCAGAGCGGCCGTTTCGGATCGAGGGCTCCACCGCCTACGGGCCGGGGGTTTCCGATATGAAGGGCGGTCTGCTGGCCGGCCTGTACGCAATGGACGTGCTCCAGGACACGGGGTTCGAGGAATTCGGATCGGTCACCTATGTCTGCAATCCCGACGAGGAGATCGGATCGCCCTTCTCCGGGCCGGTCATCCTCGAGCGGGCGAAGGACGTCGGGGCCTGCTTCGTCCTGGAAGGGGCCCGGGAGAACGGGGACATCGTCTCAGCGCGCAAGGGCGTGACCGATTTCCGGATCGTCGTCGGGGGGCGGGCCGCCCACGCCGGCGTGGAACCCGAGCGAGGACGCTCGGCCACGCTCCAGGCCGCCCACACCGTGGTGGCCCTGCACGACCTCAACGGGAAGTGGCCCGGGGTCACCGTCAACGTCGGCGTGGTCCAGGGGGGCACCCGGCCGAACGTGGTGGCCGAGCGATGCGA
>VAYG01000057.1:33960-34342 GCA_005885015.1 Actinomycetota bacterium | reverse complement strand
TCCGGCGACACCGCGCCACGATCCTCGGGTTCCCCCGGGATTCCTGGGTCCCGATCCCCGGCCACGGCACCACGAAGATCAACACGGCGATGGCCCTGGGCGGACCCCAGCTCACGGTCCGAACGATCGAGTCCCTCACGGGCATCCGGATCGACTTCTGGATGCTCACCTCGTTCGCGGGCCTGCGGGGGATGGTCAACGGAATCGGGGGGCTCACCATCAACGTCCCGCGCCGCATGCACGATCGCTTTTCCGGGGCATTCTTCTCCCGGGGCCGACACCTGGTGCACGGAGCGGGCGCACTCGCCTTCGCCCGAGACCGCCACGACGTGCCCGGCGGTGACCTCGGCCGTTCGGCCAATCAGGGACGCCTGATGCTCGC
>VAYG01000057.1:21539-33816 GCA_005885015.1 Actinomycetota bacterium | reverse complement strand
GACGATCGGCTCGGCGAGCGTGGTCTTCATCACGCCCGCCGCGCGGGCGATCTACGCGGACATGCGGGCCGACGGCGTGGTCGGGTAGCGGGACCGCTCGGCGACAACCAGCGGCGGGCTAGATCCTGGCGAGCACGAACACCACGTACCCCGCGTAGAAGGCGCCCTGGAGCAGCAGCATCGGCGCGGACAGAGACCCTCGGATCTTCACGCTGATCCACAGCACCGACCCAGCCACCAGGGCCACCACCGCCGCGACGAGCTCGTCCACATTCCCCGAGCCGCTGAAGTGCCAGGGAGTCAGCAGCAGGCCGATGGTGACCGGGAAGGAGGACTGGAACACCAGCGCCCCGGTGATGTTTCCCAGGGCCAGGGTGTCCTTCTTCCGCCGGACCCAGATGACGCTGTTGAACTTCTCGGGGAGCTCGGTGGCGAGGGGGGCGAGCAGCAACGCCAGCACCAACGGCGGGACGTGGAACGTGCTGGCAATCGTGTCGACCCCCAGCACGAAGATGCGGGCTTTGCCGATGATCCCGACCAGGGCCAGGGGGATCCCGCGGATCGTCCGCGGCCGTGCGCGCGAACCGCCGGAGCCCTCGCCACAGGTACAACGGGGGGATCTCCCCGGCCGCCTCCCGGTCCTCCTCCCGGGCCGCCGGGGACTCGAAGTGGCGCTTGACGTAGACGGCGTAGCCGATGAGCAGGGCCGCGGCGAGCAACCACTTGAACCACACGATGTGGAACAGGCCGGCCAGGAACGCGAACGCATACATGACCAGGAAGTAGCCGAGGTCCTGAAGGATCACCCGGCGGTCGCCCCGGACCTCCGTGGATCGGCGCCCTCCGCGGGCGAACACCAGCACCGCCACCCCGATGACGAACATCGCCAGCGTGGTGAGCATGAACGGCGCGCCCAGGATGGCGCCGATGCCGATGCTCTCTCCGCTCTCCCGCCCGAGGGCAATGGCCACCAGGGGCAGCAGCGTCTCGGGGAGCGCGGTGCCGACGGCGGCGAGGACGCTCCCGACGGCTCCTTCCGAGAGGCCCTTGGTCTCGCCGATCCACTCCACGCCGTTGGTGAAGAGGTCGGCCGCGACCAGGATGACCAGGAGGGCCGAGGCGAGCTCAACCCATTCCACACGGGGCCCTTCGGGCGGCCATCGCCGTAGTGTCCCACTACCATCCCCGGTGGTGGACGCTCGCGGATTCCTCGACCGGCTCCTGGCAGAGAACGGCAGCGAGGCCTGCCTGGCGCACGTGGAGACGCTGGAGGCCCGCGGTCAGATCCTCGAACCGTTCCCGGACCTCCCCGAGGTCCTCCGCCGGCGGTTGACCTCGCTCGGCATCGAGGGCCTCTATCCCCACCAGCGGAGCGCCCTGGACCTCCTGGACCACGGCGGGAACGTGATCGTTGCCACCGGGACGGCCTCGGGAAAGACGCTCGTGTACAACCTGTCGTTCGCCCGCGACGTGCTCGAGGACGAGAAGCGGACCGCGCTCTACCTCTTCCCCACGAAGGCGCTGGCCCGCGACCAGCTCCGCCAGGTGCGGGAGCTGAAGCTGCCCCAGATCCGCGCCGCGGTCTACGACGGCGACACCCCCCAGGCCGAGCGGCCTCTGATCCGGCGCAACGCGAACCTGGTGATGACGAACCCCGACATGCTCCACGCGTCGATCCTGCCCGGCCACGCCCGGTGGGCCGACTTCTTCCTGCGGCTCTCGCTGGTGGTCCTGGACGAGGCCCACGTGGCCCGGGGCGTGTTCGGCTCCCACGTGGCGATGATCCTCCGGCGCCTCCGCCGCATGGTGAGCCATTACGGCGGGCAGCCCCGGTTCGTCCTGGCTTCCGCCACAGTGGGGAACCCCGCGGAGCTGGCCGAGAGGCTGGTCGGGTTGCCCTTCGCCGAGGTGACCGAGGACGCCTCGCCTCGCGGGCAGAAGTTGTTCGTCCTGTGGAACCCTCCACTCGTGGACGAGGAGCTCGGCCTGCGCCGTAGCGCGGTGACCGAGACCTCGTGGCTGTTCGAGCGGCTCATCGAGTCGGAGACCCGGACCATCGCGTTCTGCCGGACCCGACGGGCCGCCGAGCTCGTGGCCGAGTTCGCTCGCCGGGCCCTGCCGGGCGCCCTGAAGCGCCGGGTCAAGGCCTACCGGGCGGGGTACCTGGCCGAAGAGCGCCGCGAGCTGGAGCGAGCCCTCGCCGGGGGCGAGCTCCTCGGCGTGGCCGCGACCACCGCGCTGGAGCTGGGCATCGACGTCGGCTCGCTCGACGCCGCCCTCCTGGCCGGCTATCCGGGCACCCGGGCCTCGATGTGGCAGCAGGCCGGGCGGGCCGGTCGGCGAAGCGAGCACTCGCTGGCCATGCTGGTGGCGCAGGACGACCCGCTCGATCAGTACCTGGTCAATCACCCCGAGGACCTGTTCGCCAAGCCGCCCGAGGCGGCGGTGGTGGACCCGGCCAATCCCTACGTCCTGGCCCCGCACCTGGCGTGCGCCGCCAGGGAACAGCCCCTGGCTGATGAGGAGCTCGCCGTGTTCGGGGAGGGGGCCCCCGACGCGGTGGAACGATTGCTGGAGCAAGGCTCGCTCACCAGGCGGCGGGGCCTGCTGCATCACCTGGGCCGGGAGTCTCCCCACCGGCAGGTCGACGTCCGCTCGGCCTCGGGGGCCCTGTTCGCCATCGTCGACGAGGAGACGGGAGGGCTCCTTGGGACGGTGGACGAGGCCCGGGCCTTCTGGCACGTGCACCCGGGGGCCGTCTATCTCCACCAGGGGGAGCAGTACGAGGTGTCGGAGCTGGACCTGGTCCGGCGGGTGGCCCTGGTGTCGAGGAGCGACGCCGACTACTACACCCAGACCAGGGACGTCACCGACGTTCGCGTGCTCCGCGTCATCGACGAGACCGCCATCGGAGAGGTCCCGGCGCTGTTCGGGGACGTCGAGGTGACCAGGCAGGTCGTCGGGTTCCAGCGGAAGCTCGGCTCCACCCAGGAAACGATCGAGGAGGTCCCGCTGTCCCTGCCCCCCCAGACCCTCGTGACAAAGGCGCTGTGGTGGCTCCTCCCCAGGCGCCTGCTGATCCGGGCCCGGATCACCGCGGCCATGCTCCCCGGCACCGCGCTCGCCGCGGAGCACGCGGCCATCGGCCTCCTCCCCCTGGTGGCCACGTGCGACCGATGGGACGTCGGTGGGTTGTCCACGCCGCTGCACCCGGACACCGGAGCGGCCACGATCTTCATCTACGACGGCTATCCGGGAGGTGCCGGGATCACCGAACGCGGATACGAAGCGGGGCCGCGGCTCCTCGAGGCCACGTTCGAAGCGGTCCGGCGGTGCCCCTGCGCCCGGGGCTGTCCTTCCTGCGTCCAGTCCCCCAAGTGCGGCAACGGCAACGAGCCGCTCGACAAGCAGGGGGCCGCCGCGTTGCTCGCTGCGATGCTCGGGCGGACGTGGGGATGAGCGGCGACCTCCTGTACGTGGCCGTGTGCGGCCCCGACCCCTGCTCCCCGGAGGTGGCCGGCCTGGCCGAGGAGGTGGGACGCCTGCTGGCCCGTGCGGGGGCGATCCTGGTTTGCGGTGGACTGGGCGGGACGATGGAAGCCGCCGCCCGCGGAGCGACCGGCGAGGGCGGGACCGTGATCGGGCTCCTCCCCGGCGATACCAGGACCGCGGGGAATCCCTATCTCACCCTGTCCATCCCCACCGGGATGGGAGAGATGCGCAACGCGCTGCTCGTGCGCTCCGCCGACGCCCTCGTCGCCGTGGCCGGAGAGCACGGGACGCTGTCGGAGATCGCCTTCGCCCTGAAGACCGGCGTTCCTGTCATCGGGCTGAAGACGTGGGAGCTGGCCAAGGCGGGCCGGAAGGTGGAGGCCTTCGTCGAAGCGGCGTCACCGGAGGAGGCGGCGCGCGAGGCCGTGCAGGCGGCCCGCCGCCGGCGAGCTACGACCAGACCCTCGAGCGGCTCGGGGTCACCTTGATGGGGATCGAGTACATCTTGCCGAACGGCTCCGGCTCCGCCCCCAGGCGGCGGATCCGATCGATGTACTTCTCCACGTAGGCCGGCACTTCGTTCGCGGGCGGCGCCCCTTCGTCGATCTTCGCCTCGCCCTCGATCGTGACGATCGCCCCGCCCTCGCCATCGCTGTCGAGGTTGAGCGACACCCTGGGGTTCCTCCGGATGTTCGGCACCTTCGGAGAATCACGCCGGCTGTAGATCAGGAACGACGAGCCGTCCCACACGAACCACACGGGCGACGACTGGGGCTGGCCGCTCGAGTTGACGGTGGTCAGCCAGATGACGGGAGCCTCGCGCAGGCGGTCCTCGTGGTCTGCCAGGTCGGCGGTCGGCACAGCGGCGATCGTACCCTCTCCGATAGAGTTCCATCCCAGTGGAACTCGCGGAGCTCCAGGCTTGGGTCGACGCCTACGTGCGCGCTTGGGAGACCAACGATCCGCAGCTGGTGGCGTCGCTGTTCACGGAAGAGGCCCGCTACTTCACCCATCCCTTCCGGGACCCATGGGATGGGCGCGAGGCGATCGTAAAGAGCTGGACCGAGAACCCCGATCCACCGGGCTCATGGAAGGCGGACTACCGGGCCATCGCGGCGACGGGTCAGACCGGTGTCGTCCGCGGCCGTACGGCCTACCTGGGGGATGACGGGTCCGTGGATCGCGAGTACGCCAACGTGTTCATCGTGGAGTTCGACGGCCAGGGCCGGGCCTCGGAGTTCACCGAGTTCTTCATGTTGAACAAGCCTCCACCGCGGACCTAAGCGGCCCCTTCGACGCCCGGACGGCGTCCCAGGATCCGCCAGACCGCGCGCCGCTCGTCCATGGTCAGCCCGAAGGACACGAGCGTTCCCACGTACACGAGCGCGCCGGCCGCCCCCGTTGCCAGCAGGTCGACCGCCCACGCCGAGCTCCGCAGGGTCAGGTGGACGGCGATCATCACCACGGCCGAGCACGCCGCGGGCACGGCCAGGCGGAGGTAATGGCGATCGAACGGCTGGATGTGGACGAACCTCCACACCAGGTACAGCCGGCCTCCGTTCGAGGCGATCATCGTCACGGCCTGGGCGATGGCCGCCCCCTCCATCCCGAGCCGGGGGGCGAGGGCGAAGGCGACCCCGAGGTCCAGGATGAACGACGCCGCGTACACCATGAGGTCCCAACCCGTTCGCCCCACCATGATCAGGATGAATCCCACGCTCCCCACGGCCACGTTCACCGTCTGGCCGATCAGGAGGATCCGCAGGGCGGTGGTCCCGCTCTGGAACTGCGCCCCGAACACCTTCAGGACCGGACCCGGGGCGACGGCGAGGAGCAGCAACAGCGGGATCGTCCCGGCCACCACCCACCGGGTGAGCGCCTTGTACAGGCTGTCCAGCTGGTCTCGCTCGCCGCGGTGATGGAGGTCGGCCACGAAGGGACTGAACATGTAATTGACCGCGGTGAGGAACAGGATGAGGGTCTGGGCCACACGCACGCACGCGGCGTACACGCCGAGCTCGGACCCCTTCGCGTAGTGGCTGAACACGAAGTAGTCCGTCCAGAACAGCAGCTGGGACAGGACCGCGGCCGGCGCTCGCGGCGTCCCGTACCGGACGAGGTCGCGGACCTCCCCCGGCTCGGCGGGGAGCGCCGAGAACGACGCCGTGTCCCGCTCCCACACGAACCATGCGGCCGCGGTGGCCAGGAGCCACGAGCCCGCGTACGCGAGCACGCTCATCCCGATGGACTTGGACACGACCCACCCCAGAACCATCAGCGCGATCCACGCCAGCGGTTGCCCCGCCCAATAGATCGTCAGGGTGTGCCGCATGATCTTCAGCCCCCGAGTCGCGCCCAGGTAGACCTGGCAGAGCGCGACGAACGGGATGGCGACGCCGGCCGCCACGAAGGCGGCTCGACCGCCCTCCCCGAGGCCGAAGGCGCGGGCCAGCGGCGCCGCCGCGACCACCACGAGGAGTCCGGCTGCGACGCTCACCGCGGCGGCGATCGCGGCCGCGGAGGTGACCACCGACCGGACCCGGCCCGGCTCCCCCTTGCCGACGTCGATGGCCACCCGGCGCACGGCGGCCATGTCCATGCCGAACCGGGTGGCCGCGCCCGCGATGAAGGCGAACTGGGTGGCCAGCGTGACCGCGCCGAGGACGGAGGCGCCGGAGGCGCCGAAGGCCCGAGAGATCAGGACGTTCGTGCCGAGGGTGGCGACCACGAAGATCGCCAGGCCGGCAATGTTCTGGCCGGTCCCGGCCAGGATCGCGCGGCGATCTCCCCTGCCGTCGGAAGCGGCCCTACCCACCGGCCCCAGGTCCCTGGACACTCCGGCGCAGTGTAGCCAACGAGTTTCCCCTGATTGCGGTATCGACGGATTTGCACGCCGAAGTACCCTGAGAGGGATCCGGGGGGGTGATCGTGGGCGATCCTGGCAGGCGCACCATGCGGCGCAACATCCGCGAGCTGCCGCGGCCCGCCTGGATCCTCGTAGCCGGCAACTCCATCAACTGGTTCGCATCCTTCGCCGTCATCTTCCTCGTCCTGTATCTCACGAATCGCGGCTTCTCCGTCCCAGAGGCCGGGGTGGCTGTGGCGGCCTTCGGCGGTGGTGGGATCGCGGCCGGCAGCATCGGGGGGCATCTGGCCGACCGGTTCGGGCGCCGAACGACCATGGCCATGTCGATGTTCGCCAGCGCGGCCACCGTGATGCTCATCTATTTCGTCCGTCCCTACCCAGCGGTGGTGGCCCTGGCCTTCGCCGCCGGCCTGGCCACCGACACGTGGCGGCCGGCCAGCCGGGCCCTGATGGCCGACGTGGTGCCGGAGGGGCAGCGGGTGACCGCGTACGCCATGGTCCGCTTCGCCGGCCATCTGGGCTACGCCGCCCGGGGTCATGGCCCTCGTGGCCCTCCCGGAGGGCCGGCGAACCACCCGGGCGGAGGACAAGGAGCGGGGAGGCTACGCCGCGCTCGCCGCCGACCCGGCCTTCGTCCTCCTGTTCGCGGCCTCCGTCCTGGTGGCGTTCATCTTCGCCCAGCAGCAGACCACCCTCCCCCTCCAGGTGGTCCGGATCGTCCACCTGAGCCGGGCCGACTTCGGTCTCCTCATCGCCCTGAACGGACTGCTGGTGCTGGCGCTGGAGCTCCCCATCTCCTCGGTGACCATGCGCCTGCCGCCCCGCCGGACCATCGCGCTGGGATTCCTGTTGTTCGGGGCGGGGTTCGGCCTGACGGCCCTCGCCCACAACCTCCAGGCGCTCCTGGGGACCGTGGCCGTGTGGACGTTCGGGGAGATGATCTCCGCCCCCGTCGCGTATGCGTACCTCGCGGACATCGCCCCGGAGCACCTCCGCGGCCGGTATCAGGGCGTCTACGAGCTGGCATGGGGTGTGGGCGGCGTTGCCGGCCCCTTCGTCGGTGCCATCCTCTTCGCCTGGATGCCCAACAGCCTGTGGGCATTGTGCGCGGGCCTCGGGCTCGGGGCCGCGGTGCTGGTGCTGGCCAGCCCCCGGCGGGCCCCGCCGGGCCGGACCGACATGATCGTCCTGCCCGAGATCGAGCCCACCACCTCCACCGCCCCGGTGGAGTCCCTCCCCCCCACGCCCTGACCTGGGCCGGGCCGCGAGGTTGACGGCGCCCGGGCCGCCATATATCGTATCGATATATTCGGCTGATATATTCGGCTGATATATCGCCTCGATAGTGAGGGGAGGGACGAACGGGGATGTTGGAGCTGGCCATCTTGGGGCTCCTCAAGGAACGGGCCATGCACGGCTACCAGCTCAAGAAGCGCCTGGCCGACACGCTGGGCGGGTTCTGGCAGGTGTCCTACGGCTCGCTCTACCCCGCCTTGAAGCGGCTCCAGCGGGAAGAGGCCGTGGAGATGATCTTCCCTAAGGAGCAGGTGGGTCGGCGCAAGAACGTGTACCGGATCACGGAGAAGGGCGACGCGGTGTTCGCCGACCTCCTGGAACGAGTCGGGCACGAGGCCACCCAGGACGGGAACTTCTCCGTGCGCTTCGCCTTCTTCCGATACCTCAAGCCCGAGGCCCGGATCCGCCTGCTGGAGCGGCGCCGGGCCCTGCTCGAAGGGCGGTGGGCCGACCTCAAGGAATCGGTCCAGCGCCTGAAGGAAGGCATCGACGGCTACACGCTGTCGCTGATGAACCACGAGCTCGCCGCCACCGAGACCGACATCCGGTGGCTGGACGACCTCATCCAGGCCGAGCAGCGTCAGGCGCAGGAGCCGGCGGGTCCCCGCCGCACTCGCGCCCGCCGGCTGCCCGAGGCCCCCGGCCTACCGCAGAGGAGCGTGTCCAGATGACCCAGGGGAAGGGGAAGATCAAGGTTGCCGTCGTCGGGGTTGNNNNGGCGACTCCGTGCCCGGGCTCATGCACGTGAACCTCGGCCCCTACCACGTCTCGGACATCGAGATCGTCACGGCCTTCGACGTGGACGGCAAGAAGGTCGGCAAGGACGTCGCCGAGGCGATCTTCAGCGAACCGAACAACACGATCCGGTTCGCCGACGTCCCCCCGCTGGGAGTCGAGGTCCGCCGCGGGCCAACCCTGGACGGGCTGGGCTTCTTCTATCGCCAGGAGATCTCCGAGTCCACCGAGGAGCCCGTCGACGTGGCGGCCGTCCTCCGGGAGACCGGCGCCCAGATCGTCGTCAACTACCTGCCGGTCGGCAGCGAGGTGGCCGCGAAGCACTACGCGCAGGCCGCGCTGGAGGCCGGGGCCGGGTTCGTCAACTGCATGCCGGTGTTCATCGCCAGCGACCGCGAGTGGGCCCGTCGGTTCGCCGACGCGGGAGTGCCCATCATCGGCGACGACATCAAGAGCCAGGTGGGGTCGACCATCGTCCACCGGGTCCTCTCCAAGTTGTTCGAGGACCGAGGCGTCAAGTTGGAGCGGACCTACCAGCTGAACTTCGGCGGCAACATGGACTTCATGAACATGCTGGAGCGGGAACGACTGACCTCCAAGAAGATCTCCAAGACCCAGTCCGTGCAGAGCCAGCTTCGCAAGGGCCTGCCCAAGGAAGACATCCACATCGGGCCGTCGGACTACGTGCCCTGGCTCCAAGACAGGAAGTGGGCCCAGATCCGGCTGGAGGGCACGTCGTTCGGGAACGTCCCGCTGACCATCGAGATGAAGCTCGAGGTGTGGGACTCCCCGAACTCCGCCGGCATCGTGACCGACGCCATCCGGTGCGCGCGGCTGGCCCTGGACCGCGGGGTATCGGGTCCGCTCATCGGACCGTCCGCCTACTTCATGAAGTCGAGCGACGACGCCGCTCGGGAGATGGTCGAGGAGTTCATCCTGGGCAACGGGGGCGCCTCGAACCAGGACTGGTCGGCGTTCTTCGACGCCCGCGCCACTTCCTCCTAAGCGACATCAGCCCGGCCCGGGTCCGGGGACTGGATCGGATGGCGGCGGAGCACCAGGGCCAGGGCAACCTCTCCGACCGTCCACACGACCAGCGCGCTCAGCCACCCGATCGCGATCGCATCTCCTCCAGTGAACCCCGATTGCCTCAGTTCGGCCGCCACGAAGGCCCAGGCCAAGAACCCCAACCACATGATCGCTTGCCCGATCGACCGAAGGCGTTTCCGGCGGCGCGCCTGATCGGACGTCAGCCACCCCGGCTCCGCCTCCAAGACGACGACGAGTCGCGGGCGCGTCCAGCCCAGGTGCCAGGCCCAGTACAGCGCCGTCGCCGCCGCGGTGACGGCCGAGAGAACGTAGGATCCGTGGGCCCCGGCCGCGAGGGTGCCGATCACCGCCCCCATCACCAGGCTGATGACCGCGCCGCCCCACCCGGTCCGCCCACGGGCCTCGAGATGGGCCACCACCACCGGGAAGCCGACCATCGCCGCCGCGACCCCCGCGGCCACGATCCACGGTCCCACCAGCCCGAACATCACGCCGACCGGAATGGCCATGACCAGGAAGAAGACCGCGACCTGCCTGGTCCTCGGGCGGGTCGGAGCGGGTGAACCGGTCATCTCGTCCTGATCCATCGACGGCCATCGCCGCCGCCTGAGCCCGGCTTGCCCGCCGAATAACCCGGCCGCCGCGAAGCGGCCCCTGGCTCGTCCCGGGATCGCCTCCTGGCTGGCGTACATTCGCACGCGATGGAGGGCATCCGCGACCGGGCCAGGGCCGTCCTCGCGGTGCGGGACTTCCGCCTCCTGCTCGCCACGCGGCTGCTCAGCCAGTTCGCCGACGGGATCTTCCAGGCCTTCCTCATCGATCGCCTCGTCTTCCTCTCCGCGGAGAAGGGCACGACGGTCAGCGTGGCCAAGGCCTTCGCGCTCCTGGTCATCCCGTTCTCGGTGATCGGCCCGTTGAGCGGCGTGGTCATCGATCGGTGGTCACGCCGGGCCATCCTGGTCGTCACCGCGCTGATCCGAGCGGTCGCCGCCCTGGCGCTCCTCGGCGCGGCGGGGAGCCACGCGAACGGGGCGCTCTACTTCTTCGCCCTGGTGATCGTGTCCCTGAACCGTTTCTTCCTGGCCACCGCCGGCGCGGTCATGCCGGCTCTCGTCCCCGACAAGCATCTGCTGACGGGGAACTCCCTGTCGGCGGCGTTCGGCACGGTCATCAGCTTCGCCGGGCTGATCGTGGGAACCCAGATCGCCGACGGCGTGGGTCCGCGTGGGTTGCTCGTGTTCACGGTGGTGTGCTGGCCGGTGGCGGCCCTTCTGGGGAGCAGGATCGTCAACCCCCTGCGACCGGAGCGGCGCGGCGCCGGGCTGACGAAGGAGATCCGCCGGGTCACGGTGGAGCTCGGACGAGGAGCCCGTCGCCTGCTGGCGACTCCCCCGGCCCTCGGCGCGATCCTCTCCGTCTCCTTCGACCAGCTCCTGATCGGCCTGATCACCGTGCTTTCGGTGGTGGTGTTCAAGCACGAGTTCCGGCAGGGCGTGGCTTCCTACGGACGGATCGTGGGAGCCGGAGGGGCGGGAGTGCTGATCGGCTCCGCGACGGTCGGGTGGTTCGAGGGCCGCCTGGACAAGCCGCGCATCATGTCGCTGGCCTTCGCCCTGGCCGGCGTGGCCTGCGTCGTCGGCTCGGTGAGGATCTTCGGCCCCAGCATCCTGCTCATCTCCTTCACCCTGGGGCTGACCTACCCGTGGCGAAAGGTCCCCGCGGACACCCTGGTGCAGCACTCCATCCCCGACCGGTTCCGGGGCCGGGTGTTCGCCCTCTACGACATGGCCTTCGCCATGCCCCGCGTCATCGCCGCGGCCCTGGCCATCCCGCTCATTCCCCGTCTGTCCTCCCGGTTGATCGTGGCGCTGGTCGGCCTGGCCTACCTCGCCTGGACGCCGGTCCCGCCGTGGTGGGTCCGCCGGCCGCGATGGGTCGACCTGCGCTTCTACGCGGGCGCCCGAGCAGACGAGGTCCCCCGCTCGATGGTGATCGCCGGCGACGAGGAGCCCATCGAGGTCGTGGCCTCCTCGTTCGAAGAGGCCGCGGACGGCACGGTCCCGGTGCGCACGCGGCGGCTCCGACTCCGCACGAGCGACGGGTCGATCCTCGACGTGGCTGAAGACCAACGCCGGGGCCGGTGGCGAGTGCAGTCAGAGATCGGCCCGGGCGAGGTCCAGCGCGCTCCCTGACCTCTCTCAGTCGAGCCGCCGCGCGGTCGGTGAGAGCAACGCCAGGCGCGATGGCGGCCAGTACCGGAGCCGGACCACGCCGCGGATGGACTGGCGGGCGAACGCCCCCAGTGAGCGACTGTCGGTGCTGGCCGCCGCGTTGTCACCCACCACCCAGAACTGATCGTGGCCGAGCGCGATGCCCTCGATGGAGTCGCCCGGCACTCCCTGCACGCGCTTGACCATCTCGTAGCCGGGCCGTGCCGGATGTTCCACGACCACCAGCACCCCCCGGCGGATCGGGCCGGAGCGAAGGGCGATCAGAAAGTCGCCGGCCTCCAGCGCTGGCGCCATGCTCTCGCCCTCGACGGCCACGCGGAACGGCCGGCGAACCAGCAGCCAGAGCACCGCCACACCCATGGCCAGGGCCCAAATCGGGTATCGGAGAGAGTGGTAGCGTTCCGTCCGCACAAGCAATCCAATCGGGGAAGGAGGAACCGATGGTAGCGAAGCTGCTGGCCGAATTGCTTCGCCCGGCCCGCCTCGTCCACGCGCACTGCGACCTCCCGTGTGGGGTGTACGACCCGGCGCAGGCCCGCATCGAGGCGGAGTCCGTGCAGAAGATCCAGGAGAAGTACAACGACGCGGAGAAGCAGAAGAAGCCCAC
>VAYG01000057.1:0-21513 GCA_005885015.1 Actinomycetota bacterium | reverse complement strand
TGAAGCACCACCTGTGGGTCCTGTGGACCGACTACTTCAAGCCGGAGCACCTGGGGAAGTACCCGCAGCTGCACGAGCTGTTCTGGAACGCCACGAAGGAAGCGGGCAACGCGAAGAAGGCCACGGATCCGAACCAGGGCCAGAAGCTCCTCGACCTGATCGGCGAGATCGACAAGATCTTCTGGGACACCAAGAAGAGCTAGGGCTCGCGAGGCAGCTGCCTGTTCCTCCACCACTCGTCGAGGAGGCGGTAGGCCTCTTCCTTGCCGATCGGGCCGCGCTCGATGCGTTGCTCGAGGAGGTACTCGCGGGCGTCACCCACGGCCGGGCCGGGTGAGAGCCCGAGGTGCTCCATGATCTCGTTCCCGTCGAGGGGCGGGCGGAGCTGCTCGAGGTTCTCCTCCTCGGACAGCCGGGCGATGCGCAGCTCGAGGTCGTCCTGGAGCGCAGCCAACTCCTTGGCCCGTTCCACGTTGCGGGTCGTGCAATCGGCCCGCACCAGGTAATTCAACGGGTCCAAGAGCGGGCCGGCCTCCCGCACGTACCGGCGGACCGCGGCGTCGCTCCACCCAGCTTCACGACGTCGGCGACCACCTCGTTCGGATAGCGAAGCGCGCGGAGCCGGTGCTCCGCCATCCTCGCTCCCACCACCTCGTGATGGTGGAACTGCACGCCCTCCGGGGTGATCTCCCGCGTGGCCGGCTTGCCGATGTCGTGCAGGAGCGCGGCCAGCCGCAGCACCTCCGGTCTTCTGTCCAGCAAGGGGACGTTGTCCACCACCACCAAGGTGTGCCGCAGCACGTCCTTGTGCCGGTGGACGGGGTCCTGCTGCAACCGAAGGGCCGGCAGCTCCGGCAGGAACCGATCGGCCAGGCCTGTTTCCACGATCAGCAGGAGCCCGGTGGAAGGCTTCGGCGCCACCAGCAGCCGCGAAAGCTCGTCCCGGATGCGCTCGGCCGAGACGATCTCCAGCCGATCGGCCATCCGACGCATCGCATCGACCACCCGGCTGGTCGGAGCGAAGCCGAGCGAGGAGGTGAACCTGGCGGCTCGAAGCATCCGGAGGGGGTCGTCGCCGAAGGCAATCTCCGGGTCGAGCGGGGTGTCGAGCCTTCCGGCCGCGAGGTCTTTGACCCCGCCGAACGGGTCCACGAACTCCCCTTCGGGCAACCGGATGGCCATGGAGTTGACGGTGAAGTCCCGCCGGGACAGGTCTTCCTCGATCGTGTCGCCGAACGTCACCACGGGGTGCCGGTCGTCGACGGGATAGGCCTCCTTGCGGAACGTGGTGATCTCGAGGTTGCGGCCGTCCTTCCCCGCCCCCACCGTCCCGAACCGGATGCCCACCAGCTTCTTCCACTCCGCCCACCCCTGGAGGATGCGGACGGTCTCCTCCGGCCGGGCGTCCGTGGCGAAGTCGAACTCGCCCCTGGACTCGTGATGCATCAGCAGTTCCCGGACCGCTCCACCGACCAGATACAGCTGATACCCCGCGGTCCGGAACCGCTCGCCCAGCTCCACCGCCAACGGGTCCACCTCGAGCACGGCGCGGGGCTGATCGGGAACCGGCATCGCGCTGCGAGGATACCCTCCCACATACGATCGCTTGGTCAGGTTCGTGACCGGCTGACCAACCGCCCGGGCACTCCCGTTTGTCCCTCCCTACCGACGGGTAGCAACCAACAGGGCGCCTTACGTCGCTTTCTGCCCGCACGAGGAGGAGATCGGTATGGTCCAAACCTCGAATCATCAGAAGATGTCCAGGGCGCAGGCCGGCCGCAAGGGGGGACTGACCACCAAGCAGCGGCACGGCGAAGAGTTCTTCGGACGGATCGGCCGCATCGGTGGCAAGAAGGGCGGCGACACGACCAAGAAGCGCTACGGGGTCGAGTTCTACCAGCGCATCGGGCGGAAGGGCGGCTCGAAGTAACGACCGTCCGAACGGTCCTCCAGTAACGACGATTCCCCTGCCCCGGGGGGTTCCTTGGTAGGCGAGGGTCCAATTCCGGTCGCGCCCGCCAGGGCTGCGATGGCCCCCGCGGGGCTTTGCCATACTCCTAGCCGTGCGGACCAGCGTGGACGTCCACAACTTCCTGGTCGAGCGCGACGTCCCCCATGAAGTGTTCCCGGTGTCCGGCCGGCTGCGCTCCCCCGAGCGGCTGGCGGCCGTTCTCGAGCTCCCCCCCGAAGAGGTGGGCAAGGTGGTCATCTTCGAAGGTGGCGAGGGCGCGGAGGGTGCCGTCGCGGTGGTCATCCCGGCGGGTCGGGACGTGGACGCGGCCCGAGTGCGACGGGCGGTGGGGCGGCCGGACCTGGAACCGGCCTCGAAGGACCGCACCGCCGAGCTCACGGGCTATCTGCCGGAATCGATCCCGCCGGTCGGCCTTCCCAATGACTTCGTCCTGATCCTCGATCGGTCGCTGGCCCGCGACGCCGTCCTCTATTTCCTGGGAGGAGAAGCCCGGGCGGTCCTGAAGATCAGGGGGAAGGACCTCGCCCGCGCCGCCGGGGCCAAGGTCGCCACGGTGACCTCCGCCTCGGAGTGACCCCGTGAAGTGAAGACCCGCTCGGAGTTCTCCGCAGGAGGGGTCGTGTTCCGCAAGGCTCGCCAAGGCCCCGAAGTCGTGCTGGCCGCCCGCCGAACCCGGAAGGGAGACCTGGCCTGGGGTCTGCCGAAAGGGCTGGTGGAACCCGGCGAGAATCCCGTCGAGGCCGCCGTTCGGGAGGTCCAGGAAGAGACGGGGCTGCAAGGAGAGATCGTCCAGCCGCTCGGTGAGATCTCCTACTGGTTCGTGTGGGGCGGGGAGCGGGTCCGAAAGCGGGTGGCCTTTTTCCTGATGCAGGCCGTGGGGGGAGACACGTCCCTGCACGACCACGAGATGGAGGACGTCCGGTGGTTCCCGCTCGCCGAGGCGCTGTCCGCGGCGTCGTATCCCAGCGAGCGACAAGTGATCCGCCGGGCCGCCGAGGCGCTGGACGGGTCCCCATGACGTGCTGATCCAGGCCCTGCTCGGCATCCTGTCCGGGCTGGTGTCGGGGGTGATGTCCGGGGCGTTCGGTGTCGGCGGAGCCATCCTGACCACCCCCGCGGTGCAGGTGCTGTTGGGAGCTCCCCCCATCGTCGCGGTGGGGACGCCGCTCCCGGCGATCCTCCCAAGCACACTGTCGGGGATGCAGGCCTACCGGCGGACCGGCCAGATCGACCACCGGGCCGTGCGGTGGGCGGCGCCCCCCGGCGTCGCCGGCGCCGCGGTGGGAGCTCTCCTGACGAAGTGGGTGGAACCGCGGATCCTCCTGCTGATCACCGCGTTGCTCATCGCCTGGCAGGCGAAACGTGTCGCGTCCGGCCCCGCCGTCGACGCTGGGTCGGGAGCAACGGTCGCGCCCAGCGGAACGGCGTTCGCGCTCATGGGGCTGATCGCCGGGTTCGCGTCTGGCCTGCTGGGCATCGGGGGCGGGGTCATCATGGTCCCGGTGATGGTCACGATCCTCGGCATGCCCTTGAAGCGGGCCATCGGCACCTCGCTGGTCGCGATCTCGTTCATGGTCATCCCCGGCACGATCGTCCACACCGCCCTCGGGCACATCGACTGGTGGATCTTCCTCTGGCTGACCCTGGGCGTGGTCCCGGGTGCGGCCATCGGCTCGCGCTGGACGGTCCGGGCCCAGGAGCGGGTCCTTCGCCGGGTCGTCGCCGTCTTCCTGTTCCTGGTCGCGGTGGCATACGCGGCCCTGGAGATCCACGATCTCCTGCTGCGATAACCGCCTCACTACAATGTCCGCGCAGCCATGAAACGGTTCCTCGCCGGCGTGTACGCGCTCGTCCTCACTGCCGTTCCCCTCTCCTTCGGAACGGCTACCGCACAGACCTTGCCGGGCCCCACCGCCACGATGAACCTGCTGTCGCAGTCTCCGTGGAACAGCGCCGACCGCCCCCTCGAGGTGTCGTTCAGGGCCACCAACATCTCGGCGACGCCGCTGGACGACCTGTCGGTGGAGTTGATCGTGGGGGCCCCCGCCACTTCGCGGTCGCTCTACCAGCTGTCGCTGACCGAGGACAGCGCCCCGCTGGTGGCGTTCCCGCTCCCTCAGGGAGGAACGCTGACGCCCGGCGAGAGTCGGACGTTTCGCATCAGACAGCGCATGGACGTGCTGGCATCACGGGCCGACAACGGGCTCTATCCGTTGAAGCTCGAGCTGCGGTCGCACGACCAGGCCGTCGCCGCCCTCCGGACGCCGATGATCTTCCTGATCGAGCGCCCCCGGGTGCCGCTGAACCTTGCCTGGACCTGGGTGCTCTCCGAGCCCCTCCAGTTCCGCGCGGACGGGACATTCCTCCCCGGCACGCTGGAAGCCGACATCGCCTCAGGAGGCCGGCTTTCTACCATCGTGGATGCTCTGGCGCGGTTGGAGAACCGCGACGTCGACGTGGTGATCTCCCCGCTGCTCGTCGAGCAGCTCCAGCGGATGTCGAAGGGCTACCGGATCCTCGGCGCGGACGGCATCATCCGCACGGTCGCCGCGGGAGCGGGCGGGGCGGCCGACGCCGCCGTCCTCCTCCGGTCCTTGCGGGAGGTGGCCTCGCACCCCCGAACCGAGCTGCTGGCTTCGCCGTTCCCGGACCCGAGCCTCCCGGCCCTCTTTCGGGCGGGCCTGGCCGGTGAGCTCCCCACGCTCGTCGAGCGGGGCGGCGATCTCCTGGCCGATGCCCTGGGCCGCAAGCCGACCACGGACCTCATTCGGCCCCTCGATTCCCAGCTCGACGCGGCCACCCTCCCCCGCCTCGTCTCCATGGGAGTCCGCGCGGTGCTGGTCGATCCCGGGTTCGTGTCCGCACTGAAGTTCCAGTCTCCCCCGGTCGTCCGGCTGACCGCCGGCAGGTCTTCGCTCGCCGCGATCCTCCCGAACTCCGAGCTCGCCGTCCTCGCCCAGGACTACCGAGCGGACCCCACCCTGGCCGCCCACGTGGCCCTCGGTGAGCTCGCGGCGATCTGGCTGGAGTTGCCCGGGACCGCGGGGCGGGGTGCGGCCGTCCTGCTGGGGGAGGACTCCGGGCTGCTCCCCCCCTTCTTCACCCTGTTCGCGTCGCTGGTTCGGTCTTCCTCATGGCTCCGCCCCGTCACGGCGACCGGTTTCCTCTCCACCATCGCGGGACAGCCTCGGCGGCAGGTGCCACCGCGGGCGTATCCGAGCTTCGGCCTGATCTACCTGAACAAGCTGCTGCACCTCAGAAGCTCGCTCTCCCGCTTCCGAGAGACCGTGGACGGCTCCGCCGAAGTCGAGGTCCGCCTGCGAGGGGATCTCCTACTCGCACAGAGCGAGGCCGCCCTGACCGATCCCTCCCTCGGCCAGTCGTTCATCGACGCGGTGAGTGGAGAGATCCGCCACACCTACGACCGGGTCCACATCGCCACGACCGTGGTGACCCTGCCGTCGCAGCGAGGGCTCGTCCCCCTGACCATCGCCAACGAATCTGGACAGCGCCTCCGCGCCGTTCTCCAGTTCGTCACGGACCGGCGCCTCCAGTTCGTCGGCGGCTCGTCCCGAGGCGTGGTCCTGGATCCCGGCACCCGGACGCTCACGTTCAGCGTCCAGGCCCAGGCGACCGGCCGGATACCAGTCCGGGTCCAGGTCCTGTCAGCCGGTGAGGCGCCGGACACGATCGCCTCCCGCACCATGGTGATCAGGTCTACCGCCTACAATCGCCTCGCCCTGTTCCTGACGGTCGGCGCGGCGGTGTTCCTGCTGGGCTGGTGGGGAAGGAGGTTCCTGCCTCGGCGGAGGTCGTGAAGCCCCCCGGGCCGACCGGCGACAGCGGCACGAGCCCACGCACCCCGGCCGGCGAACGCCCCGCGGACTCGCCTCAGGCATTCGTCCGGCACTCCGCGGTGATGTCGGTCGGGACCGCCCTGTCCCGGCTGACCGGGTTCCTCCGGGTCGCGGCGATGGCCTACGCGCTCGGGGTGACCGAGAGCCGTCTGGCGGACGCCTACAACGTCGCGAACACGACGCCCAACGCCTCGATCTTCGTCCCCGTGTTCGTCGAGCGCCTCGAGCTGCACAGCCGTGAGGCGGCGTGGCATACGGCGCGGGCCGTCCTGAGCTTCGCCTTCCTGGTCTTGAGCGGCGTCATGGTGCTGGGGATCCTGGGATCGAACCTGATCATCCGAGCGTACACGTTCCGCGTGCACGGACCCCAGGCCGAGGCGGAGCGAGCCCTGGCGTCGTACTTCCTCAAGTGGTTCATGCCGCAGATCGTCTTCTACGGGCTGGGGGCCGGGATCGCCACCGGGCTGCTGAACGCCCACCGCCGCTTCGCCGCGCCCATGTTCGCTCCCATCGTGAACAACCTCATCGTGACGGCGACCTTCTTCCTCTTCGCCTCCCTCCCCGGACCGAAGGGATCGATCTACATCACCGGGGTCCAGAAGCTGGTGCTCGCCATCGGGACCACGGCGGGGGTTGCCGCGATGTCGCTGGTGCTGTGGCCTTTCCTTCGACGGCTCGGATTCCGGTGGCGATGGACCCTTGATCTGAGGGATCCGGGATTTCGCCAGATCGGCCGGCTGGCCGGGTGGGCGTTCGTCTACGTCATCGTCAACCAGCTCGGCTACCTGGTCGTGCTGATCCTCGCCGCGCCCCGGCAGGGCGGGTACACGGCCTACGCCGCCGCGTTCATCTTCTTCCAGCTGCCCTACGCGATCTTCGCGGTGTCGATCATGACCGCCCTGCTACCGTCGCTGTCCTCCCGGTGGTCCGACGGTGACGTGGACGCCTTCCGGCAGCAGCTCGCCCTGGGCATCCGGGGCATGGCGTTCGTGGTGATCCCGGCGGCGTTCGGCTACCTGGCCATGGCCGTGCCGATCGTCCGGTTGCTCCTCCAGCACGGTGTGACCCGGGGAGGGAGCACCGACCTCCTCGCCGGCGTCCTCCAGCTCTTCTCGGTGGGCCTGTTCTCGTTCTGCGCCTTCCAGCTCTTCCTTCGGGCGTTCTACGCCATGCAGGACACCCGCACGCCTGCCTTGATCAACGTGGCCGCCGTCGCCCTGAATATTGGAGTCAACCTCATCTACTACCGATACTTGGGGGTGGAGGGGCTCGCCTTGGGACACGCGACCGCTTACACGTTCGCCTCACTGGTGGCCGTCGTCATCCTGCGCCGGCGTCTCCGAGGCCTGGAATGGCGACGTCTGGCGCGGCCGCTGGGGCAGATCCTCCTGGCGGGCGCCGCGACCGGGGCCGTCGCCCTGCTGGTCTCGCGGGCGGTCGGCCGAGCGCTGGGCACGGCAGCCCTCGGACCGCAGCTTCTCCAAGTCGGTGGCGCGGTGCTGGCCGGCCTGGTCACGTTCATCGGTCTCGCCGTGGCCTTTCGACTCCCCGAGCTCGCCTTGATCAGGCAGACGCTCCGGACTGGGGTGGGACGCCGATGAGGCTCGCCGCCATCGGCGCGCTCGTCAGGGCCCGGGCCATCCGGCGCCGCCTCGGCGACGAACGAGGCTACGTGCGAGCCCTGATCATCCAGACCGCGCTCGGGATGCTCGTCATCGGCCTGGCGATCAACGACGGCGGCCAGCTGATCGCGGCACAGGTGCGAGCGGAGAGCGTGGCTCGCGCCGCGGCACAGGCAGGGGCCGATACGTACTTCCGGCTCCACAAAGTGGACGCGGCAAAGTCCGACGCGTACGAGGCCGCCGCCGAGGTCGATCCGACGGTGAGGGTCACCGACTTCAGCGTCGCCAGCGACGGCACGGTTACCGTTCGCGTCGAGAAGCTGGCCAGCACCATCGTGGTGAAGCGCGTCGGCTTCCTGAAACGATTCAACACCCAGGGCGCGACCGATAGCGAAGTCCGCACCTCATAGGCGCAAAGGCCGTGGGTAGACTGGCCCGCATGGAGGCGGTCGCGCCCGATCGTCGACTCGCCGATCGGTACGTTCTTGAAGAGCTCATCGCCACCGGGGGCATGGCGGAGGTATGGCGCGGCCGCGACGAGGTGCTGGCCCGGAGGGTGGCCGTGAAGATTCTCCGGTCCGATCTCGCCGGCGACCCTGACGTGGCGGAGCGGTTCCAAAGGGAGGCGATCGCCGCGGCGCGCCTCACGCATCCCTCCATCATCAGCGTGTACGACACGGGCCTGGAGGACGGCACCCGATACATCGTCATGGAGCACTTCGCCGGGCCATCGCTCCGGAACGTCCTCGACCAGCGAGGCTGGCTCCCGGCGGCCGAGTCGGTGGCCATCGTCCTCCCGGTCCTCGACGCGCTGGCCTACGCGCACGAGAGCGGGTTGGTCCACCGGGACGTGAAGCCGGGGAACGTCCTGGTGGGTGACGGCGGACGCCCGGTGAAGGTTACGGACTTCGGCATCGCCAAGGCCGCGTTCGCGGGCGGCAAGCTGACCACGACAGGATCGTTGCTCGGCACGGTTCGGTACATCTCCCCGGAACAGGTGGAAGGCAGGGAGGTGGACGCTCGATCCGACCTCTACTCGGCCGGGGCAGTGATGTACGAGACGCTGACAGGACGGCCGCCCTTCGAAGGGCCGAACGATGTAGCCACGGCCATGATGCGCCTGACCACCGACCCCCTCCCTCCCCGCGCGGTCCGGCCGGGGATCCCCCGCGGGGTAGAGAGCGTGGTCCTTCGATCCATGGCGCGCCGCGCGGAGGACCGGTTCCCCTCGGCCCAGGCCATGCGGGCCGTCCTCGAGCGGGCCGTTGGGCGGGAAGCCCGGGCGACCCGGGTCCTGTCCGTGTCCCAGCGGGCGCACACGGGCGCGATCGACGAGTCCGAGCCGGCCCGGGGATCCGCCTTCCGCTCCTGGATGCTGGTGCCCCTGATCCTCATCCTCCTGGCCGTCGGGGCGATTGCCGCTGGCCTGGCACTGGGCAGGCTCGAGATCGGCGGCCCCTTGGGCGTACGGGCCGCCCCGAACGCGGGCACTGGCGCGACCGGTGGCCTCGCTCGGATCCTGGCGGTGGGGGCCCACGACTTCGATCCCGAGGGTGCCGACCACATGGAGAACCCGGAGCAGGCTCGTCTCGCCATCGACGGCGACCCCGCCACCGGATGGAAGACCGACCACTACAGCACCGCCGACTTCGGGCGCCTGAAGGACGGCGTGGGACTCTGGATCGACCTCGGCCGCGACCGCGAGGTCTCCCGCATCCTGATCAGGAGCTCCATCCCGGGCTGGAGCTTCGAGCTCCGATCCGGTCCGCTCGGCCGCCCCTCCGAACCGCTGGCATCCAAGGACGGCACCACCTCCTTTCGAATGAGCTCCGGGCGGGTGAGCATCGACTTGAAGCCGGTCCGGACGCCGGGACTGCTCATCTGGATCACCCAGCTCGCGCCCGATGCGGGGCGATTCGCTGCCGAGGTGGCCGAGGTCGCGGTCCAGGGACCGGCGTGAGCGCCCCACAGGGTCCGGACCCGGCGGACGCGGAGCTGGTCCGGCGGGCCCGGGGTGGTGACGAGCAGGCGTTCGCCCGCCTGATGCAACGGCACGAGCGGCGCGTCTACAACCTCGCCTACCGGATGCTCGGCAACGCCGAGGACGCCCGCGACGCCACCCAGGACGCCTTCCTCTCGTGCTTCCGGCACCTCGACCGGTTTCGCGGTGAATCCCAGTTCGCCACGTGGCTGCACCGGATCGCGATCAACGCCTGTTACGACAGCCTCCGTCGCCGCCACGACACGAAGAGCCTGGACGACGAGCCGTTCGAGATCCATCCCGCACCCGATGCTCCAAGCGGTCCCGCAGGAGTTCCGGGCGGCCCTGATCATGCACGAGCTCCAGGACATGCCGCTGGAGGAGATCGCCGCCGCGCTCGAGGTTCCCGTCGGCACCGTCAAGTCGCGGCTCCACCGGGGCCGGGTGGCCCTGGGCCGGGCCCTCGCTGCGTCGGCGCCAGGGGAACCTCGGCCCCTTCACTCCCCGTCCAAGCCACCGACCCCATGAGCGACCACACCGATCCCCGCGACCATCCCGACGAGCTGCTGGTGGGCTACGTCGACGGCTCCGCTACGCCCGCCGAGCGGGCCGAGGCCGAGGCCCACCTCGCGGCCTGCAGCCGCTGCCGCGAGGAGATCGAACTCGCCACGGCGGGTCGCCTGGCGATGGCCTCGCTCACGGAGGTCGAGCCCCCCGGCCTGGCCGAGACCGGCGTGGCCGGCCTTCGCCGCGCCGCGCTCCGCCCGGTCGAGGAAGTGGGGGGCGACGGCGAAGTGGTTCGCCCTCCAGCCCGGGTCCGCCGGGCCTCCTGGGTGCCTGCGCTGGCGGCCGCGGCGGTGGTTGCTGTGATCGCGGGGCTGGTGGCGGTTCCCCTCGCGCTGCGAGGTGGTGGCAATGCTCTGAAGGCCCGGGGGGCGGCGGTGCCAACCGCTGCCCCGGCCCCAGCCGAGCAGGGACTCGTCGACACGGGAGCCAACTACACCGTGGCCTCCGTCAACGCCCTGGCCCGTCGGCTGGCCGGGCAGAACAAGGCCCTGGCTCGCGCGGGCGACATGGCTTCGGCCTCCCATTCCCCGGTCCCCACCTTCGATGTGAACGGAAGGCCCAGGGCAGGGCAGGGAGCCGAGTTCGCCGTCCCCATCGCACTCGACTGTCTTCGCCGCGGCGCCGGGCTCTCCGCCGGCGCGAAGCCGCTCTACCTGGAGGCCGCCACGTTCCAGGGCAGCCCGGCGTACGTCGGTGGGTTCTACGTTCCCGGGACCCGCCTGAACTTCATGATGGTCGTGGTCGGCAGGCAGGACTGCCTCCCCCTGTACTCCGCGAAACAGTCCCTCTGATCCGGGACCCGGCCGGGACACGATCCCGCAGGAAGGGCTCCGCCGCGCCGGAACAGCCGCAGAGCCGTTGTCGTTGCTATGGGAAAATGGCGTCCGTGGAGGAACGAAGCGTCGTGGTACTGGGCTCCGGCCCGGCCGGGCTCACCGCGGCGCTGTACGCGGCCCGGGCCAACCTTCGCCCGTTGGTCCTCAAGGGGATCGACGCCGGCGGCCAGCTCATGCTAACCACGGAGGTCGAGAACTTCCCCGGGTTCCCCGATGCGATCCTCGGACCCGAGCTGATGGAGAGGATGGAGAAGCAGGCCGCGCGGTTCGAGGCGGAAGTCCTCCATCAGGAGGCCACCCGGGTTACCTGGCCCGCTCCGTCATCGTCTCCACCGGCGCCCAGTCCCTCATGCTCGGGCTGCCCGCCGAGGAGCACCTCATCGGCCATGGCCTGTCCACCTGCGCCACGTGCGACGGCTTCTTCTTCCGCGGGCAGGAGCTCATCGTCGTGGGCGGTGGAGACTCCGCGATCGAAGAGGCCCTGTTCTTGACCCGGTTCGCTACGAAGGTCACGGTGATCCACCGCCGCGACTCCCTCCGAGCCTCGAAGATCATGCAGGATCGAGCGTTCGCCCAGGACAAGATCGATTTCGTGTGGGACTCGGTGGTGGAGGAGATCCTCGGGGACGGTCAGGTCAGCGGGGCCCGGGTTCGGAACGTCAAGACCGAGGAGGTCGACGAGATCCCCACCGGGGGGGTCTTCGTCGCCATCGGCCACACCCCGAACACATCGTTGTTCGAGGGACAGCTCGAGATGCGCAACGGGTACATCGTGGTGGAGGAGCCGGGCACCAGGACGAGCGTCGAGGGCGTGTTCGCCGCCGGGGACGTGGTCGATTTCGTCTACCGCCAGGCGATCACCGCCGCCGGCATGGGATGCAAGGCCGCCATGGACGCCGAACGCTTCCTGGAGGCCCTGGGCCACTAGCGCTCTCATCCGGGCGCCTAGGGCTAGCGCGCCACGCGGTAGCGGAGGTAGACGACTCTCGAGCTGAAGGTGCGGGTCTCGACGAGTTCGAGATCCACCCGGCGCTCGCGCTGGGGAAAGAACGGAATGCCACCGCCAACCAGCACCGGGTAGACCATGGCCCGGTACTCGTCGATCAGACCCAACGCGGCCGCCTCAGCGGCGAGAGTCGCGCCGCCGATCGCGATGTCGCCCTCCCCCGGCTCGGCTCGCAACCGCTCGATCTCCTCCGCCAGGCCAACGGAGGCGAGGCGGGCATTGCCCTGCACCGCCGAGAGCGTGGTGGAGAACACCACCTTCGGGAGCGGCTTCCAGAGCGCGGCCCACTCGAGCTCTGCGTCGTCGAGCGATGGATCCTGGTCGGCGGTCTCCCAGTACAGCATCGTCTCGTACAGCCGTCGTCCCAGCAGGTGGACGCCGACCTGTCGGATCTCGTCGATCCAGAAGCGAAATACCTCCTCGTCGGGCGCCGTCCAGTCGAAGCCGCCGTCCGGCCCGGCGATGTAGCCGTCAAGTGAGACGCCCATCGAATAGGTCACGCTGCGCATCAGAAGTCCTCCTCGGTAACGGGCTCGACAATACGACCGCCGGACGCCGCAGGACTCATCGCGGCTCGCGGGATCCCTGGGCTAGCTGTAGTTCCCACCGACGTTGTCACAGCCGTGAGTCCGGAGGGGTGGACGCCTGGGTCCAACCCAGGACGAGCACCCGCTCCACCACCAGCCTTCTGCCGAGGCTCTCCTCATGTCAACACCTTCGTGGGTGACTACAACTAGCCGGCCAGACACCGAAGGCGCGTGCCCCGCCATACACTGGGTCGGTGCCCCGACGCTCCGACGTACCCGGCCACCGCCGCCGGTTTCCGGCACTCCTGCTTCTCGCGGTCCTGGGGTCGGCCCCGGCTGCGCCTGGCCCGCCGGGCTCCCGCCGGTCGAGTCCTCTCATTCCCCGAGACGCCACCGCCGCGGTGTCCGCGCTCCGGGGCTCGCCGGGCTTCTACGCCCCGGTGATCTCGGGAGGGAAGACCTTCCCGGTCGCGCGGTCGAACTTCCTCTCGCTGCTGGAGTTCCCCAACAACTGGCACGCTCCGCGTCTCCGGCTGGTCAACGGGACATGGCGGCTGATCGGGGTGCACGAGGGGATCGACATCACGGCGGAACGAGGGACACCCATCGTATCGATGGCGCCGGGCACGGTGGAGAACCTGGGCTGGACGTTCTATTCGGGGACCCGGGTGGGGGTGCGCGGCATCGACGGCCTGTATTACCTCTACGCCCACCTCTCGGCGATCGCTCCGGGGATCCGGGTGGGGGAACCGGTGTCAGCCGGGACCATCCTCGGCCGCGTGGGCAACACCGGGTACGGGCCCCCCGGCCACCGGGACGAGTTTCCACCCCATCTGCACTTCGGCCTCGAGCTCGGTCCGGAATGGATCAACCCATATCCCACACTCGTGTCCCTGTACGCTGTTATGGTTCGCACGACGGAGGAGCGGCAGGCCCGCCTCGACCGGCTCGCCGTCGCGGGGCGACGGGCGGCGTGGGAGAGCGCGGCGGCGCGTACGTTCATGCGTTTGCCCTGGCCAGCCGGGGAATAAAGCCTCAAGATAGCCGCGTTCATGCGTTCAAGAGCGCCTTTTCTCCCAAGGGGAGACGCTCGGGTGAGGCAAGGGAAGGACTTACGCAATGAGCGATAACATCATACAGGTGACGGACGGCGACTTCGAGACCATGGTCCTGGGGTCGGACCGGCCCGTGCTGGTCGACTTCTGGGCCGAATGGTGCGTCCCCTGCCACATGGTCTCCCCCATCGTGGAGGCCATCGCCCGCGATCACGCGAACAGCCTGACCGCCGCCAAGCTCAACGTGGACGACAATCCCGAGACCACCAGGAAGTACGGCGTGATGAGCATACCGACGCTCATCTTCTTCAAGGACGGCAAGGAAGAGGCTCGCGTCGTGGGCGCCCGGGGCAAGGAAGCCATCCTGCGCGAGATCACCCCGCACATCGCGGCCTGACTCCCGGCCGCGGGCTCTCCGGCCCGTCAGAATGCTCGTGATGGAGACCCTCGCTCGCGGCGCCCGGGGAGAGGCGGTACTCGACATCCAGACGCGGCTGGGCTCCCTCGGCTACCCGATCGACCCCTCCGAGCACGCGTGGTTCGGTGAAGCGACCGAGCGGGCGGTCCGCCGCTTCCAGGAGCGCCGGCACCTCATCGTCAACGGCGTGGTCGACGAGCACACGTGGGGCGAGCTCGTCGAGGCCGGCTACTCGGTGGGCGACCGGATCCTCTACCTCCGGTACCCCTACTTCCGCGGCGACGACGTCCGCGACATCCAGGCCAGCCTGAACCTCCTCGGCTTCGACGCGGGCAGGGAGGACGGCATCTTCGGCGAACGAACCGACCGCGCGGTCCACGAGTTCCAGCGCAACGTCGGCCTCCCGCCGGACGGGATCGTAGGGGTCACCACCGTGGAAGCGCTTTCCCGCCTCCGCCCGGTCGGCCCAGGCCCCGGTCGGGCCGAGGTCCGTGAGGCCGAGGCGCTCCGCCGCCTGTCTGCGAGCATCCGGGGCGCTCGTATCGCCATCGACCCGGGCCATGGGCCGGGCGACGCGGGTACGGCCGGTCCGGGTGGCCTCTCCGAGGCCGACCTGTCGATCCTGCTCTCTGAAGCGGTCTCAGGCGAGCTGGGACGGCGCGGCGCCGTGCCCTTCCTCCTCCGCGGCGCAGACGAGGATCCATCCGCGGGCGAGCGGGCCGCGAGGGCAAACCAGCTCGGTGTCGAGGTCCTGATCGCGATCCATGCCGGAACCGATGACGACCCGGCTACCTCGGGGGCGTCCAGCTTCTACTTCGGCCGCGAGGGGTGGCATTCCCAAGCCGGCCGTCGGCTGGCCGAGCTCATCCAGCAGGAGCTCGCCCGAGAGGGCCGCCCCGACCGCGGGGCCCACCCGAAGTCGCTGTCGATCCTCCGCGAGACGCAGATGCCGGCCGTCCACGTCGAGCCGTGCTTCATCACAAACCCGGAAGAGGAACGCCTCCTTGCCGACGGGTCCTTCCGACAGCGGATCGCTGCGGCCCTGGCCACCGCCGTGGAACGATTCTTCGCCGGCGCTCCGGCCGTCGAGGCTTCGGCATCCGGCCCCGCCGGGACTCGGTGACGACGTACGAGGCCCCCTACCGGGTCCTCTTCCTCCCGCTCGACGCCATCAGCGCCATCAGCCATCCCAGGCCCAGACCCAGACAGAAGGCCTGAACGGCCCGACGCGCTTCCTGAAGCCTCTCGCTCAACGATTCGAGTTCCGGCCCGGGTCCGGCGCTTCTCTACTCAGGCGCCAGCCCGGGCCCCGAGCCGATGATCTCGGACACGATCCGTTCCAGGTCGTCCTTGGTTGCGAACTCCACCACGATCTTCCCCTTGCGCTTCCCGATGAGCACCCGCACCCTGGTCGCCAACTGCTCGGACAGCAGCTCCTCGACCTCGGTCAGCATCGGGTCGGCTCGCTGGGTCCGTTCCCCCTTCCCGTCCCGAGCCTCGGCATAGTTCCGGACCAGGTCCTCGACCTGCCGCACCGACAGCCCCTCGGCCGACGCCCGCAGCGCCACGGTCGACCGCGACTCGTCGTCGGGCAGCCCCAGGAGCGCTCGGGCGTGCCCCGCCTGCAGCCGTCCATCGCCCAGCATGCGCTGCACGTCCCCCGGCAACGAGAGCAGCCGGATGGTGTTGGCGACGTGCGCTCGGGAACACCCCAGCCGCTCGGCCACCGTCTCCTGCGTCACACCGAGGTCCTCCAGCAGCTCCTGGAACGCCGCCGCCATCTCCAGGGCACCCAGATCCTCCCGGTGGAGGTTCTCGATGAGCGCCTCGCGAAGGGACTCGGTGTTGTTGCCCTCCCGGATGATGGCCGGGATCGTGGCCAGCCCGGCCAGTCGGGCCGCCCGCAACCGCCGCTCCCCCGCCACCAGTTCGAACCCGCCGTCGTTTCGTCGAACGACAACCGGCTGCAGGACCCCAACCTCTCGGATCGAGCGGGCCAGCGCGGCCAGCGTTTCCTGCGGGAAGTCCCGCCGCGGCTGCCGCGGGTTGGGCGCGATGGCACTGACCGGGACCTCCAGAAGGCCTCGCTCCTCGGCCCCGGGGATCAACGAGGAAAGCCCCCGCCCCAGTCCTCCGCGTTTCACGACACACCTCCCTTCTTGGAACCCTTCTTGGAACCCTTCTTGGAACGACCGTTCGGGGCCTCCCCGTCCGTTTCCGCATCGGGCCACTGTCCGTCGCCCACGAATCGGGACACCAATTCCTCCGCCAGGCGCCGGTACGCCACCGCCCCCTTCGAGGTCGGGTCGTACCGGATGATCGGCTTCCCAAATCCGGGAGCCTCCGCCAGCCGGACCGATCGCGGTATGATGGCCTCATACACCCGGTCACCGAAGTACGCCCGCACCTCGGCCACCACCTGATCGGCCAGCTTCGTCCGCCCATCGAACATGGTCATCACGATCCCGGTCAGCCTCAACCTAGGGTTCACGTTCTGCTGTACCAGACGCACGTTCTTCAGCAACTGCCCGAGGCCCTCCAGCGCGTAGTACTCGCACTGGATGGGGACGAGGAGCTCGTCGGCCGCCGTGAGCGCGTTCACCGTGAGCAGACCCAGCGAGGGCGGGCAGTCCAACAGGACGAAGTCGTAGGACGCCCGGACCGGCTCGAGGGCCCGGGCCAGGCGGCCCTCCCGCGACAGCTGGCTCACCAGCTCGATCTCGGCGCCGGCCAGATCGATCGTCGACGGCACCGCCCACAACCCCTGGACCTCGGTCTCCACTACGGCCTCGTCGACCTCCATCGAGCCCGTCAGCACGTCGTACATCGTGCCGGTCCTCCGGGTGTGCTCGATGCCGAGGCCGGTCGACGCATTCCCCTGCGGGTCCAGATCCACCACCAACACGCGGTGGCCTGCCTCGGCCAGGCACGCACCCAGGTTGACCGCGGTGGTGCTCTTGCCCACTCCGCCCTTCTGGTTGGCGATGGCGATCACGCGGGCGCCCTCGGCCTGGCCCCCGCCGTCCGCTCCTCGCCACCGCAGGTCCTGGAGGGCTTCGAGCTCGGCGACCATGGATCCAACCGGAACAGTCGCACCTTCCACGTCCACGGGGGAGTCCCCCGCTGCGACTGCATGCTGCCCTCCTACTGTGGGCGCCTCGACCTCGCCGTCGGCAGGCCCCTCCCCTGCGCCGGGTTCCTCCCGGCCGCCCGTCGCCGCCGTCCCCCCGACCCGCCGTCCGGTCGCAGCTCCCTCCGGCCGGAGGGACTCCGCCTCTTCGCGCTCGGGCGGGCCCTCCTCCGCAAGGACCGGGCCGGTGCGAAGGGTGGCCGGAGCGACGATGGGTTCGGGCTCCTCATCTCTCTCGGGTGGCTTGGGCTCCTGAGGAGGGAGGAAGTCCGTGGTGCGTCCAGCCTGGGGCTCGTCGTCCTGGGAAGCCGAAGGCTCGTCGTCGGCGTGGTTGCGGGATCGGAAGAACCTCAAGTCCGCTTCATGATAACGAGCGGTCCCTGCCAGGAAAACAGGGGTTCGGCACAAATTCGGCGCCTGACTCCGAGACTGTCCAGGCCCCCAAGCGGCCGCCGCGCCCACGACCGTCCCGCCCAGTAGACGAGCTCACCTCTTGCCTGCACCAAACGATCCGCGGCCAGCCATGTGGCGAGCGGCGGCCCGAACGCCCTCGCCAGGCACGCCTCACCTCGGATCCCGGCCTCTTCGGCCCGAACGAGGAGCACCGTGACGTTCTCCAAGGCGAGGCGCTCCACCGCCAGCTCGAGGAAGCCAACTCGCCGGGATCGCGGCTCGAGGAGAACGAACGGGCGGTCGGGGCAACAGATGGCCACGGGGATCCCGGGGAGGCCGGCCCCGGAACCCAGGTCGATGACCTGGCCGTGCCCCGGAGGGACACAAGCCGCTCCTCGAACGCAGTCGAGGATGTTGCGCTCCCACAGCTGAGACGAGTCGTCCTGCGAAACAAGGCCGAGGGGGACTGCTGTGTCCCGGAGGAGCTCCTCGAAGGCCCGAAGCTTCGATTGAGCCTGGCGAGGAAGTGCCTCGACCATCGAGATAGGGTTGAGTTTCACGTGAAACGGGCGGGGGTCTTGGCCCGCTATCGTGGGGCCTTCCTGATCACAACGTGGCGACTCGGCCCTTCGCCCTCGCTGGCCGTCTCCAGCCCCCCAAGCTCGGCGATGGCATCGTGGACGACCTTGCGCTCGAAGGCCGGCATCGGCTCCAGCGCCTCGGGACGCCCGGTCTTCCGCACCTTCCGGCCCGCCTCGCGAGCCATCCCTGCCACCCGCGAGCGCCGGCGCTTTCGGTAGTCCTCCACGTCCACCTGCACCGCGCATCGCTCCCCGAGCTGGCGATGGATGCTCGACCGGACGAGCTCCTGGATCGACTCGAGCGTATGGCCCCGCTTGCCGATCAGGACCCCCATGTCCTCGTCGGAATCCGCCCCCCACACATCCACGTACATGACGTCCCCCGAGGCCTGCGCCTCGACCTCCGCATCCAGCCCCATCCGCTCCACCAGCTCCCTCACGAACGCCGCTGCCGTCTCGGCCTGCTCCTCGAGCGCATCGCCGGAGATGACCGGCTTGTTCGGCGCGGCCCTGACCCGGACCACCGCTGGTTGCTGCCCCAGGCCGAATAGCCCACCTCGAGGCTCCTGGACGATCTCGATCCTGGCCTCCTGCTCGCTGATGCCAAGCTCAGCGAGGGCAGCCTCGATGGCTTCCTCAACGCTTGCGGCGCTTCTTTCGATCTCCTCCACCGCGGCCTCCGCTGCCACCGCCCCGAGTGCTTCCCGAACCACCAGACCCGCCGGACTGCTCCGGTGATCCTTCGGCCCGCCCGTCGCCGGTCCGCCCCGACCCCTCCGGCCCTTCTGCCGCCGGACCGTCCCCCGCCGGCCGCTGCTCCCCCCCGGCGGGCCGGGGTCCCTTCGTGCTGCCACCCTTCTGCTGCTTGCCGCCCGGCCGGGCTTCTGGCCGGCTCCGCCGCTGGCCCGGCGGGCGCCCATCGCTGGGCCGGCTCCGGCGCTCGCTGCCCGAGCCTCGCTCCGCCACAGCATCCGGGCTCGGCCGCGGAAGCATGTACTGCTGCTGGGCGATCTGCACCAGGTTCGTGGTCGTCCAGTAGATGACCAGCCCCGCCGGGAAGCGGAAGCCGATGAAGCCGAAGAAGATCGGCATGATCCGAGTGAGCATCTGCTGCTGCTGGGACTGCCCCGGCGAGGCTCGTTGCATCTGCCGCTGCTGGTAGTAGGTGGTGCCGATCATCGCGACGAGGAAGACGTAGAAGGGAATCCGAACCGCCCCCTTCCCGCAGTCCTTCTCAACCTTGGGGATCGTCCCCTTTGCAGGCACGGTCACCTCGGTCCCGGCCTCGGCCGCCGAACACACGAGGTTGGCGCCGAGGAAGTCGATCCCAGGCGCCTGGCCGGGCTGGGTCAGATCCTTGTAGAGCCGCGTGTACTCGCTCGGCGGAGCCTGTGGCGGGGCGCCCCTCACGTGCGGTAGGCCGTTGGGCACGTTCAGCACCCCGAACAGCGCGATCAGGACCGGGAACTGGGCCAGCAGGGGCAAGCACCCGCTGAAGGGGTTGACGCCATGCTCCTTGTACAGGCGCATGGTCTCCTCGTTCATCTTCTGGCGGGAGACCGCGTCCCGCTTCCCCTTGTACTTGCGCTGGATCTCCTTCACCTTCGCCCGGATGGCCAGGGTCAAGAGGATGATCACGACGCCGTAGTTCGGGATGGACTTGTACATGAAAGCCAGGACAGCGCCGATGCCGTCGAGAAGGACCTTGAACGGCGGGCCCAGGGGATTCGCCCCCATAACCTCCATCACGGCGCCACCACCCCATCGCTCGCGGCCGAAGAGCCGTTGTCGCCCGCCTGTATGGTGCTGTCATACACCACGCCTGGCGGGTAGTCCACGCCGCCAGCCGACAGGGGCGAGCACCGCATGATTCGCCACGCCGTCAGCACCGCCCCCCGGGCCGCTCCACGCTCGCGCACGGCCAGCTCGGCGTATTCCGAGCAGGTCGGATGGAACCGGCACCGCCCCCCGAGAACTCCCGCCAGGGTCCATCGATAGATCCTGATCATCGCCACGAGCGAAGCCCGTGCGGGCCATCCGCACCACCACAGGGCGCTTCTCGCCCGGGCCTTCACGCGGTCACCCCGGCTTCCTCCAGCAGCCGCTCCAGGTCCGTCGCCACCTCGTCCAGGGACGCGCCCCGCACCTCCGGACGTCCGACGATCATCACGTCGAATCCTTCACGCACGCTTCCCTGGACAGCGCGCCATGCCTCCCGCATCAGCCGGCGGACACGATTCCGGGCGACCGCTCCGCC
The DNA here is from genome assembly GCA_005885015.1 of Actinomycetota bacterium. Lineage (GTDB taxonomy): Bacteria > Actinomycetota > UBA4738 > UBA4738 > UBA4738 > AC-52. The sequence goes on along the minus strand of VAYG01000057.1, from coordinate 1,311 downwards.
GATCGATCGTGGGCTCGCATAGCCGGCCCGCGTCGTCCTTCCCGAAGGGAACGCATACACCACCAGGACCCGCCCGGTTCGACGGCTTCCCTCTCGGAGCACACGCGAGATGTCTGACGATCCGATGAGCGTACGCCCGCTGCCCGCCCGAGTGCGCGGCTTCACCGGCATGGGGGATCCCCGCCGCGCAACGCCGCGCTCAGGCTGACAGCTCCGCCCGTCCCTTGCGGCGCCGTCTGGCCAGGATGCGCCGTCCGGCGCGGGACCGCATGCGGATGCGGAAGCCGTGCGTCTTCTTTCGCTTGCGGACGTTGGGTTGGAAGGTGCGTTTCACGGGTCCTCGAACCTCACGGCGGGCGCCATGTTCGCGCGTCGGATGCGATCTGGTTTGTCCGGCCGAGTATACCGGGCGACACAGTTCAAAAAGGTCGCCAAGACCCACGCCGTGGCTTGGCAGCCCGTGAGAGCCCGGCGCTATAATCCGCCGCGCTTCGAGGCCACCCACCTTCTCCGGGACGGCCGCCCGTTTCCACACCTGTGGAAAGTGTCTGTGGATACATGACGTCGCCTGTCAGAGACCAATCGGCCGCCGAAGGACTGGGTTCTCCCGCCCGCGGGGTGTGCGAGGCCATCCTGGCGCGGGCCCGGCGGGAGCTCCCCGAGGCCGCGTTCAACCTGTGGTTCGCCGACCTGGGGGCCGGAGAGCTCCGCGCCAACGTCGTGGAGCTGCTGGTGCCCAACGCCTACGTGAAGAATTGGCTGGCTGCGCACCACACCGAACTCATGTCCAGCGCCGCCCGCGAGGTTCTCGGCTCCGACGTCCGGGTGCGAATCCGGGTCCGCCGGCCCCGGCGGGAGGCCGAACCCGGCGGGAAAGCGGAGGCCGTTCGACCCCCGACTGGCGACGTCCCCGGCGCCGAAGCACGCTCCGGGCGGGCCACGGCCCGGAGGCAACACCCAACCCTGGACGACGCCCTCGGTCAATCGCCTTTTCCGGACCGCTACACCTTCGACACGTTCGTCGCCGGGCCCAGCAACAAGTTCGCCCATGCCGCGGCCCTGGCCGTGGCGGAGGCACCGCCCTCCAAGGCGTACAACCCCGTGTTCATCTACGGGGGAGTCGGATTGGGGAAGACCCACCTGCTCTTTGCCATCGCCAACCACACCTGGCAGCTCGCCCCACACACACGGATCCGGTACGCCACCTCCGAGAGCTTCATGACCGAGTTCATCAAGTCCGTCCGGGAGGGAAAGGGCTATCTCTTCCAGCGGCAGTACCGCGACGTCGATGTCCTGCTCCTGGACGACGTG
>VAYG01000185.1:5396-9159 GCA_005885015.1 Actinomycetota bacterium | reverse complement strand
GCCGCTCGTGGAAGTAGCGGTGGTTGTAGAGGGCCGTGAGGTGATCGGTGATCACCTCGGTCTCGAGCCGGGTGCGGATCTCGGCGTTGTCGATCGCAAGGGCGGCGAGATCGCTGAAGGTGATCGACAACTTGAACTCGCGAAGCGTGAAGTGGTTCTCCTCCCCCAGGCGGTACATCGTCATCACGCCTTTGAGCTCCCCTCGGGCCAGCAGGGGCACGGAGACCATCGACTCGGGTTCGGCCTGTGGCGTGCCCGGGACGTGCATCGCCCGGGGATCCTTGTGCACGTCGTTGACGAGCTGAGGGGTGCACGTGTCGGCCGTGATGCCGGTGATGCCCCGCCCGTAGGGATGGGCGCCCATGGCGAAGATCTGCTCCGCGTACAGCGCGTCCCGGACCAGGACCGGGCGGATGACCCGAAGGGGCGGTTCGGCCCGGTACAGCATCAGGCTGTCGTGGGGGACCAGCTCCGCCAGGGCGTCAGCCACGGCTTCCAGGACCTTGTCGGGGGACCCCTCGGACACCAGGAGGTGGGTGATGTCGGAGAGCACGGCGTCGGGAAGCGGCGCGACGAGCTGGGGCTCGGTCGCCTGGGCGCGCTCGCCATCGGGACCGTCCCCCCGGGCAAACTCGACCGGTGTGGTGGCCTCCATCCCCCTCCAACGGGTCCTCGGGCTGGCCGAAGGCGACCCAGCCGGGCCTGTGCCCGGCCGAAGGCGCCGCGCCAGTCGCTAAGTGCATCGGCGGAGGCGGCAGGCGATTGAGCGCCGAAGAGAGCATCTTGGGCCGCCGGATATGCTCTGACGGATGGAGCACGTCACGTTCCTCGACGACCAGGTCCTCCGCCGCCCCCCGCTGATCTGCGCGTTCAAGGGCTGGAACGACGGCGGGGAGGCCGCCTCCATCGCCGCCCGGTACCTGGCGGAGCGATGGGACGCGCGGCTGCTGGCGTTCCTGGATCCAGAGGAGTTCTACGACTTCCAGGTGACCCGGCCACGGGTCCGGCTGGAGGAGGGGGTGAGCCGGGTCATCGACTGGCCGCGAGGGGAGTTCTCCGCGGCGACCGTGGCCGGGCGTGACGTGGTCGTGTTCACCGCGGTCGAGCCCAACGTGCGGTGGCGGACCTTCACCGGAGCCATCATCGGCACGGCCCGCGAGCTCGGATGCCCGCTCCTGGTCACCCTGGGGGCCTTCCTGACCGACGTGCCGCACAGCCGGCCTGTGGCCGTGGTGGGCTCGGCGGCGGACGAGGAGACGGCCGCGCGCCTGGGCCTGGCCAGGTCGCAGTACGAAGGGCCCACCGGCATCGTGGGGGTCGTCCACGACGCCTCCAACCGTGCCGGCATTCCCTCCGTCAGCCTGTGGGCGGCGATCCCCCACTACCTCCCCACCTCGCCCAACCCCAAGTCATCTCTCCTGGAGATCCCGGTGGACACCGGGAGCCTCCTGGAGGCGGTTGCCGCCTGGGAGAAAGGGATCCAGGAGCTTCTCCAGGAAAACGACGACCTCCGCGAGTACGTGGGCCGGCTCGAGGCGGCGGCGGACCAGCGGCTGGACGAGGAGGACGTTCCGTCGGGAGAGGCGCTGGCCGCCGAGCTGGAGCGCTATCTCCGAGAGCACGGCGGCGGCCGGCAGTAGATCCCATGCTGGAGCGACTGGCCGGCCGGCTCCGCGTTGGCGGCCGGCCGAGGATCCGGCCCCATCCGGGCCCGGTTTCCGGCGAGATGCCCATCGGAGGCGGCGGGAAGAGCGGGGCCATCCGCGCGGCGATCTTCGGGGTGAACGACGGCCTCGTGTCGAACCTCTCGCTGATCATGGGTGTCACCGGGGCCGCCGCGTCGAACCGGTTCATCCTCCTGGCTGGCGTGGCCGGGCTCCTCGCCGGCGCCTTCTCGATGGCCGCCGGGGAATACGTGTCGATGCGGGTCCAGCGCGAGCTCTTCGAGCGGCTGCTGCACCTGGAAGCCCACGAGCTGGCCACCGATCCGGAGCAGGAAAACCGGGAGCTCAGGACCATCTATCAGGAGAAGGGCTTCCCGCCTGACCTCGCCCGACAGGCCGCCGACGTCGTGATGAGAGACCCCGAGGTCGCCCTGGAGACCCACGCCCGGGAGGAGCTGGGGCTGGACCCCGATCAGCTGGGGTCTCCGTGGGGCGCCGCGCTCTCCTCTTTCTCCACGTTCTCGATCGGGGCGGGCGTGCCCCTCTTGCCCTATGTGTTCGGTTCCGGCGCCGCCGCCGCCCTCAGCGCGATCTGCGCCAGCGGCGTGGCCCTGTTCGGGGTGGGCGCGGCCATGTCGGCGCTCACCGGGAGATCGGCCCTGGTCTCGGGATCCCGGACGTTCCGTCGGGAGAGGCGCTGGCCGCCGAGCTGGAGCGCTATCTCCGAGAGCACGGCGGCGGCCGGCAGTAGATTCCATGGCCTACGCCTCGAGCGATTCCTCGAAATCAGCCAGGTGCACCCTGGCGACGCGGCGCCCATGGTCACGCAGGGACTGGAGATCTCCGGTCGCCTGCGCCGCGAGCAGGATGCCGAACGTGTACGCCTGACCGGGCACCGGGATGTCCTCGCGGGGCGGCTCGACGATCTGGACGAACACGCCGGTATTCGGCCCACCCTTGTGCAGCTGGCCGGTCGAGTGCAGGAACCGCGGACCGAACCCCACGGTCGTGGCCACCCGCAGGCGGTCCCGGAAACGCATGCGGACTGCGTGGAGCCTGGATTCCATCTCCGCGGTCCGGGGCGCGTAGGCCTGCACGGCCACGTAGTCGCCCTGGCGAACCTGCCCCAGCAGGGAACCCAGGTCGTCGTATCCCGGGTCGGCCACTCGTCCCTCTGAGAGAAGCCGCCGTGTGTTGTCCTTGGCCTCCTGGACGTTGGGCTGGTCGAACGGCTGGATGCCGATCACCGCGCCGGCCACCGCGGTGGCGAACTCCCACCGGAAGAACTCGCCCCCGAGCTCGATCGGATCCTCGAGGGGGAGATGGGCCGTGGGATGTCCGGCCAGGGCCAGGGGGCGGAGGGCGTCGTCGAGGCGATCGGCGCCCACCGACACGAAGAGACGATCGGGACCATAGGCCTCCGGGAGTCCCAGGTCCTCTCCCTCGACGGGGACCACGCCCTCGCCGTCCTTGCCCGTCGATTCGGCGATCCCCGTCGAGGACCACGGTCAGCTTGTCCCGCCCCGCTGCTGCGGCCTCCCCGATCAACGCGCCCAGCCACGCGCCCGGGTTCTCGGAGGCAGGAACATCCGAGCCGCAAGCGTGCGCCATCCGGTCGGCGTGATCGAGCAACCCGTCGAGGTCGGCGCCGACGAGGGCGCCCGGGACCAGGCCGAAATAGGAGAGCGCCGAGTACCGGCCCCCGATGTCCGGCGGGTTGAGGAAGACCGCACGGAATCCCCGATCGCCGGCCAGGGTTTCGAGGGGGGTACCTGGGTCGGTGATGGCCACGAACCGCGACCCGTCGGGCACCTTCTCCCAGAAGTAGGCGAGATGGGACAGCGTCTCCGTGGTCGTGCCCGATTTCGATGCGATCACGAACAGGGTTCGCTCCAGGTCGAGCCCTCGCTCCACACCCAGGATCTGGTCGGGGTGGGTGGTATCGAGGACGACGAGGTCGAGCCGGCCCTTCCCTACCCCGAAGGTCGCCCGGAGGACCTCGGGGGCCAGGCTAGAACCGCCCATGCCCGCGAGCACCGCGTGGGTCAATCCGTCGGCGGCGCACGATTGGGCGAAGGCCTCGAGCTCGGGGCACCGTT
>VAYG01000185.1:2437-5385 GCA_005885015.1 Actinomycetota bacterium | reverse complement strand
GGTCAGCCAGCCGAGCCGGTCGGTGATCTCGGTGGGGTCCGGCCGCCAGACCGTGTGGTCCCGCTCCCACACCCGCCGGACGATGTTCTCCTGATCGAGGCGGGCAAGCCGGGCGGCCACGCGCTCGTCAAGGGACGGGGAAGCCACGCGTCACTCCTCGGCCACGATGATCTCAGCGAGCATCGCCCGCAGGACGTCGTAGCGTCGGTCCCCCAGCCAGCGGCGCATCCGAGCCTCCACGGTCTGCACGGCCTTTCGCGTTCCCGCTCGGTGCCGGAGCCCCTTCGCGGTGAGCCGTACGATCTTGGCCCGGGCGTCCCCGGGATCGGGGACCCGGCGGACGCACCCCAGCTCCTGGAGCTCGTCGACGATCTCCATCATGGCCTGTTTGGTCATGCCGGCGCGCTGGGCCAGCTCGGTCAGCCGGGTCCCCGCGCGATCCACCAGGAGCAGCGTCGTCCCCTGGCTGGGCCGGATGTCGAGGATGCCCCGGTCCCGCAGGGCCCGCTGGACCTCCTGATCGATCGAGCGGAACGCGCCCAGCAGCTGGTGGGAGAGGTCAGGCTCGGCCACCGCCCGATCCTGGACGGCGGCGGCCGACTCGTCAAGCATCCTGACCAAAGGCGGTGCGCTAGGGTGGTTTCGTGGAGATCCGCGAAGCGCGCCCGGAGGAATACGAGGAGCTGGGGGATGTCGTGGCCCTCGCCTACGCGCCGTACGGGAGCTCGGACGACCAGGGCTGGATCGGCCACCTCGACCTCGTCCGGGACGTGGCCGGCCGTGCCGCCCGAACCGTTGTGCTCGCCGCGGTGGAGGACGGGCAGGTCGTGGGGTCGGCCACCATCGAGCTGTTCGACGTGATCGGCGACGACGATCGGGAGCTGCCGCCCGGCTGGGCCTTCCTCCGGATGGTCGGGGTCCGTCCGGATACCCAGGGGAGAGGGATCGGACGGGCCCTGGTCGAAGACGTCATCGCCCGGGCCCGTGCCGCCCGGAAGCGCTGGCTCGGATTGCGGACGACCCCACAGATGGAGGCGGCCCATCGCCTGTACGAGTCGCTGGGATTCGTCCGGGACGCCTCGCTCGACGATCCGCTCGAAGGCGACTATTCGCTGCTCGGCTACCGGCTCGATCTCTCGGGCGCCTGAGGCATCCGCAGGACCTCGCCGCTCGCCAGGACCACGCCGTCCTCGCACTCGGCTTCGACCCGGCCGCCCTGGAACTGCTGCTGGTACAGACCCGCGTAGAGGCCGCCTCCCTGAAGCAGCTCGGCGTGGGTGCCCCGCTCCACCACGTGTCCCCGGTCGACGACGAAGATCACATCGGCAGCCAGGATCGTGGAGAGCCGGTGGGCGATGGCCAGCGTGGTCCGCCCCCGCATCAACGGACGGAGGGCCTCCTGCACCAGCCGCTCGGACGTCGTGTCGAGCGACGACGTGGCCTCGTCGAGGATGAGGATGCGCGGGTCCTTCAGGATGACCCGGGCGATGGCCAATCGCTGCTTCTCCCCGCCGGACATCCGGTAGCCCCGCTCGCCCACCACGGTGTCGTAGCCGTCGGCCAGCTCCGCGATCCGGTCATGGATGAAAGCGGCTCTCGCGGCCGCCTCGATCTCTTCCTGGGAGGCATCGGGCTTCCCGTAGGTAGGTCTCCTGGGTGACCATCCCGATGATCTCGCCCAGGCTCTCCAGCTTGACCTCCCGGACGTCAACGCCGTCGATCTCCACGGACCCTTCCTGGACGTCGTAGAAGCGGGGGACCAGGTAGGTCATGGTGGTCTTTCCGGCGCCGCTGGGCCCCACCAGCGCCGCCAGCTGCCCCGGCTGGATCTCCAGGTCGACTTGCTCGAGCGTCCATTGCCGCGGCCGAGCCGCGCCGGCTTCGTCCTCAGGCAACAGGCTCGCGCCGACGATGGCCTCGGGCGTGGTCACCGGCAGCGGCCCATCGACCATGCCGTCACCGTGCCCGTCGCCGCCGCTGTCGAGCGAGGGCGCCGGGGTCTCGTACCTGAAGAACACGTGTCGGAAGCGGATCCGGCCCTGGACCTCGTCGGTGGGGATCGCCTTCGCCTCGGGCGTGTCGCTGATCTCGTGGGTCATGTCGAGGTACTCGAAGACCCGGTCGAACAGCGCCACCGATGCCTGAACCTCCACCGACACCTGAAGCATCTGCCCGATCGGGAAGTACAGGCGGCTCTGGAGGGTGGTGAAGGCCACGATGGCGCCGGCACTGATCTTCGGAACGATCCCGGGGTTGTTCACGAACCCGACCACCAGGTATACGAGGGCTGGGGTGATCGAGAAGAAGATCTGGACGACCGCGAAGAAGGACCGACCGATCATCTGCTGCCGGATCTCCAGGCCGGCCAGACGCTCGTTCTCGCTCTCGAACCGATCGATGTGGAACCGCTGCCGCCCGAAGGCCTTGGACAGGAGGATGCCGGATACCGACAGCGTCTCCTCGGTGATCGCGGAGAGCTCGGCCAGCGACTGCTGCGTGGACGCGGCGACCTGCTGCCGGGCCTTCCCGACCTTGCGGGTCAGCCACACGAACAAGGGCGTCAGGAACAGCGACAGGACCGTGAGCTGCCAGGACAGGATCACCATGGCGATGAGGGTGCTGATCAGGATCACCACGTTGGACAGGATGCTGGAGGCGGTGTCGGTGACGACCTCCTGCACGCCCCCGACGTCGTTGGCCAGCCGGGACTGGATCTCCCCGGTTCGGGTGGCGGTGAAGAACCGCAGCGACATGTTCTGGAGGTGCCGATACAGGTCGTTGCGGAAGTCCTGCATGACCCGCTGCCCGATGACATTGGCCAGATAGGTCTGGCCGATGCCGATCGTGCCCGAGATGATCGGGATGGCCACCATCAGCCCGACCAGGAAGTACAGGCGAGACATGTTGGGACAACCCACCCGGCAGAACAGAGCGGTGTCGAAGATGAC
>VAYG01000185.1:0-2217 GCA_005885015.1 Actinomycetota bacterium | reverse complement strand
ATCGATGCGTCGGCTCGCCGTGGGTGCGGTGATCTGCCTTCTCACCACCTGCAGCGGCCGGCACGCGTTCGTGCCGCCCTCGAATGCCCTCTCAGAGCGGCCGGGAACGCCGCCTCGCGTCGTTGGTTCCGGCCTGTTCATCTGTCCGTTCGGTTACGGATGGGAGGGGGTGGGCCGCGTGGTCTTTGCCCCGAACGATGCGGCGAAGCCCACGGCCGACGTGCGGCCCGACCGGTGCTTCTCCTCGCTGGAGGAGGCGACCCGGTCCGGGTTCCACCTGGCCTCCCCACCTCCCGGCGGCGAGCTGGTCGGCGCGATCTATCTGGTTCCACCCGAGCCCTCCGTCCTCGCCACGTGCCGCTCGGCGGCGGACCGGCTCGGAGCCGCCGTCCTGTGCCCGACCGTCGTGCCGGGGGCAGCCGACTCGATGGTCGAGTGCGGACCCGAGCGCTGCGTGTTCTTCGGAGCGCTCGCCCTTCAGTTCACCTTCTCCGGACCGCCGGGATACGTGGGGATCCCCGGCCAGGACGGCAACCACCTGTTCCTCCTGGAGGCGCGAGCGGGACGGGAACGTGACGTGGAGTTCCTCACCTGCCAGGGCGGGCGACGGGCCGGCTCGGCCACCGTGCGGGGCCGGGCCGGACGGTGGATCGACTGCCCGGGTGGCTCGAGCATGAATTCCGGCCACGTGATGCTGGTCTGGACGGAGGGCGTCGTTCGGTACGCGGTGAGCCTGCACGCCGACACGCCGGTCAACCGGCGCATCGCACTCGCCTTCGCCGACCGGCTGGGAGCGGCGCATCCCTAGTTCGGCGTGGCGACCTCGACCGCCCTGGCGATCACCGCGTCGAACATGGCCGCGGTCAGCTTGCCGGTGAACGTGTTCTGCTGGCTCGGGTGGTACGAGCCCAGCAGCGTGTACGGTCCGACCTCGGCCTCGCTCCCGTGGCCGAACCGCGGGCGCCCCATCACCCCGTGGCCGAGGTGGCTCGCCGCGCGCACCGCCCCGTCCCAGGCGAACCGGCCCAGGCACAGCAAAACGCGAACCCGGTCCAGGAGCTCCAGCTCGCGGGCCAGGTACGGGATGCAGTTGTCGCGTTCGGCCGGGGTGGGCCGGTTCCCGGGTGGACAGCAGCGGTTGACCGCCCCGATGTAGGTCTCGCGCAGCTCGAGCCCGTCGTCCCGGCTCACCGACGTCGGCTGGTTGGCCAGGCCGGCCCGGTACAGGGCGGCGAACAGGAAGTCGCCGGAACGATCGCCAGTGAAGATGCGGCCGGTTCGGTTCCCGCCGTGTGCGGCCGGGGCCAGGCCGACGATGAGGATGCGCGCGGCCGGGTCCCCGAACCCCGGCACGGGCCGGCCCCAGTACGTCTGGCCGGCGAACGCGGCCCGTTTCTCTCGGGCCACCCGCTCCCGCCACGCCACCAGGCGTGGGCACGTCCGGCACTTCACGATCTCGGCCGACAGGGCCCTCAGGGCCATGGGATCGGGCATCGGGCCGATGCTAACCGCCAGGGAATCGTGCCTCTCAGGTGGGGGGACGCCCCGACCGACCATTACCCTTAGGCAGAGATGACCGATCTCGTTCGCGTCATGGTCGTGGACGACTCCTCGAGCACCCGCACGATGCTCAGGGAGGCGCTCTCGCTCGACGGGGGCATCGAGGTCGTCGGTGAGGCCGGGGGCGGCCGGGAGGCCGTCGTCCGGGCAGGCGACCTCAGGCCCGACGTCGTGCTCATGGACGTCCGAATGCCGGACATGGACGGCGTCTCGGCCACGCGCTCGATCATCAGCGAGAGCCCCGCGACGAAGATCGTTGCCCTGACGTGGTCCGACGACCCGGCCACCGTCCGGGACATGCTCACCGCCGGCGCCATCGGCTACGTCGTCAAGGGCGGGACCATCGACGAGCTTTCGTCCGCCATTCGCCGGGCGGCCACCGGCGAGCCCGAGCTGGACCAACGGGTGCTCCCCGCGGCCGTGGAGGACCTCCGCCGCCTCTTGGAGGAGGAACGGGAGCGGCGGGAACAGGTCGAGCGGCTGGCCCGGGCCAAGGCCGAGTTCGTCCAGGTCCTGTCCCACGAGCTTCGCACCCCCCTCACCGTGATCTTCGGCGCGCTCCGGATGCTCGAGCAACGAGGGCTGGGAGCCGACGAGGCCGGGGTGGTGGAGAGCGCCCTGCGGCGGGTGACCGAGCTCGAGTTCCTGGTGGAAGGG
>VAYG01000186.1:4134-4532 GCA_005885015.1 Actinomycetota bacterium | reverse complement strand
CCGGTTGAGGTCGTTCGAAAGCGCCATCGAGTAGCAGGCGGCGTGGGCGGCCGCGATCAGCTCCTCGGGGCTGGTCTTGCCGCCGGACTGGCCCGAGCGGGCCTCCCAGGTCACCGGAAGGTTGCCGAAGGCCCCGCTGCCGGTCGACGTGATCTCCCCGTGTCCCTCGGTCAGGTTGCCTTCCCAGACGACCTCGGCTCTACGTTCGGCTGTAGGCATGCCGCACCCCCTGAACTGTTTTCAACGAACATAGGCCAGAACCGCTGCGCGGCGCGACCCGCGGCTCCCGCTCAGTCGATGACCACGCCCCGGCGCTCAGAGCCCTCGGGCGCGGCCTGGGCCTGGGTCGGAAGCAGCGGCAGAGTGAGCGAGAAGGTGCTGCCGGCGCCCGGCTTGGA
>VAYG01000186.1:0-4020 GCA_005885015.1 Actinomycetota bacterium | reverse complement strand
TCCCGAGCCCGGAGTCCCTCACCATCACCATGGCCCTGTCCTCCTTCCGGAACACCTTGCAGAGGACGTCGCCGCCTTCGGGCGAGTACTTCATGGCGTTGTCGAGCAGCTGGGCGACCACGCTCTCGATCCGGACCCGGTCGGCGCGGACCCGGATGGGGCCCGCCGCCAGCTCGAGCCGCAGCAGGTGCCGGCCCCGGGCCTGGGGGGCCAGGGCGTGGAACGCCTCGGACACTATGTCCCGCAGGTCGGCGTCGTCGAGGACCAGTCCCAGCCGCGCCTCCTCCAGGCGCGCGGCCTGGAGGATCTCCTCGACCAGGCGGTCGATCTGCCGGACCTTGGCCGTCAGGACCGCGAAGGCGGCGTGGAACTCAGGCGTCTCCGGCTTCAGGCTGCCGTCCTGGATCATCGACAGGTAGCCCTTGACCACCGTCAGAGGCGTCCTGAGCTCGTGGGAGGCGAGGTTCAGCACGTCGCTCTTCACGCGTTCGATCGCGGCCATGCGCCGGCCGTAACGGACGTTGCGGACGGCCACGACCAGCGCCAGGAGCAGGACCAGGATCAGCACGGCCAGGAGCGCCGGCGCGATCGGGACGGTGGCCGGCAGCTGGGTCAGGTCGACCTTGACCGGGAGCGGGAGCGAAACCGGGACGCCCGGTGTGGCCGGCGCCGGGGAAGCGGCCGCGAGCGGGCTCGGGCCCTCGCCCTGCGGGACTCGGGCTGGGCTCCGCGCGGGCGCCGGCTGGGCGCTCGCAACCGGTGACGGCGCCACCGGCGACACCGCAACCGTGGGCGTCGCCACGGGCGAGACCGCCGGCTGGGGCGACAGCGAGGGAGGCGACACCGACGGCAGCGGCAGCGCGATAAGCGCGCTCCCGGCCAGGCCCGCCGCCAGGCGGACGAACCCTCTTACTGACAAAGCTCGTATGCGTTCAACGACCAGCCCAGGGCTAACCTTGTGCGCGCACCGGCGCTCCAGTCAAGCTCTCAGAGATCGAGCGCGGGTCCCGCGGGGCCCAGCGGCCGGCCTCGACAATCGACAGGAAATCCTGGACCAGGCGGTTGAACAGCGCGGGCTCCTCCAGGTTGCAGGCGTGCCCGGTGCGGGGCAGGACGGCAAGCGCCGAGGAGGGGATCGTGCGCTTCAGCATCAGGCCGGGCTCGAGGCTGCCTTCGTCCTCGTCGCCGGTGACGATCAGAACCGGCAGCCTCATCGCAGCCAGCCGCTCGCGCAGGTCGTAGAGCGAAGGCCGGCGCATCTGGACGCCGCGCAGGGTCAGCGCCGACCCCTTGGCCGAGTGCTCGGCCAGGCGGGCGGCGAACTCGGCGAAGCCGCGGGGGTCCTTGTTCTGGAACTGGACCCGCGCCGGCCCCAGCGCGTAGGCGGCGGCGGCCTTCTCGAAATCGGTCTCGAAGGCGAGGGCGTTGGCTTCGGACTCGGACCTGAAGCTCTCCCGACGCTCGGGCTGGGATCCATACCCGCAGCCGGCCACCACCAGCGAGAGGGCCCGTTCGGGACGGCTGAGCCCCAGGTGCAGGGCGCAGAAGCCTCCCATCGAGAGCCCGACCACGTGGGCGCGCTCGATCCCCAGGTGGTCGAGCACGGCCACCGCGTCCGCGACCGCGCGCTCCTGCGAGTACGCCTCGGGGGCATCCGGGACGTCGGACGGAGGGTAGCCGCGCGCAGAGTACGTGATGCACCGGTATCGGCGGCCGAGCTCCCGGACCTGGGGCTCCCAGCTCCGGTGGTCGCCGGCGAACTCGTGGCTGAAGAGCAGGGGCGTGCCCGAGCCCGTCTCCTCGTAGTAGAGGCTGACGCCGCCGTCGGTCGCGAAAGCCATCGCCTCTATTGGACCAACTCGTCGAACCTGTCGGCGACCAGCTGCCCGATCGCGAGCGACGAGGTCGCAGCGGGCGAAGGCGCGTTGCGGACGTGGAGGATGCGGCGGTCCTGCGTCTCGACGATGAAGTCGTCCACCAGCCGCCCGTCGGGGCCGAGCGCCTGGGCCCGCACCCCCGAGGGACCGGGCTCGAGATCGGCCGCCGTCAGCTCCGGGATGTAGCGCCGGCAGGAGGCCAGGAAGGCGCGCTTCGAGAGATCGCCCCAGGTCTCCTTCAAGCCGATCCTCCAGTAGCGGCGGGCCAGGCGCCGGAAGCCGCGGAAGCCGACCGACTCGGCGAGGTCGCCCAGCCTGAAGTGAGGACGGCGTTGGGGCCCGCCCAGACCGCGCCGTCCGAGACCCGGCGCGTGAAGTGGACGCCCAGGAAGGGGAAGGCCGGGTCGGGCACCGGGTAGATCAGGTTGCGGGCCAGGTCCCGCCGGTCCCGCCGCAGGACCCAGTAATCGCCCCGGAAAGGCACCACCTTCGGCAGCCGGCTGCCGCCCGTCAGCCTAGCCACCCGGTCGGAGTGGAGGCCGGCGCAGGCCAGCAGGCGCCGGGCCTGAACCTCCCCCGCGGGCGTGGTCAGCACCAGCGCATCCGGCCGCTGCCCGATCTTCTCGACCCCGTGGCCGGTGAGCACCTCGCCGCCGCCGGCCCTGAGGTCGTCGGCATAGGACGCGGCCACGCGCGCGTAGTCGGTGATCCCCGTGTTGGGCGCCCAGATCGCCTTCACGCCCTGGCAGTGGGGCTCGATCTCGCGAATCGCGTCGGGGCCGATGACCTCCAGTCCGTCCACGCCGTTGGCGACACCGCGCGCGTAGAGCGCCTCCAGACGCGGCAGCTCGGAGCCGGCCGCGGCCACGATCAGCTTGCCGCAGCGCTCGACAGGCAGGGCGTGCTCCTCGCAGTAGGCGTACATCTCGCGGGCCCCGGCCACGCAGAGCCGAGCTTTCAGGGAGCCGGTCTCGTAGTAGATGCCGGAGTGGATCACGCCTGAGTTGTGGCCACTCTGGTGGCGGGCGATGGCGGGCTCCTTGTCGAGGACCGCGAGCTTGAGCTCGGGATGGCGCCGGGTCAGCTCCCGTGCCGAGGCCAGGCCCACGAGGCCGGCCCCGATCACGGCGATGTCGTAGATCAAGCGGCCACGCGCCTGAAAGCCTGCCGCGCCGGGGGCACGTAGCGGAGCAGCGGTGGCAGGGCAGGGATCAGGCGTGGCAAGAGCCGCCTCGAGAGCGCGAACGCCGACCGCTCGGCGACTCCCCACCGCAAGCGGTAGTCACGCCGGAGACGGGCCGGGAGGAGGCCGGCCGTGACGGCCTCGAGGGGCCAGAACGCTCGCGCCGGCAGCGGCCTGAGCACGTGGCGGGCGAGCTCCCGCGCCAGCGGTCCCACCTCGAGCCGGCGCTCGAGCATGCGAGCCATGTAGCCGTCGAAGTCGTCGAGGTGGGCAGGGTAGCCACGGGGCGGTATCCCCAGCAGGATGCCTACCCGCTTGGCCTCCTGGTAGTAGCGCTCCCAGTCGGCCCGGGGCAGGCGGCCGACATAGGTCTCGTAGGTGATGATCGTGCTGTCGAGCAGGGTGGAGTGCACCCAGAGCAGGAGCTCCGGGTCGAGCGCGGAGTAGCCCTCGCCGCGGACGCCCGAGTGCCGGCGGTTGATCTGCGCCGCCGCCTTCCGGGCCTGGCGGCCGGTCCCGAAGACCAGCGCCAGGGAGAGGTCGAGCGTCCGGTTCAGGCGCCGGAAGGCGTGCTCGCGATAGTCGGAGTGGTCGGCGACGCCCTGGGCGACGGCGGGGTGGGCGAGCTGGAGCAGGAGGGCGCGGCCGCCGCCCAGCAGGAGCGCCGCCTCGCGGTCGACCTTCCAGCTGACCTCCTCCCCGCTTGGCGGGGAGGTGGCGCCCCGAAGGGGCGTCGGAGGGGTCCGCCGCCTATCCACCGCGCCGCAACCAGGCCCCGAACCCCGGCCGGCCCAGGACCTCGCCTTCCCGAGCGACCTGCCGGCCCCGGAGGAAGGCGGCCTCGACGCGACCCGCGAGCTCGTGGCCGTCGAATGGGCTCCACTTGGCCGACGAATGGGATCGCGAGGCGTCGAAGACCCAGGGCCGCCGGGCGTCGAAGACGGCGAAGTCGGCGTCCTT
>VAYG01000056.1:8290-25130 GCA_005885015.1 Actinomycetota bacterium | reverse complement strand
GTCCGGACCTGCGTGCCGAACCGGTCCTTCAAGGGTGAGACGATCCGGCCGCGGTGGGTGTAGTTCTCGGGGGTCGCCGTCGCCACCAAAAGCAGATCCAGGGGCAACCGGACCTGATAGCCGCGGATCTGGACGTCCCGCTCCTCAAGGATGTTGAACAAAGCGACCTGGATGCGCTCGGGGAGATCGGGCAGTTCGTTGATGGCGACGATCCCCCGGTTCGTCCTGGGGATCAGCCCGTAGTGGATGGTCAGCTCGTCCGAGAGATACCGCCCCTCTGCCACGCGGATCGGATCGACGTCCCCGATCAGGTCGGCCACGCTCGTGTCGGGCGTGGCCAGCTTCTCCGCGTAGCGCCGGTCCCGGGGAAGCCACGTGATCGGCACGGCGTCGCCCTCCGCCTCCACCATGGCTCGGCACCGGGCGCAGATCGGCCGGAAGGGATGGTCGTTGACCTCGCACCCCGCGATGACCGGGGTCTCCTCGTCGAGGAGCTCGACGAGGTGGCGGATCAGCCGGGTCTTCGCCTGCCCCCGCTCCCCGAGCAGGATGAGATCGTGGCCGGCCAGGATCCCTCGCTCCAGTGAGGGGATGACCGACTCGTCGAACCCCACGATCGAGGGGAACAGGGGGTCGCCGACGGCCAGCTTCTCCAGCAGATTGTGGCGAAGCTCTTCCTTGACGCTGCGGTCGGGATACCCCGAGGCGAGCAGCTCGCCGGTCGTCCTCGCGCGCTGGGTGGTCGTCTCCGGCATAGACGAGACAGGGTACCGGGAAACGCTCGTTATGGGGCCGGGGGCGCGACGAGGTGGATCCCCGCAGCGACCGCCAGCAGGAGCTCGCGGTTGGTCTGTCCGTCCCCGCCGTTGAGGGCGACCTGGTAGACGGCGCCGCGTTCCAGCCAACGCGCGATCAGATAGCCCCGCAACCCGCTGTCGTCGCGACAGATGAGCAACTCGCCTCGTACATAGGATGCGCTGTCCAGCGACCGGTCGAGCGGGATCCTCTGAAGCGGTCGAGCGTCGGGACACAGGACGTAGTTCGCGTAATAGGGCTCGTAGCCGACCCGAAGGACCCCACGTCCCTGTCGGTACGCGGCGATCAGCAAGCTCGGTTGCGTCCCCAGTGTCCTCGTGTAGCCGGGAGGCGTCGGGACGAAGACCACGCCCCCCGGCGAACCGCACCTCGGGGCATCCTGGCCGGGGGGAGGGTTCGGAAGGAGCTTGGGGCAGGGCACGGCGAACCCGAGGCGCGTGGCCGCCCGCATGCACTGGGACACGAACCCGGCCGGGTCGAAGGTCCGGGCGGGGAGCAGGTAGACGCCGTCCACCTCCTGGGAGCCGGCAGGTCCAGGAGCAGCCGAGTACCCGGCGGCCTGGGCCTGGGACGCCGAGGAGAAACAACGGTCGGGTCGATCGTCCCAAGGGGGAAGGAGCGGGTGGTTCGGGGCGTAATAGAGAGGGGCTGGGTGCGAGAACGCCCGGTAGGGCGCGTCCAGCGAGCACAGGTAGATGTCGCCGAATCGGGCCGGAGCCTCGCCTGGATGCGGCACGGAGGGCGAAAGCACCGTCGTGGGCAACTCGGTGCGAGGACCTGACAGGAACAGCACCGTCCATCCCACCGCCACGGCCACCGCGATGAGGGCGACGCGCCCCGCACCGGCTCCCAGCCAGTTGCTCATTGCTCGAAGTATGGACGGCCCTCCCATGCCGGAAGTTCGGCCTGCTGGTGGTCATGCCGGGGGCAGTGGGCAACAATGGACGTCTGAGCCGCGGGCCCAATCTCCGATCGGACGGCGCGGCGCGCCCCGAGAGCGGGGCCAGCACGTCGGCCGGGCGCTCGGGGATCTCGTGGAGCGCTCGCTCGGCTTCTACCACGAGTACCTGGAGCGCCGCGGGATCGCTTCGCGGCAGCTCCAGGGGTTCCTTGCCCCCTACCTGGTTGCGGCCGAAGCGGAGCTCCCCACCTATACCGAATTGCTCAAGGGGATGGCGGAAGGCGCCATGGTCCCCGTCTGGGAGCTGTTCGCGGTCAACGCGTTCGAGGAGCTGGAGCTCCTGCTGGAACCCCAGACCGGTCGAATGTCGTTCCTTCAGACGGACGCCGGCATGACCCCCGCGCCCAGGCCCAGGATCGACCCCGACCGCTGCTCGACGTTCGCCGTCAGCGGGCCCGGGTTCACCTTGCTCGGGCACAACGAGCAGTGGCTTTCGGGAGACGAGGGCAACGTCGCCGTGGTCATCGACATTCCCGGTCTCGGCTCCCCCACCGTCGTGTCGCCCACCGTGGTGTGCTGCCTGCCGGCTGTCGGCATGAACGACCTGGGCGGGGCCCAGGGCATCCAGTCGCTGGTGGCCTCCGACGACGAGCCGGGCGTCCCTCGGGTGTTCGTGTCGCGCCACACCCTGGAAGCGGGGGACCGGCCCGATGCGGTGAAGCGGGCGGCCATGCCCGGACGGGCCGGGGGGTACGGGCACGTCTTCGCGTTCCGCGGCGGCGACACGTTCATCGTCGAGACCACCGGCCGCCGGCACTCGTTGCTTTCGGGTCCGGGGCCCCACACGAACCACTACCTCGATCCCGAGCTCGGCGACATGGGGCCGGCCCCGTCGCCGGGGAGCGTCTCGCGGTACGAGCGACTCCTCCAGCTCCTCGAGGAGCGACCGCCCGAGACGCCCGAGGACGTCATGGCGATCCTCCAGGACCACGAGAGCCGGCCGCAGGCCATCTGCCGCCATGCCGACCCCCGCGACGGGGACGAGGCGGCGTCGGTCCTGTTCTCGACCGTGTTCGACGTGGAGCGGGGCCGGATGTGGGTCGCTCCGGGATACCCGTGCACGACGCCCTACGAGGAGATCGATCTGACCGGCGTCATCGCCGCGAGCTGAAGGAGGGGACCGCATCGTATGTGGGGACGACCGCTGCTCTATGAGCGCCTGACCTGGCCCGAGGTCCGCAGGGCCGCGGCCGAAGACCGGGTGTGCCTGATCCCGGTGGGAACGCTCGAGGACCACGGACCGCATCTGCCCGTGGACACCGACGACCGGATCATCTCGGAGATCTGCCGGCGGGCGGCCGAGGAAGCCCCTGACGAGATCGTCCTGCTCCCCACCATCCCCCACGGGTACGACCCGCACCACATGGACTTCCCCGGGCCCATCTCGATCGGCTGGGAGACGTTCTGCCGCTACTGCAAGGACGTGGGGACCTCCCTGGCCCATCACGGATTCAAGCGGATGCTCTACTACAACGGCCACGGGTCCAACCAGAACCTCGTGGAGATGGCGGCCCGCCTGGTCATGATCGATCATCCGAACGTTCTGGCGGCGGCGGCCTTCTACCTGGTGTCGAAGCGCGGGATCGAGGCCGTCGAGGAGATCCGGGAATCAGGCTTCGGGGGCATGGCGCACGCGGACGAGCTGGAGACCTCCATCTACCTCGCCATCGACCCGGACGCGGTGGCCATGGACAAGGCCGTGGACGAGCAGGGATATCCCGCGGGGGAGAACGCCCGCCTGGAGTGGTGGGCGGACGGGCCGCTGCGGCTGATGCCGTGGTGGTCCTCGTTCAGCCGGACCGGGGTCCAAGCGTCGCCCACGCTGGCCACCGCGGAGAAGGGGAAACGTTTCCTGGAGGCCGCGGTGGAGGAATGCGTGGGCTACGTTCGCGAGTTGCTGGAGAAGCCCCTGCCCGAGCGGCGCGAGCCGCGGGAGCACCTGTAGGTGCGGCGGGCGACGGTCTTCGGCAGGCCGCTGCCCGACGGCGGCACGATCGGCGTGGCCGCGACCTCTAGCCCCTACTTCAACAAGTCCGAGGTGTTGCGCGGCGTGGAGTGGTGGGAGTCGATGGGCTATCGGGTCAAGCTCGGCGAGAGCGTATGGGAACGCGACGACTACATGGCGGGATCGCCGGAGGTTCGCGCCCGCGACGTCACCGCCATGTTCGCCGACTCCGAGGTCGACGTGGTGCAGTGCCTGCAGGGTGGGTTCGGGGCAATGGAGACCCTGCCCCTGATCGACTACGACGTGGTGGCGGAGCACCCCAAGCCCTTCTGCGGCTACTCGGATGTCACGGCGCTGCACACCGCCTTTCTCCTCCGCGCCGGCCTGGCCACCTTCTACTCGAACGGGCTGATGGGCATGGGCTGGGAGAAGACGCCACAGTTCAACAAGGATCGTCTTCTGAAGATCCTTCGTGGCGAGACGACGGGCCAGATCCCAAGAGATCCCGAGGATCCGTATTCGCGGACCCTGGTCGGAGGAAAGGTCACTGCGCCGCTGGTTGGCGGCAACCTGAGCCTTCTCGTCCGCTCGGTCGGAACGCGGTTCGAGTTCGACGTCGACGGCTGCATCTTCATCTTCGAGAACGTGCACACGCCGCCATGGGAGCTCGATGCCGATCTGATCCAGCTCCGGATGGCGGGGAAGCTGGACCATTTGGCCGGGGTCATCGTCGGCGACATGGAACACTCGGACTGGAGTGAGGAGCGGCCCGAATGGCCTCGCACCAAGTCGCTGGAGGACGTGCTGGAGAAGCACCTGATGGCGCTGGGTGTCCCGGTGCTGTACAAGCTCCCGCTCGGCCACGGGAAGCACCTCGCCGCGCTGCCCCTCGGCGTCGATGCCACGCTCGACGCCGACGCGAAAACGCTCACCATCGACCAGCCCGCCCTGCTGCCGGCCACGTAGCCCTTGCGGCGTCCCGCCCTCCCAACTTAGACTGAACGTTCAGTCAAACTTCGGGCTGGACGGAGGTCATGAGCTTTCCCCTTACCGAGCAGGACCGGGACATCCAGGAGCGGGCCCGGACCTTCGCCGACGAGCTGATCCCCTACGAGGTCGAGGCCGAGATGAACGGCGGCGAGCTCCCGCCGGAGGTGGTCAAGGAGCACGAGGAGCGGCTCCACGAGCTCGGGTCCGACGCCATCAACATGCCGAAGGAGCTCGGCGGCGGGGGCTTCACCACCCTCCAGCAGGTCCTGGTCCAGGAACAGACCGGCCGGGTGACCAACGCCCTCGGGTGGGTCCTCCACACCCCCGCCGGGTGGCTGCCGAACGTCGCCTCGGACTACCAGATGAAGAAATGGGTCATCCCAACGATCCGCGGGGAGCTGCGCGAGTGCTACGCCATCACCGAGGAGGGCGCGGGGTCCGACGTCGACGGTATCCGCGCCACCGTCACCCGCGACGGCGACCACTACGTCCTGAACGGGGTGAAGTGGCACGTGACCTCGTTCAACCTCTCGGACTACGTGTTCTTCCAGGGCAAGCTCACCGGCGGCCCGCATCGGGGGACGCACGCGATGCTGATCGTCGACCTCGACACCCCCGGGATCCGCGTGGTCCGGACGCCCGCGTACAGCCACACGTACGCCCATCACCACGGGGAGCTCGCCTTCGAGGACGTGCGGGTGCCGGCCACGCACCTGGTGGGCGAAGAGGGCGACGGCATGCACTTCGCCTACGAGTGGTTCCGGTACGAACGACTGATGATCGCCGCCCGCGCGCTGGGCGCGATGGAGCGGCTGATCGAGGACGCCACCGCGTTCGCCCGCGAGCGCCACGCCTACGGACGGCCGATCTACGACTACCAGGGCATCCAGTTCATGCTGGCCGACTCCCTCACTGAGCTGTGGGCCTCGCGGCTCATGACCTATCGCACGGCCCAGGGCATCGACGAGGGCGAGGACCTCAAGGTCCAGCACGCCCAGTGCTCGATGGCGAAGCTGTATGCGTCCGAGGCGGCGAACCGGGTGGCCGACCGGGCGGTGCAGATCTTCGGCGGCCGGGGGTTCATGCGCGAGAACGTGGCCGAGCGCTTCTACCGGGAGCTCCGGGTCGACCGGATCTGGGAGGGGACCTCGGAGATCCAGCGGGTGGTCATCGCGGATCAGCTGGCCAAGCGCGGCGCGCGGCGGCTGACCGGCTGAGCGGAGGACCTAGGAGATGGCCCTCACCACCCAGGTCACGGAGCGGGACCTCCACCGGCTCGACCGGCTGATCGCCGAGCAGGAGACGATCTTCCTCTCCCGCCAGCGCCGGTCCGCGGAGCTGGCCTCCCGAGCCAACCGGTCGCTCGCCGGCGGGGTGACCTCGAGCTGGCAGATCTCCCGTCCCCAGCCCATCTGGATCAGCCACGGGAAGGGATCGAGGGTCTTCGACGCCGACGGGAACGAATACGTGGACCTCCACGGCGGCTACGGCGTGATGGCCGCCGGCCACGCCCACCCCAAGGTCGTCGAGGCGGTGAGCGCCCGGGCCGCGAAAGGGACCCACTTCGCCCAGCCGACGGAGGACGCCATCGTGGTCGCGGAGAACCTGGCCGGGCGTTTCGGCCTGCCCCTGTGGCGGTTCGCCAACTCCGGGACCGAAGCGACGATGGACGCGGTGCACCTGATGCGGGCGGCCACCGGACGGTGGAAGGTCGTGAAGGTGGAAGGGACCTACCACGGTCATCACGACTCGGTGCAGGTCTCGGTGTACGAGCCGCTGGAGGAGCTCGGTCCTCCCGACCATCCGTGGAGCGCGCCGGCCAGCACGGGGATCCCGCCGGAGATCGTCCGCCTCACCATCGTCGTCCCCTTCAACGACCTCCCCGCGCTCGAACGAGTCTTCGCCGAGCACGACGGCGAGATCGCCGGACTGATCGTGGAGCCGGTGATGATGAACGCCGGGATCATCCCGCCGGACCCGGGGTATCTGGAGGGAACCCGGGAGATCACCCGTCGCCACGGGGCGCTGCTGGCCTACGACGAGGTGAAGACGGGGCTCACGGTCGGGCCCGGGGGGGCCACCGGCCTGTACGGGGTGACCCCTGACATCGTGTGCCTGGCCAAGGCGATGGGCGGCGGGCTGTCGGGCGCGGCCATCGGCGGGACGGCCGAAGTGATGGACTGCATCGTCCGCCGCGACTACGACCAGGTGGGCACGTTCAACGGGAACCCACTGCTCATGGCCGCCGCCAGGGTGGTCCTCACCGAGATCCTGACCGACGAGGCCTACCAGCACATCGACGCGCTGCGGGATCAGATGGCGGCAGGGATCGAGCGGGTCATCGGGGAAACCGGGTTGCCCGCGCACGTCGTGGCCATGGGGGCCAAGGGCTGCGTCACGTTCTCGCCGACGCCGGTGCGCAACTACAGGGAGTTCCTTGCGATCGACGACCGGTTCAGCCACTGCCACTGGCTCTACCAGATGGCCGGCGGCGTGCTCCTCCCGCCGTGGGGGAAGACGGAGCAGTGGATGCTCTCGGTCCAGCACCGGCCGGAGGACGTGGAGCGGTTCCTGGGGAATTTCGAACGCTTCGCCGGCGCGTTACGCTCCTGAGCCATGCCCGGAGGCGAGGTCCGGCTCATCGACCTGGTCAAGCGCTTCGCCGACGTCACGGCCGTCGACGGGATCAACCTGGACGTGGCCGGCGGGGAGTTCTTCTCGCTCCTCGGGCCGTCCGGCTGCGGCAAGACCACCACCCTCCGGCTCATCGCAGGGTTCGAGCGCCCCACCGAGGGACGCATCCTCCTGGACGGCGTCGACATGGCCCAGACGCCGCCCCATCGCCGCAAGGTCAACACGGTCTTCCAGAGCTACGCGCTGTTCCCCCATCTCAACGTGTACGACAACGTGGCGTTCGGGCTGCGGTTCAAGGAGGTGCCGAAGCCCGAGGCCCGCCGGCTCGTCTCGGATGCCCTGGCCCTGGTCAGGTTGGAGGGTATGGAGCGGCGCCGGCCCTCGCAGCTGTCCGGGGGCCAGCAGCAGCGGGTGGCACTGGCCCGGGCCCTGGTGTTGCACCCCTCGGTGCTGTTGCTCGACGAGCCGCTGGGGGCGCTGGACGCGAAGCTTCGCAAGGCCCTGCAGCTCGAACTGAAGGGGATCCAGGAGACCGTGGGGATCACGTTCATCTACGTGACCCACGACCAGGAAGAGGCGCTCACGATGTCCGACCGGCTTGCCGTGATGTCCAACGGCCACATCGAGCAGATCGGCCCGCCCGTGGAGGTGTACGACGAGCCGGCGAACTCCTACGTCGCCGACTTCCTGGGCGTGTCGAACCTCATGGGCGCGACCGCCGAGGGGCAGGAGGACGGGCGATGCCGCGTGCGGTTGGGCGAGTTCGTGCTCATGGCCGGCCGCGGCGAGACCGGGGCGAGCGGCCGGGTGCGGCTGGTCATCCGGCCCGAGCGCGTGGAGCTCGAGCCCTTCGGGACGGAGGGCCAGAACCGCCTCCCCGGCATGGTCGAGCGGGTCGTGTACGTGGGAGCGACGACCCAGGTGTTCGTGCGCCTCGCTCCCGGTGAGCCCATCCAGGCGCTGTTGAAGAACGAGGGAGACACCCCCGGGTTCGAGCAGGGGACCCCCGTCAGCGTGCATTTCCCCCCGGGCGCCCTCCGGGTCCTGCCCGACCAGGATTCCTCCACCTGAGGCTCAGATCTGCGCGGCGAAGTCGCGCAGCGCCATCCCCTCGCCTTTCCGTTCGCCTCGCGTCAGGGACCGGTACACGATCAGGGCGAGCGTCACGGCGATCACGGTGGAGAAGAGCATGATGCTGGCCAGCGCGTTGAGGGCCGGGGTCGGCGATCCTCTGGCGGTGCTGTAGATCTTGACGGGGATGGTCTCGGTGGCGGCGCCCGCCGAGAGATACCGCACGATGATGAAGTCGTCGATCGAGTCGGCGAACACCAAGGCGAAGCTGGCGAAGATCGCCGGCAGCAATAGCGGTAGCAGCACCATCCGGAGCGCCTTCGTCGGCGACGCCCCCAGGTCCATGGCCGCTTCTTCGTACTCCTTGCCGATCGACAGCAGCCTGGCTCGGACGATGATGACCGGATAGGCGATCTCGAAGGTGATCAGGCCGAGAAGCTGCGCCGTCGTCCCCAGCCGGACCAGCGTGAAGAGCTTGACGAACAGCAGGAACAGCGAGACGCCCATGATGAGCTCCGGTGTCACGAACGAGAACAGCATGAGGAAATTCGCGGTGCCCGAGCCGCGTCCCCGCCACCGGTCGAGCCCGATGGCGAAGGCGACCCCGAGGGGCACCGAGATCAGCATGGTGAGCGAGGCCAGCTTCAGGCTCTGGGCCAGGGCCGAGCGGAGCGCGGGGTCGTGCCAGACGGAGAGGCTCGGATCGCCCCAATACCAGCGGATCGAGAAGCCCTGCCACGCGCTCCTGGATCTCCCCGAGTTGAAGGAGAACAGCACCGCGATGGCCACCGGCGCCAGCGACCACACCATGTAGAGCAGGGCGAACATGGGGAGGAACCGGGGCCGTCCCCACGGGTTGCGCAGCCAGCCCCCGATGCGGCCGGGTCGCGGCTGGGCCGGCCGGGTCCGCTCGGTCGGCGCCGCCGTCACCACCTGGCTCATCCGGCCGCCTCCCGGGTGGCCCTGGCGGTGGCGTACAGGTAGTACAGCATCGGGATCAGCAGCCCGATCATCATCACCAGGACCAGCCCTGCGGCTCTGGTCACGAAGGGGCTGTTGATCGCGTGGTCCACGAGGTTGCCTGTCATCGTGGTCCGGGGTGAGCTCGAGAGCAGGTCGGCCGTGTAGTAGTCGCCGAACATGGGCAGCGTCACGATGACGCTGCCGGCCAGGATGGCCTGTTTCGACAGGGGCAGGGTCACCTGGAGGAATGTCCGTGTGGGACTCGCTCCCAGATCGCGGGCCGCTTCGAGCAACGAAGGATCGATGCGATCCAGGAACCCGTACAGCGGCAGGATCATGTACGGGATGTAACCGTAGACCAGCCCGAGGATGACGGTGATGCTCTGTCCCTCCAGCCAGTGCACGGGCGCACCGATCACGTGCAGGCGAAGCAACGCGGTGTTGACCAGGCCGTCGTCCTGGAGGAGGTTGACCCACGCCAGCATGCGCATCAGGTAGCTGACCCAGAACGGGGCGATCAGCCCGAGCAGGAGCCACGTCTTCCACCGGCCGCCGTGCCGGGTGATGAAGTAGGCCACGGGGTACCCGATCAGCAGGCACATCGCCAGCGCCGACCCCACGTAGACCAGCGTGCGGATGAACGCGGGCTGATAGATGCCCCCTCGCAGGAACGTCTGGTTGAGCACGTACCGCATGGCGGTGGAGTCCCACCGCAGCGGGTCCCACTGCGGCTGGGCGCTTCCGAAGATGGGATCAACCGTGCCGAGGGCCACGCACACGATCACGTAGAAGGGAAGGACGAACAGGAACAGGAGCCACACGGTCGAAGGGACGGCAAAGGACGGCCAGAACCACCGCGGATACCAGACCCCACCCAGCCTGGATCTCTCGCCGTCCGCAGGGCGCCGGCGGCGCCCGAGCTTCCTCTCTACCCGCTCAGGCACCCGCCGCGTACTCTTGGTAGGCGCTGTGCCAGAGCTTTGTCGAAGTCCTCGGGATGCACCACGGTGGACTCCAGATTCTTGGGGATGACGCCCTCGCTGACCAGCCGGTGGGTATCGATGTCGTTCATGGGCGGCTGATACCCGGTGAGGTTGTAGAAGTTGTTGAACGCCACCTTGGAATCGAGCAGGTAGTTGAGGAAGAGGTGGGCGAGCACCGGGTTCTTCCCACCCTTCAGGATGGCGATGTTGTCACTGCCGATGGCCCCGCCGCCCTGTGGCGGATACCAGTACCGGAGGATGCTGGCCGACACCCCCTTGGGCATGTAGTACTGCGCCGAGACCACGTCCCCCGACCACGCCTGGTGGATCCAGGACCGTCCTTCTGGGAGGTCGGTCCAGTCTGTGATGTCCAGTGTGACGTGCACCTCGTCGATGGTCTTCATCAGGTCGTCCTTGGAGAGGTTGATCTTCGCCGTGTCCTCGGTGTTCAGGTCCGTGATCCCGTTCTTCAGCAGGCCCATGCCGATCGACTCGCGGTAGTCGTCGAAGATGTGGATCTTCCCCTTGTACTTGGAATCCCAGAAGATCTCGTAGGGGTTGCTCATGGCCGGGATGTCGTCCTTGACGTGGTCGGTTCTCCACATGATCCCGGTCGTGTAGATGACGTAGGGGACCGTGTACTGGGATCCCTTGTCGTAGAAGGGGTCCTGCAGGTTCGGCCACACGTTCGTCAGGTTGGGGATGTAGTCGAGGTTCAGTGGCTGGATGAGCTTCGCCGCGATGAGCTTCCCGATCAGGGATGGGTCGGGGAAGTAGACGTCGAAGTCGAGCTGGCCGGTCCGGATCTTCGAGAGCGCTTCGTCGACCCCACCGAAGGTGGAGAGCTGGACCTTGCAGTCGTACTTCTTGCCGAAGTCCTTCATGACCTTCGGCCAGAGGTAGTCCTCCCAGTTGTAGATCTTCAGGATGGCATTCTTCTCCGGTTGCAGGTTGGACGCGATCGGCGGGTTGTCGTCGTAGATCGGCCACTTCACCGGGTTGTTCTGGCGGGCCAGCGGGAACGGGAGCGACGCGCTGGCCGACGGCCCGCCGCCACCCCCGCCCGGATTGGGATTGCTGGCGTGACCGCATGCGGCGAGGAAGGCCCCCGCGCTGGAGAAGGCCACCGCCGCGCCGGCCGATTGCCTGAGGAAATCGCGGCGGCTCAACTGCCGCCGGAAGGAGCCGCGTTCCCGCGGGTGCGCCACCGCTCCTCCTCTCTGGCGGGATACGAGGGCTCCCGCCGACTTTGAACGGCGATTCAACGAGGGATATAGCACCGGGCCAGCACTTGCGCAACCCGTTCGGTGGCGCCTACGCCGCGGGGATCTGCTTCTTCGGGTCGAGGAAGGGCAGCTCTGCCACGGTCGCGTCGATCCGGCCGTTCGGGCCGTGCACCTCGATCGAGGTCCCGGGCTTGGCCACGTCCGCGGGCACCCAGGCGTACCCGATGTTCTGGTCCAAGCGAGGGGAATGGATGGCGTCCGTGACTCTCCCGATCAGCACGCCGTCCCGCATCACCGGCCACGGCTCGGCCAGCTCGACCGCAAGGGCCGGGCCGGCCAGCCTCACCCCAACGAGCTTCCGGCCGACGCCTTCGGTGGCGATCCTGGTCAGGGCCTCCCGTCCGATGAACGGGCCCTTCTCCAGGTCGACCAGGCGTTCCATCCCGCTGATCTCGTACGGGTTGTTCTCCAGGGTCATGTCGGAGCCGTAGTTGAAGATCCCGGCCTCGATCCTGCGGGCTTCACACGGGGCGATGGGCCGGATCTGATGAGGCCGGCCGGCCGCCATGACCCGCTCCCAGAGCTCATCGCCGTGCCCGGAGTCGCGCAGGTAGCTCTCGTACCCGACCTCGCCGGTCCACCCGGTTCGGCTGACCACGACGGGGATGCCGTCGACCTCGGCCTCCGCGCAGAAGTAGTAGCGGAGTCCCGCGACGGCGTCTCCGAACAACGTCTCCATGACCTCCTTCGACCGGGGCCCCTGGACCTGGAGCGGCCACACGTCCGGCTCGACGATGCTCACGTCCATGCCGGCGTTGACGGCCACGCCCTTGGCCCACAGGAGCAGGTCGCTGTCCGCCGCGGAGAGCCAGAAGTGGTTCGTGGNGATGCCGCCGTCCTCCGCCGTGATCACCACATACTTGCACTGCCCCACCGCGCATGAGCTCAGATCCCGGGGCGTGAGCAGGCTGGTGAAGGCCGCGGCATCCGGTCCGGTGATCTCGACCTGCCGCTCGACCCCGACGTCCCACACGGTGACGTGTTCCAGGAGGTGCCAGTACTCGACGACGGGGTCGTCGTAGTAGGACGGGAGGTATGTGTGGTTGTAGACGTCGTACGCGGAGCAACCGTACCGGAGCGTTGCCTCGAAGTAGGGCGACTTCCGGTACCACGGCCCGAAGTAGTGAGTCGTCGAAGCGGGAACCTGAGCGTCACTCACCGGAGGGCCCTCCTTCTGCGGGGATGGACCCTGCCCGGCGGACCGGAGCGACCGGCCTCGCGGCCCCGCCCTGCAGGTAGCCGCCGGCCACCATGGTCTGGAACTGATGCACGTTGTCCTCCTCGATGGCCAGGGGACCCTGCCGGTACCCGCGGGATGAGACCCCGCGTTGCACGGCCTCGCATGCCTGCCAGTCCTGACGGTTCGTCAGGTCCCAGAACTCGACCGCGTAGGAGGGGTCGAACCCTCCGCGGGCGATCGCTTCGGGCGGGAACAGCCACTGGCACTCGATCCGGGTCCGGTCGGGAGCCAGGGGCTGGAGGCGGTGGGTCATCACGTAGTCCGGATGCGGGCTGATCAGCAGGTTCGGGAACAGCCCGTAGTAGAAGACCTGGCGGCGTCGACCCTCGTCCAGCCCGGGGATGGTCACGCCCTTGCTCTCGCCGGAGATCGACATGGTCTGCGCGTGGGCCATCAGGTCCATCGATCCTCCGACCCACAGGCCCGTGGGCTCGGAGCTGTCGCCGCTCGACGGAGGAGTGACACGGCACAGCTCGGGATGGATGCTCGTGCAGTGGTAGCACTCGTGGTAGTTCTCCACGATGACCTTCCAGTTGGCCGCGACCTCGTACTCGTGCGTCGCGCCGATCTCCAACCGCTCGGGTCCATACGGAGTGATCAGGTCCTCCAGGTTCCCCACGTGCTCATGGAACGTGGGAGCCGATCCCGAGACGTTCGCGAAGACCCAACCGTGCCATTCCGTGGTCGGCACCGGCACCAGGCCTTCGTGGACCGGGTCGGAGGAGGGCAGGTGTTTGAACCTCGGCGCCCCCTTCAGCCGGCCGTCGAGCCCGTAGACCCACGCGTGGTAGGGGCACTTGATCGCCCGCCGGTTGTCGGCCGCCCCACACTCCAGGAGCTCGTGGCCTCGGTGACGGCAGACGTTGAAGAACCCGCGGAGGACACCGTCCTCGCCGCGGACGAGCAGGACTCCCTCGGACCCAACCTGGACGGCGGAGAGGTCGCCCGGGTTCGTCACCGCTGCGGCCCGCCCCAGCGACACCCAGGCGCCCTCGAAGAAGTGCGCGATCTCAGTAGGCCTCCCCCGGAAGGGTCCTGGCCTGCCCGAGCGGCGAAAGGACGGGCCCGAGGAGCGCCGGATCGACGGGTGAGGTCGCCTTCCTGACACTGAGCACGGGTGAGCGCTCCATCGTCATCGGCTCCGGGCCTCGGCGCGTGAGGGCGGGCGCTGCGCTCGCGGCCTAGCCCCCTGGGGACGGCGGCGAGCCGCGGGCAGTCGCGGCCGTGAACCGGCTCGCCCTTCGAATCCCAGCTCGCTCGCCGCCATCCCCACACAGATCTCGTACATGCGCTCGGGAGGGACCTCGGGGTCTCCCAGCACGACCTGGATGGCCAGCCCATCCAGCATGATCGACAGTCGGAGGGCGAAGTCGTCGACGTCGATCGCCGAGAACTCCCCCTGGCGCTGGCCCGTCCGGACGATCCCGGCGATGGTCTCTCGCCACCGGCGATCGAGCGCCTCCCGATCGCGGGCCACCTCTGGGTCGCGCGGCGAACGTGCCCACAGGTCCAGCCACAGGACCCATTCGTCGTGCCAGTTCTGGCGCGAGGCGCTCCCGGGAGCGCAGCTGCGTTCGATCAACCTGATGAGCTGCTCTGTGGCGCTCTCGACCGTGGCGATCTCCTCGGCGGTCTCGGCGTAGAAGCGCTCCTCGGAGAAGGCCAGCGCCTCGGCCAGCAACCGGTCCTTCGACCCGAAGTAGTAGAGCACCAGGGCCGAGCTCGCCCCCGCACGCTCGGCGATGTCGGAGATCCGCGTGTCGCACAGGCCCCGCTCGCCGATGACGGTGACGGCGGCCTGGAGGATCTGGCGCCTCCGCACTTCCGACAGCTTCCGACGCGTGACCACGGTCGGAATCATAAACTGAACGTTCAGTCAAACTCTAGGCGAGTTCGGAAACCGCGCCAGGAACGATCGGTCAGTCGCGCTTGCGGGGCAGGTCGAGGAACGGCAGCTCGACCACGGTGGCGCCGACGCGCTCTCTGGCCCCCTCGACCGTCCATTCCACGTCGAGGCGCATGCCGGGCGTCGATCGCGTCCTGTCGACGAGGGCCAGCGAGATGACCTTCTTCAGGGTCGGCGACCACGTCGTGCTCGTTGCCTTGCCCACTCGGTCCACGCCGGCGTGAACGGGCGCCGCCTCGCGCAGGGTGCCGAGGACGAGGACGGTGGGCAGCCCGTGCCTGGCGAACGCCCCTTCGACGTCCCGCCAGTCGTGCTCCAGGCCCACCAGCCGCCGGGGTGGGCCGCCGGCCTTCTGCTCGGACAGCAGCGCGCCCTTGCCCACGAACCGCTCCTTGGTGAAGTCCACCAGCCGGCCCAGCCCGAGCTCGAACGGCGAATACTCCTGCTCCGCGCTGAAGGCGTTGCGGACGCCGGTGAACTCCGCGTCCAGGAGGATGAGGCCCGCCTCCACCCGCAGCACGTCGAGGGCGGACATCCCGACGGCGCGCAGTCCGTACCCCTCCCCCGCCCGGAACAACGCGTCCCACAGGTCCACGGCCCGGCCCGACTGGACCCACAGCTCGTACCCGAGATCTCCCGTGTACCCCGTCCGGGACACGTCGACGGCGATGCCGTCGATGGTGGCGGAGCGCCGCCGGAAGTACTTGAGCCCACTCCACTCCTCGCCGGTCACCGCCTCCAGGATCGCCCGCGACGTCGGGCCCTGGAGGGCCAGCGCGGCCACCTCGGCGGAGACGTCCTCGATCCGGACGTCGAGCCCCCCCGCGTTGAGCTTGATCCATCGGTAGTTCGGCTCGGCGGCCGTCCACCGATAGGAGTCCTCGTCGAGACGGGCCACGGTGCCGTCGTCGATCAACTTCCCGCGCTCGTCGCACCACGGGGTGTAGAAGACCTGGCCGACCTGCATCTCGGCCACGTTCCGGGTGATCACCCGGTCGATGAGGCGGCCGGCGTCCGGGCCGGAGATCACGTACTTGAACAGGGGCGAGACGTCGATGGCACCGGCGGCTTCGCGTACGGCGTTGTACTCGATGTCGATCGCGTCCCCGAAGGCCGACGCGGCCGCGTAGCCCCACCAGTCCTCCCACGACAGCCGTTCGTTCAGCCGCGAGGTCCGTTCGTGGAAAGCCGTTCCGCGGGTCACGCTCGTCTTCCTACACCTTGACTGACTGTTCAGTCAATCTCTAGAGTGCGGGCGTGGCCGGACGCTACGACGTCGCGATCGTGGGGGGAGGTCACAACGGGCTGACCGCCGCGGCCTACCTGTCCCGGGCGGGCCTCCGCGTCGTCGTCCTCGAGCGCCGCCACCTGGTGGGAGGAGCGGCCGTCACCGAGGAGGTCTTCCCCGGATTCCGGTTCAGCGTGGCCTCCTACGTCGTTTCGCTGCTCCGCCCGGAGATCATCCGCGAGCTCGACCTCCCCCGCCACGGCCTGGAGGTCCTGCCGTTCGACGGCACGTTCACCCCGATGCACGACGACTACCTGTGGATGACGGAGAACCCCGGCCGCACGTATCACGAGATCCGCCGGTTCTCGGTGAAAGACGCCGAGGCCTACCTCGAGTTCGGGCAACTCATCACCGAGATCGTCCGGTTCATCAAGCCCGTCCTCGACGTGGTGCCTCCGGACCCTCGATCGCTCGACCCGCGCCAGTGGATCCCCCTGGCCCCCATGGCCCGGGCCTTTCGGGACCTGCCGCCGGACCTTCAGGTGGCCTTCCTCCAGCTCATGACCATGAGCGCCGCAGACTTCCTGGAGCAGTGGTTCGAGCACGACGCGCTGATCGCCACCATGGCCTCGTGGGGCATCATCGGGACGTTCCTCGGGGTGCGCTCGCCGGGCACCGCCTACGTCATGCTCCACCACTACATGGGCGAGGTCGACGGGTCCTTCGGCGCCTGGGGGATCCCTCGGGGCGGCACGGGCGCGGTGAGCCAGGCGATCGCCTCCGCCGCCCAGGCCCTGGGAGCCGAGATCCGAACGGA
>VAYG01000056.1:0-8280 GCA_005885015.1 Actinomycetota bacterium | reverse complement strand
CTGGAATCGGGTGAGGAGATCCGGGCCGGCGTCGTGCTCTCCAACGCCGACGCCCGGCGGACCTACCTCGGGCTGGTGGAGAAGGGAAGGCTCCCACCGGATTTCGAGGAGGAGGTCCTTCGCTACAAATACCGCGGCTCCTCCGGCAAGGTGAACCTCGCCGTGGACGGCCTTCCCAACTTCACCGCGCTCCCCGGCCCGGGTGACCACCTCCGCGGAGCCATCGGGTTCGCCGATTCCGTCGACGAGCTGGAGGCGGCCTTCGACGACGCGAAGTACGGACGGTTCTCCCGCCGCCCGTTCATCGACATGATGATCCCGACGCTAGTCGACCCCTCCATGGCGCCGCCGGGCAAGCACGTCATCAGCTGCTTCGTGCAGTGGGCCCCGTACCAGCTCGCCAACGGCGACGTGTGGGACGACCGGATGCGGGATGCCTTCGGCGAGGCGGTGGTGGACGTGATCGCCGAGCACGCGCCCAACATCCGCGACATCCTCTTGCACAAGCAGGTCCTGACCCCGCTCGACCTGGAGGAGACCTTCGGGCTGACCGAGGGCAACATCTTCCAGGGGGAGCTGACGCTCGAGCAGCTCTTCTTCAACCGTCCGGTCCCCGGATGGGCCCGGTACCGGTCGCCGATCGCCAACCTGTGGCTGTGCGGGTCGGCCGCCCATCCGGGAGGGGGCATCATGGGCGCACCGGGGAAGCTGGCCGCGACGCAGGTGGTGCGGTCGTTGCGCCGGGGGCGAGGGAGGGCCGCGTGACCAGACCGGGCGCCTACGACGTGATCGTGATCGGCGCCGGGCACAACGGGCTGGTCGCAGGAGCCTATCTGGCCAGGGCGGGACGATCCGTCCTGATCCTGGAGCGCCGCGAGCAGGTCGGAGGGATCCTCGCCGACGCATCGATCTCGCCGGGAGCGAAGGTCCCGGCCCTGGTCCACACGGTGGGCCGCCTTCGTCCCACGATCGTCCGGGACCTCGCGCTGGAACGGCACGGGCTCCACACGATCCGGCCGGACGTCCGGGTCTGCGCCCCGCAGCCGGAGGGACCGGCGCTCACCCTGTGGAGCGACGTCGCCCGGACCGCGGACGGTGTCCGGGTGCGCTCGCCGAGGGACGCCGCCGCATACCCGGCCTTCGACGCCCGGGTCCGCGCCTTCGCCAGCTTCCTGGACCACCTGTTCGCGGCGGCCCCACCCGACATCCAGCAGCCGAAGCGGGAGGACGCCGTCGCCGCCCTTCGGTTCGGCCGGCTGTTCCGGCGTTTGGGGACGAAGGCGGCCCGCGATCTGCTGCGGGTGCTCCCGATGCCGGTGGCCGACTTCGTGTCCGAAGGGTTCGAGGGCGACGGCCTTCGCGGAGCCGTTGCGGCCCGGGCGGTGCAGTTCACGGCGATGGGGCCGTGGACGGCGGGGACCACGGCCGTCCTGCTGTCCGATTCCGCCGGGAACGACGGAGGGGCATCGGGCCAGACCGTCTTCCCGCGAGGGGGGCCCGGCGCCCTGGCCGAGGCCCTGGGCGCGGCCGCTCGTTCGTTCGGCGCGCAGGTCAGGACCGGCGTGGACGTGACCACGGTTACCACCCGAGGGGAACGGGTCACGGGCGTGGTTCTGGACACCGGCGAAGAGGTGACGGCCGGGGCCGTCGCCTCGGCGGCCGACCCGAAGGAGACCTTGCTCCGGCTGGTCGATCCCGAGCTGCTGGGGCCGACCCTCCGGTGGCGGGCATCGAACATCCGGATGCACGGGTGCACCGCGAAGGTGAACCTGGTCCTGTCCGGGGTCCCCAAGTTCCTTGGCGTGGACTCCGAGGAGAACCTGCGCGGACGGATCGTGATCGCACCGGGGATCGACTACCTGGAGCGGGCCGCGGACGCGGCGAAGTACGGCCGGATGAGCGCGCAGCCGTACCTCGAAGCGACGATCCCCTCGCTCGTCGATCCGAGCCTCGCCCCAGAGGGCCACCACGTCATGAGCGTGATTGCCCAATGGACCCCGTACCGGCTGCGCGCAGGGACGTGGGAGAGCGAGCGGGAGGGCGTGGGCGACGTGGTGGTCAAGACGCTCGAGGGCTACGCGCCCGGCCTGTCCAACCTGATCACGGCCCGGCAGGTCATGACACCGATCGACCTGGAGCGGGAGTTCGGGCTGACCGCGGGCCACGTCCTGCACGGGGAGCCCGGCCTGGACCAGATCTTCGCCTGGCGGCCCCTGATGGGGTTCGCCCGGTACCGGATGCCGATCGGCGGGCTCTACCTGTGCGGATCGGGCGCCCATCCCGGAGGGGGCGTCACCGGAGCGCCGGGGGCCAACGCGGCTCGGGAGATCCTGAGGGACCTGAAGCGGCTCCGGTGGCGACGGGCCCGGGCTTGAGCCGTCCGGCTCCCGCCGGGAGACTGGCCTCGGTGGAGCGGTCCTCACTCATCAGCATGCTCGAGGCGCGGTCGGTGGCCGTGGTCGGGGCCAGCGCCACCTCGGGCTCGTTCGGCGAGCAGATGATGATCCAGCTGGTCGGCGGCAGGTTCGCCGGTCCCATCTACCCCGTGAACCCCCGCTACGAGGAGATCCTGGGCCATCGGTGCGTGCCGACGGTGGGAGACCTCCCCGAGCCCGTGGATCTGGTCCTCCTCGGGGTACCGAACAGGATGCTCGAGGAGCAGCTGCGAGCCGCGGCGGAGGCAGGCGCCCGGTCGGCCGTCATCTTCGGGAGCTGCTACGAGCCTCCCGCGGAGGGGCGGCCACCTCTGCCGGAGCGCCTCGCCTCCATTGCTCGGGATGCAGGGATGGCGGTGTGCGGCGGGAACGGGATGGGCTTCATCAACGTGGAGCGCCGGCTGCGGGCGTGCGGGTTCTGGGAGCCGGAGGACCTCGCGGCCGGCCCGATCACGTTCATCAGCCATTCCGGTTCGGTCTTCTCCGCCATGCTCCACAACGACCGGCAGCTGCAGTTCAACCTGGTGGTGTCCTCCGGCCTGGAGCTGGTGACGACGGCCGCCGAGTACGTCGAATACGCGCTCGACCAGCCCAGCACCCGGGCGATCGCGCTGTTCATCGAGACCGCCCGGGACCCGGGGCGGTTCCGGGGGGCGCTGGCTCGAGCGGACGAGAGCGACGTGCCGGTGGTGGTCATGAAGGTCGGGCGGACCGAGCGGGCCAAGGGGCTGGTCACCGCTCACTCCGGGGCCCTGGCGGGAGAGGACGGCGCGTACGAGGCCCTGTTCGACGCGTGCGGGGTGTCCCGCGTCCTCACGCTGGACGAGATGGCGGACACACTCGAGCTGTTCGCCCGCGGGCGCCCGGCGTCGAGGGGAGGGCTGGCCGCCATCCACGACTCCGGAGGCGAACGGGTGCACCTCATCGACGCCGCCGCCGAGGCGGGGGTTCCCTTCGCCCGCATCTCGGAACGAACGAAGGACCGCCTGGCCGCCGTGCTGGAGGAAGGCCTCCTCCCCGACAATCCGCTCGACGCCTGGGGCACGGGGAACGAGGCCGATCGGATCTTCGTCGAGTGCATGCGGGCCCTCCTCGACGACCCCGACACCGCCGCCCTGGCGATGTGCGTGGACCTCACCACCGAGTCCGACCCCGCGGGCGGCTACCTCACCGCGGCCCGGGAAGCCCACGCCTCGACCGAGAAACCCGTGGCCCTGCTGGGGAATCTGGCCAGCGCCATGGATCGCCGCGACGCGGCCGGGCTCCGCCATGCCGGGGTTCCGGTGCTGGAGGGGACGGCCACCGGGTTGGCGGCCTTCCGGCACCTACTGGAGCGCCGGGACCACCGCGCCCGAGGGCCGGTCAGGCCGCCCGTGGGCCCGGGGCCGGCGGTTCGCGACCGGTGGCGATCCCGATTGGGGAGCGCCGCGGCGTTCTCGCCCACCGAATCGTTCCGGCTGCTCGCCGACTACGGGATCCCGGTGACGCACGCCGAGGAGGCATCCACCCTCGACCAGGCCCTGGCCGCGGCCGGGCGGATCGGCTGGCCGGTCGCCATGAAGTCCGCGATCCCCGTACTCGATCACAAGACGGAGGCCGGTGGGGTGAAGCTGGGGCTTACGGGGCCGGACCAGCTCGAGGCCGCCTATCGCGACGTCGCCGGCCGCCTCGGACCCCCGGTCCAGGTCTCGGCCATGGCCGCCCTGGGCGTGGAGCTCGCCCTGGGCGTGGTGAACGACGCGCAGTTCGGGCCCTTGGTGATGGTCGCGGCCGGCGGCGTCCTGATCGAGGTCCTCCAAGATCGCCGGTTCGCCCTCCCGCCGCTCGACGAGCGGGCCGCCCGGCGGCTCATCGATCGACTGGCTTCCCGTCGGCTGCTCGACGGCCTGCGCGGGAACCCGCCGGCCGACGTCGGCGCGGCGGCGGACGCGCTCGCCCGGTTGTCCGTGCTGGCGCTGGACCTCGGTGACCTCCTCGAGGCGGTGGACGTCAACCCGCTAATCGCCGGCCACAGCGGGTGCACGGCCGTCGACGTCCTGGTGGTCCCCAAGAGGGGGTGAGCTCTGTGCCCGACGGCGACCCGAGCGTGATCCTCCAGGAGGACCTCGGGCCGGTCCGCCGGCTCACGTTGAACCGGCCCCAGGTCCTGAACGCGCTCTCATCTGAGCTGGTCGAACGGCTCTCGGCCTCGCTCGCCCGCGCCGCCGGAGACGAGGACGTCCGCGTCCTGGTCCTCCGCGGGGCCGGGCGCGCATTCTGCGCCGGCTACGACCTCAAGGAGGAAGCGGAGCACCAGGCCCAGCGCGGTCCGCTCGACGTGGCCCGGTGGCGGGACGAGCTGGCCCACGACGTGGGCCGCATGCTCGAGATCTTCGACCACCCCAAGCCGATCGTGGCCGAGGTCCACGGATACTGTCTGGCCGGCGGGTGCGACCTCATGATGATGTGCGACCTCGCGGTGGCCTCCGACGACGCCGTGTTTGGCGAGCCGGAGATCCGCTTCGGCTCCGGGGTAGTCACCATGGTCATGCCCTGGCTGATCGGGGCGCGCCGGGCGAAGGAGCTGCTCCTCACCGGCGATGATCGGATCCCCGCGGCCGACGCCCTGCGGCTGGGGCTGGTCAACAAGGTGGTGCCGCGAGATCGGCTCGAGGAGGAGACGCTGGCCGTGGCCCGGAAGATCGCCATGATGGACCCCGTGGCCCTCTCCCTGACGAAGCGGTCCATCAACCGGTCCATGGAGGTCGCCGGGTTCCGCGAGGCCCTCATGGCGAACGTCGACCTCGACGCGATCATCGAGGCGGCCGAGGTCCCCGAGCGCCAGGAGTTCAACCGGATCCGTCAGGAGCGGGGGCTGAACGCCGCCATCGAATGGCGCGACGCGCGGTTCCGGTAGCCGTGCCGCTCGATCAGGACGACTCGCCGAGCTCCTCAGCCGTGTAGACCGGCCGCCCGTCCACCAGCGTGAGGAGCACCCGGGCCTGCCCGATCTCCATGGGGTTCACGTCGAAGAGGTTCCGGTCGAGCACCACGATGTCGGCCGCCTTCCCTTCCTCGATGGTCCCGGTCTCCTGCTCCAGGTGGTTGACGAAGGCGGTGCCGGCGGTGAACGCGTCGATGGCGTCTTCGAGCGTCAGGCGCTCGTCCGGGAGGAACGGCTCGACGTCGGGTTCGTCGAAGGGGACCCGGGTCACCGCCACCTGGATCTCCTCGAGCGGGTTGGGCGTGGTCACCGGCCAGTCACTCCCGAAGGCCAGCCTGGCCCCCGACCGCAGCAGACCGGCCAGCGGGTATTGGTGGGTCGTGCGGTCCGGACCGAGGAAGGGGACGCACAGCTCCCGCATCTGGCCGTCCAGGCACGCCCAGTAGGGCTGGGCGTTCGCCACCGCCCCGAGCGCGGCGAACCGGGGCACGTCGTCCGGGTGCACCACCTGCAGATGGGCCACGTGATGGCGGTGATCGCTCGGCCCGTTCGACGACCGCGCGGCCTCGATCGCGTCCAGAGCCTCCCGGACGGCCCGGTCGCCGATGGCGTGGATGTGCAGCTGGAAGCCCTCCCGATCGACAGGCCCGGCTCCACGAACGACAGTCCGCGGCGATCGCCTGGGCGTCCGGCCGCGTCGAGGTAGGGCTCGAGCATCCCCGCCGAGAAGTTCTCGGCGATCCCGTCCTGCATGATCTTGATCGAGGTGGCCCGGACCCGGCCGCGAGGAGCCAGCTCCCGAAGCTCCAAGAGCTGCTCGACCTGCTCCTCCCCTCGGTCCCGCGACCACCACACAGCCCCCACCACCCTGGCCGTGAGCGCTCCCCTTGCCGCCAGGGCCAGATAGGCGTCCAACGTCGCCGCGGTCGTGTGAGCGTCCTGCCACGCCGTGACCCCCAGAGAGTGGAGGTGAGCCTGGGCGGCCAGCAACGCCTCTTGCAGCTCTTCCGCCGAGGGCGGCGGCGCCAGCCGCTCCACGAGGCCCATCGCCCCCTCGTGAAGAGCGCCAGATG
The DNA here is from genome assembly GCA_005885015.1 of Actinomycetota bacterium. Classification (GTDB taxonomy): domain Bacteria; phylum Actinomycetota; class UBA4738; order UBA4738; family UBA4738; genus AC-52. Next base: position 1,849 of record VAYG01000056.1, on the reverse strand, counting down.
GGGAGCTGTCCTCGTCGCGCTCGATCCGCCCGTCGGGTGGGTCCGGCGAGGTCGAGCCCAGGCCGGCTACCTCGAGGGCGCGGGAGTTGACCCACGCGCCGTGTCCATCTCGGTTGGGCAGGTAGACGGGGCGGTCCGGCACCAGGTCGTCGAGCTGGGAGCGGTGGGGAAGCCCGCCCGGAAAGTCGTCCAGCGACCACCCGCCGCCCAGGATCCACTCCACGTCCGGATGGGACCGCGCGTAGGCGGCCACGCGCTCCCGATACGCATCGATGCCCCGGACGTCGTCGAGCCGGCACCTGGCCATGTTCAGACCACCATGGTCGGGATGGATGTGCGAGTCCTGGAAGCTCGGGCAGACCATGCCCGCGGCCGCGTCGATCACCCGGGTGTTGGAGCCGATCCACTCCTCCACCCGGCCGGCCGACCCGGCCGCCGCGATCCGGCCACCAGCGATGGCCACGGCCTCCGTCCACCGCGACGCTGGGACCGAGGTGTACACGGGCCCGCGGATGACGAGGTCAGCGGAGGCGGGCGACAACCATGCCTCCGGCCAGGATCGACAGGCCCGCGGCGAGGGCCCGCAGGGCCGCCTCCGGCGCTTCGCGGATCAGCGACTCGTCGACGCCGACCTCGGTGCCGTCCGCCATCCGCATCCGGCCCTCGAGCTCGGTGACGTTCCGCCGCAGCCGGCGGACGGGCGTGGACAGCCTGCGCTGGGCGGCCGAGAACAGCATGCACGCCAGCGCGACCAGGACCGCCTCCCACCGGGTGGTCTCCGCCTGGGCGAAGTATCCGGTCAAGGCGGGAAAGGCTCCCCAGGACACGGCGAACCAGGCGTCGCCATGGAAGCGGCCCCCGAACAGCTCCAGGTTGTAGGCGACGACGATGAACGCGCCGATGCCCACGAACAGGAAGAGCCATGGATCGACCACGATCGCCCCGACGATCCCCAGCGCCACCGCCCCGGCCAGGCCGACCGCGGCGATGGCCCGGAGCGTCGCGTCCGGGATCCGGGTTCGGAGCGGCCTCCCCCGAAGCTCGTCCAGCGCGTGCGCCGCCAGGCCGACGGCCAGAAAGAACGCCAGGACCGACGCGCCCAGCCGGACGCCGTTGAACTGGGGAGCCACGGCTGCTCCGATGGCGACGTAGGACAGGTGCCAGGCCGTGTACGGGGGATGGAGTAGGGTCAGGTAGTCGCGCCAGCCTCCCGGCTGCAGGGCGTAGAAGGCCGGCCGCTCACCCACGTTTGGTCCCCCAGACCACGACCGCCGCCCCGGCGCTCATCACCCGGCTCCGCACGTCGGCGATCCCGGCCCGTCGCCACATGCCAAGTTGCTCATCCATCGGATATTCCCGGTAGAACCCCGTCGCCACGTCGAGGATCCGCCCACCGGGCGGGACGGAAACCCGCGACACGAGGAACCGCCTCCATCGGGGGTCCTGACCGAAGGACAGCAGGCCACCCATCAGGTCGTAGGTCCCGGGAAGGCCTGCGAAGAGCCGACGGGCGTGCTCGGTCCTCGGGGGAGGTCCCTCTCGTGTGTCGCGCATCTGCGCAGCGTAGCGAAGCAGGTAGGTGAACGTCAGTGCGTCGAACACCTGGTCGCCGAAGGGGAGGCGCTCGGCCTGACCCAGGACGAATCCGATGTGCGCCCCCATCCCAACCTCGGCCGCCCGTCGAACGCCCTCCCGGAGCATGGCCTGGCTCTGATCCAGCCCCACGATCCCCGCATCCAGGGACTTCCCCAGCTCGATGGCCACGGCCCCGGTTCCCGTCGCCACGTCGAGGATCCGCCCACCGGGCGGCACGGAAACCCGCGACACGAGGAACCGCCTCCATCGGGGG
>VAYG01000015.1:6323-18869 GCA_005885015.1 Actinomycetota bacterium | reverse complement strand
CTGTCCGTGATCGAGGCCCTCAAGCACGGGGGCTTCCACCACGGGGCCAAGGTCAACCTGACCTGGATCCCCTCCGACGAGCTGATCGACGCGAACGTGGAGGACGTGCTGTCCCAGGCCGACGGGATCCTGGTGCCGGGGGGCTTCGGCATCCGCGGGGTGGAGGGGAAGGTGGCGGCGATCCAGTTCGCCCGGGAGCGGCGCATCCCTTATCTGGGGCTGTGCCTGGGCCTCCAGTGCGCGGTCATCGAGTTCGCCCGGAACGTGTGCGGCCTGGAGGGGGCGAACTCCTCGGAGTTCGATGCGAGCACGCCGCATCCGGTGATCGACCTGCTGCCCGAGCAGGAGGGCGTGACGGACATGGGTGGAACGATGCGGTTGGGGGCGTACCCGGCGGAGCTGGTACGGGGAAGCCTGGCCGAGCGGGTCTACGGCGAGCAGCTGGTCTCCGAACGCCACCGCCACCGCTTCGAGGTCAACCCGGCCTACCACGACGTCCTCCAGCAGCGAGGGATGGTGTTCTCGGGGATGTCCCCGGATCGGCGGCTGGTCGAGATCATCGAGCTGCCCGAGCACCCCTACTTCATCGCCGGCCAGTTCCATCCGGAGCTCAAGTCGCGCCCCACCCGGCCCCACCCGTTGTTCCGGGACTTCGTGGGCGCCGCCCTGGCCCGCCGCCACGGCGCGCTGGCCGAGCCGCTGGCCCTCTCGGGCTGACGCGGTTCGTGGCTTCACCCGAGCCTTCTTCCGTCCGTCGCGCGTTCGACGGCACGTTCATCAAGGTGGACGTGGAGGAATGGCCCGGCGGCGAGCGCGAGATCGTGAAGCACCCTGGAGCGTGCGCGGTGGTGGCGATCACGGCGGAGGGCGAGGTGCTTTTGGTCCGGCAGTTCCGGGAGGCATTGCGCCGGGAGACGCTGGAGATCCCGGCCGGGGTGCTTGAGGAGGGGGAGAGCGGCGCCGAGTGCGCGGCCCGGGAGCTGCTGGAGGAGACGGGCTACCGGGCGATCAGGGTGGAGCCGCTTGCGACGATCTTCACCAGCCCGGGTTTCACGGACGAGAAGATCGAGCTGTTCCTCGCCGAGGCCGAGCAGGTCGGCGAGGGAACAGAAGAGGCGGTCGAACTGGTCCGCATGCCGCTCGACCAAGCTCTTAAAGAGGTCACGGGCGGCGCCATCCTCGACGCGAAGACCGCCATTGCGTTGATGCTGGCCAAGGATTGACTCGTGCGCCCGAAGTTGTATTCGGTGGAGATGACATCCGGCGGCTTGATCAGCATCATGGCTCGGCCTCGAGGTGGCGATTGGCTTGCAGAAGAAATGGCCGCGGCCAAGGAAGCTGGACTCGACGTCGTCGTTTCAGCATTGACAACCTCTGAGCGGGAAGAGCTGGGGCTGACCGCTGAGGAATACGAGACCCTGGGTCACGGATTGTCGTTCGTCTCATTTCCGATTGTCGATCTCGGGACCCCAACCCTCGACGAGCGAACAAAGGGGACGTTGGCCCAACTTGTCGACGCGGCCAGAGAGCGTCGCCATGTAGGTGTCCATTGTCGGATGGGCATCGGCAGATCGTCGATGATCGTGGCCACGCTGCTCGGCCTCCTCGGAGTTGATGTGGACGCAGCATTCGACATGATCGGGCGATCACGCGGACTCTCCGTTCCGGAGACCAAGGCGCAACGGGATTGGGCGGCCTTTACTGTCCAGGCGATGACCCACAACTGATGTCGGGTCCTCCGAGACCGCTTGACACCCTGTTTCGGCCCAACCTCGCCGGTATGCTGGGCCGGTGATCGTTGGCGTTCCGAAAGAGGTCAAGGACAACGAGTACCGGGTCGCCCTCACCCCGGAAGGCGCGCGGGAGCTGACCGCAGCCGGCCACCGAGTCCTCCTCCAGAAGGACGCGGGAACGGGCTCCTCCCTCTACGAAGACCGCTACGTTCGGGCGGGCGCGGAGGTCGTCGACACTGCCGATGAGATCTGGCGCTCCTCCGACCTCATCATCAAGGTCAAGGAGCCCGTGGCCCAGGAGTACCCCCTCCTCCAGGAGGGCCAGGTCCTCTTCACCTACCTCCACCTCGCGGCAAGCAAGGAGCTGACCGAGGTCCTCCTCCAGCGCAAGATCTCCGCGGTCGCGTACGAGACCGTCCAGCTCCAGGACGGGCGGCTGCCGCTCCTCGCGCCGATGAGCGAGATCGCCGGGCGCATGGCGCCCCACGTCGGGGCGCGGCTTCAGGAGAAGGAACACGGGGGCCGGGGGATCCTGCTCGGCGGCGTCTCGGGGGTTCGGCCGGCGAAGGTGCTCGTCCTCGGGGCGGGCATGGCAGGGAACAACGCCGCCTGGATCGCCGCGGGCATGGAGGCCGAGGTGGTGGTCATCGACAAGTCCCTGGACAAGCTGCGCTACATCGACCAGATCCACAAGGGGCGCATCATGACCCTCATGTCCGATCGCCTGACGCTGGAGCAGAGGGTCCGGGAGGCCGACGTGCTCATCGGGACCGTGCTGATCCCCGGGGCGAAGGCGCCGAAGCTCGTCACGGAGGACATGGTCCGGTCGATGCGGCCCGGGTCGGTGATCATCGACATCTCGATCGACCAGGGCGGCGCCGTGGAGACCTCGCGGATGACCACGCACTCCGACCCCACGTACATCGAGCACGGGGTGGTCCATTACGCGGTGGGGAACATGCCGGGGGCCGTGCCGAACACCTCGACGTACGCGCTGACGAACGTGACGTGGCCCTACGTGCTGTCGATCGCCGACCGGGGGCTGGAGGACGCCCTGCGGGGGGACCCCGCGCTCGCCCGCGGACTGAACACGTACGCGGGCGCGCTGACCAACCAGGCCGTGGCGGAGGCCCACGACTTCGACCACGAGCCCGTCTCCACGGCCGTCCCCGGCGCCGGGGACTGACGAGGCCGTGGCGGACCCGGTCACCGGCCAGATCGCCCGGTTCCTGGACTACCTGTCGGTCGAGCGAGGGGTGGCGAAGAACACGCTCGACGCGTACCGGCGTGACCTCACCCGGTACGCCGCCTACCTCCGCGACCTCGGCCGGCCCGACGCCACGCGCGTCGACGAGGCCGTCGTGGCTGGGTTCGTCGCCTCCATGTCCAGCGCGCGGTACGGGGACGACAAGCCGTATCGGGCCTCCTCGGTGGCGAGGTCGCTGGCGGCGGTTCGGACGTTCCATGCGTTCCTGCTCCGGGAGGGCGAGGCCGCGACCGATCCGTCGGAGGGGGTGGTGCGGCCGAAGGTCCCCCGAAACCTGCCCCGGCCGCTGTCGGTGACCGAGATCGAGGCGATCCTGGCGGTCCCCGGAGACGGGGACGCCCCGGGCCTTCGGGACCGGGCCATCCTCGAGGTGCTGTACGGGGCCGGGGTGCGCATCTCCGAGCTGACAGGGCTCGACGTCGACGACGCCGACCTCGAGGAGGGAAGCCTCAAAGTCATGGGGAAGGGGAGCAAGGAGCGCATCGTGCCGCTCGGGCGGTTCGCCGCTCGCGCTCTGAAGGCGTATCTGACCCGGGCCCGTCCCTCGCTGGCGCGGGAGCGGTCGGGAGGAGCGCTGTTCCTCAACCAGCGAGGGGGCCGGCTCACCCGGCAGGGGGCGACCAAGATCCTCAAGGCGGCGGCGGCCCGGGCCGGGCTCCGCAAGCGGGTGACGCCCCACATGCTCCGCCACTCCTTCGCCACGCACCTGCTGGAGGGAGGAGCGGACGTGCGCGTGGTCCAGGAGCTGCTGGGCCACGCCAGCCTGTCCACGACGCAGATCTACACGCTGGTCACGGCCGACCGCATGCGGGAGGAATACTTCGCCGCCCACCCCCGTGCGCGGTTCGCCGGCGCTGGCCCCACGGGGAGGAAGATGGGAGCGTCCTTCTCCTCGTATGTGATTCCTTCGGGGTTGGGGAGGATCCGGACGCGGCCGCGTACGGCGACAGCGGCTCGAACACCCTCGGCCATGTCGCCGCCGTCGTGGGGGGGTTGGACGCGCCGAACCTGGCCATGCTGGGACTCGGAGCCCTGACCGAGGTGGCGGGCGTGCCCGCCGGCGCGGCCGTCCCCGGCACGGCCCACGGGCGGCTCACGGAGCGCTCGGCCGGCAAGGACACCACGACCGGCCACTGGGAGATGTGCGGGATCGTCCTGGATCGCCCGTTCCCCACCTACCCGAGCGGGTTCCCTCCCGAGGTCATCGAACCGTTCGAGCAGGCCATCGGCCGGGGAGTCCTCGGCAACAAGGCGGCATCGGGGACCGAGATCATCCAGGAGCTGGGCGAGGAACACCTCCGCACGGGGAAGCCCATCGTGTACACGAGCGCCGACTCCGTCTTCCAGGTGGCCACGCACGTGCGGATCGTTCCCCTGGAGCAGCTGTACGAGTGGTGCCGGGTCGCCCGCCGGATCCTCGACGGGAACCATCGAGCCGGGAGGGTGATCGCCCGCCCCTTCGACGGCGAGCCGGGGTCGTTCGTCCGGCGTCCGGAGCGTCGCGACTTCTCGGTTCCGCCGCCGGGCCCCACCGTGCTCGACTTCGTGCAGAAGGCCGGCATCCCCGTGTACGGCGTGGGCAAGATCGGCGACATCTTCAGCGGACAGGGCCTCACGGAGTTCACCTACTCGAACTCCAACGACCATGGCATCGACCTGTCCGTTCAGTACCTCGCGCGCGAACCTCCCTGCCTCGTCATGGCCAATCTCGTGGACTTCGACTCGAAGTACGGCCATCGAAACGACCCGGTGGGATACGCGAAGTGCGTGGAGACCTTCGACCGCCGCGTCCCGGAGCTGCTGGCGGCGGTGGGGGATGGCCTGATGTTCGTGACGGGCGACCACGGGTGCGACCCGACGACCACGCCGTCGACCGACCACACGCGCGAGCACACCCCGGTCCTGGTGGCGGGAACGCGGACCCGAGGCCCGGCGGTCGACCTCGGAACCCGTTCCGGATTCGGTGACCTGGGCGCCACGGTGGCCGACGTCTTGGGTGTGGCCACGGAAGAGCTGGCCGGCGCGACCTTCGCCCGGGAGATCGGCTGGTGATCGATCTCGACCCGCGAGCCGTCGTCGCGGCGAAGCGGGATGGCCAAGAGCTTGACCCGAAGGAGCTCCGGGCCTTCGTCCTCGGATACGCGAAGGGAGAGATTCCCGACTACTTGGCCGCGGCGTTCCTGATGGCCGCCTACATCAACGGCATGTCCGATCGGGAGACGGCCGACCTGACCCGGGCCATGATCGAGTCCGGGTCGACCCTCTCCTTGTCGGGCGTCCACAGCCCAACGGTCGACAAGCACTCGACCGGGGGCGTGAGTGATGGCGTCACTCTCGTGTTCGCGCCGCTCGCCGCGTCGCTCGGGCTGGCCGTGGCCAAGCTGTCCGGCCGGGGACTGGGCCACACTGGCGGCACGCTGGACAAGCTCGAGTCGATCCCCGGCTTGCGCACGGACCTCTCGCCGGAGGAGCTGGAGCGGCAGGTGGAGGCGATCGGGTGCGCCGTTGCCGGGCAGTCGAAGGACCTGGTGCCGGCCGACGGGGCCCTCTACGCGCTGCGCGACGCCACCGCGACGGTGGCCAGCATCCCGCTGATCGCGGCGAGCGTGATGTCGAAGAAGCTCGCGGTGGAGACGGACCTCATCCTGCTCGACGTGAAGGCGGGGAGCGGCGCGTTCATGAAGACGCCGGGGGAGGCCGCCGATCTGGCCGGGGCGTGCGTTCGGCTGGCGGAGCTTCACGGACGGGTGGCCCGCGCTGGGGTGACGGACATGTCGCAGCCGCTCGGGTCAGCCATCGGGAACGCGCTCGATGTGGCCGAGGCGGTGCGGCTGCTGAAGGGGGAGGAGCGTGGGCGTCTCCGGGACCTCTCCGTTGCCTTCGCCGCCGAGGCGTTGGTCGCCCTCGAGCACTCGGATCGGCAGGAGGCGGGGCGACGCGCGGAGCGAGCCCTCGACGATGGATCGGCCGTCGAGCGCTTCGCCAGGATGATCGAGGCGCAGGGCGGGGACCCGAGGGTGGTCGACGACCCCTGGGCCGTCCTCGCCGCGGCCCCCGTGAAACACAGCCTCGTGGGCAGCCCGGGCTATCTGGTCGCTGTCGACGCGGAGGGGCTGGGGCGGGCCGCCGCTGCGCTCGGGGCCGGAAGGATGAAGAAGGGAGATCCGATCGATCCGGCGGTGGGCATCGAATTCTTCCCGAAGATCGGCGACCAGCTCGGCGCCGACGAGGTCGCGGTCGTGCATGCCCGGGACGAAGAGGCTGCCGCGCAGGCAGATCGGCGGATCCGGGAGGCCATGACGATCGGCGATGATCCAGGAGAACCTCCACCCCTCGTGTACGGTTGGCACGGCCGCACCGAGGGGGAAACCGGGTGAGCATCCAGAGCGTCCTGAACGTCGTCTACCTGGCGGCTGGACTCCTGGTTGCCGTGTTGATCCACGAGTACGCCCACGCCTGGGTGGCCGTGCGCCTGGGAGACCGGACGCCCAAACTCCACGGGCGGCTGACCGTCGATCCTCGCCGGCACCTCGACCCGTTCGGCAGCTACATCCTGCCGGCGATCACGCTGCTCCCCATCCTGTTCGGGAAGGAGATGTTCTTCCCGGTGTTCGCCTACGCCAAGCCGCAGGAGGTCAACCCCTGGTCGCTGCGGAAGCCCGACCGCGACGTGGTCCTGATCGCGCTGGCCGGGCCGGCCGCGAACGTGTTCCTGGCGGCGGTGTTCGGGGCCCTGTTCCGGGCCGCGTGCGGCGCCCAGCAGGTGGCCCGGGCGGCTGCGGCGTTCACCGTGGTGAACGTGATCATGGCCGTGATCCACGTGGTGCCGCTCCCGCCCTTCGACGGCTCCCGCATCCTGGCCCGGTTCCTTCCATCGCGGGCCAGGGAGGTCTACGTGAGCTGGGAACCGTACGGCGCGCTGTTCGTGATCGTGATCTTTTTCATCTTCGCCGGGCCGGTGACGGGGTTCGTCAACGCGGTGGGGGGTGGCCTGCTCGACGCGGTCACCGGAAAGGGTTGTCCCGCAACGACGTTCCTTCACTAGCCCTTGGGTCGCGGCGCGTTCGACGCCCGGCCGAGGTGTTTGAAGGGTCCCCGGGCCGCCGATAGCATGGCCTGCATCTGCGCCACCCACATTCCCCTACCGTCGGTACCGGGGCCCGGCGGGCCCTGGTGGCCTCCTCTGGTGGAGCCCGCGTGAGCTCCGTCGAGTTCGCCGTGGAGCTTCCCCTGTTCTCGGGGCCCTTCCGGCTCCTGGCCGAGCTGATCCTGGACCAGCGGATGGACGTGTGCGACGTCCGCGTCGCCCGCGTCACGGACCGGTTCCTGGCCGAGGGCCTGGAACGTGCTGACGGATGGCCCCTGGAGGAGGCCACGGCGTTCGTGGCCATGTGCGCGGTCCTCCTCGAGCTGAAGGTCGGCAGGCTCCTGCCCCGCCCGGGGTCTCCCTCCGAGGAGGACCTGGTGGGCGGGGCCGCGCCGGACCTCGTCTATGCCCGGAGCCTCGAGCTGGCCGCGTTCCGGCAGGTGGCCGGGAAGCTGGCCGAACGGATGGCGGCGGCGTCGCTCATGGCTCCGCGGACGGCGGGGCCGCCACCGGAGCTGGCCCACCTGTATCCGGACGTCTTGGAGAAGGTGACGCCGGACATGCTCGCAGCGGTAGCCCGAAAGGTCCTCTCGCCTCCCAAGGACCTCGACCTCTCCCACGTCACCCCGATCAAGTTCTCCCTGGCCGAGGCCCTGGAGGTTGTTCGAGAGCGCTTGAGCACGTGGCGGGCGGTCAGGTTCCGGGACCTGATCGACGGCTGTGAGGAACGGATCGAGGTGGTCGTGCGGTTCCTGGCCCTGCTCGAGCTTCACCGTGAAGGAGAGGTCGAGCTTTCGCAAGCCAGCGTCTTCGGCGACATCGAGGTCCGGTGGCAAGGCTCGGGACGAGGTGGAGGCTCCAACGGCGAGCGGCGAGGTTCACATCGATCCCAACCTCTGTCTGAAGGAGACACCCGATGAACCAATCCAGCTCCCCGGAGATCCGCAGGGCCCTGGAAGCGATCCTGTTCCTGGCGGACGAGCCCCTCTCCTCCTCGCTCCTGGCCCAGGTGGTCGAGTGCGGGAGGGGAGAGGTGGAGGAGGCTCTCCGGGACCTGGCCCGGTCCTACGAGGAGCGGTTGGCAGGGATGGCCCTGGTCGAGGTGGCGGGGGGGTGGCGGCTGATGACCCACCCCGAGGCGGCGCCGTTCATCGAGCAGTTCGTCCTCTCCGCCAGGCACGCCAGGCTGACCAAGGCATCGCTCGAGACGCTGGCGATCGTGGCGTACAAACAGCCGGTGACCCGCCACCAGGTCTCGAGCATCCGGGGCGTCGACTCGGACGGGGTGCTCCGGGCGCTGGCGGATCGGGGGCTGGTCGAGGAGGTCGGCCGGGAGGAGGGACCCGGGCGACCGGTGCTGTACGGGACCTCCACCGTCTTCCTGGAGCGACTGGGCCTCCGATCCCTCTCCGACCTCCCCCCGATCGTGCCCCTCCTGGACGATGCGGGATCGCCGGAAGCCCCCGTCCTCGCGGACTGAACCGCGCCCCCGGACGCCGCGCGCTGCCGGCGAGCCGGGAGCGCCCCCGGGCACGCAGCGCGTCCAGCGGATTCTGGCCCAGGCCGGGTACGGGTCGCGCCGGGGGAGCGAAGACCTGATCCGGGAGGGGCGGGTGTCGGTGAACGGCCGCCCGGTGACCCTTGGGGACCGGGCCGACCCGGCCGTGGACCGGATCACCGTGGACGGTGTCCCCGTCCCGGCCCACCCCGGACTTCGCTTCTATGCCCTGCACAAGCCCGCCGGCGTGACCACGACGCTGCGAGATCCCCATGCTCCCCGGTCGCTGGCCTCCTTCATGCCTCGAGGTCCCCGGGTCTTCCCCGTGGGGCGACTGGACGCGCCCTCAGAGGGGTTGCTGCTCCTGACCAACGACGGCGACCTGGCCCACCGGCTCCAGCACCCTCGGTATGGCGTGGAGAAGGCCTACGTCGCCGAGGTCAAGGGAGCCATCTCCCGGGAGGCCCTTCGCCTCCTGACCCGGGGGGTCGAGCTGGATGACGGGGTGGCCCGGGCGGCCGGCGTGGGCCGGGTGCTCCGGCGGCGGGACCGGTCCTCCCTGGAGATCGTCATGACGGAGGGACGGAAGCGGGAGGTCCGGCGCATGCTGGAGGCGGTGGGATTCCCGGTGAGCCGGCTCATCCGGGTGCGGTTCGGCCCCATCCGGTTGGGCGATCTGCCGCCGGGAAAGGCTCGCCCTCTCCTTGGAGATGAGGTCGCGGCCCTGTATCAGCTGGTGGGCCTGGATCGGGCAGCCCCCAGGCGGCGTCGAGGTGATGGCCACGCCAAGGCGGCATCGAGACGAACCTCGAGTAGAGGTCGAGCGACGGAGGCCTCGTCAGAACGCCAAAATTCCACGTGAAACCCTCGATGCCGAGGATCCCCATGGGGTCGCCGGGCCGCGTGGCATGCTTCGAGGGATGACACCGACATCCTCTTGGCGGGCGGTGCCGAAGACGGGCTTGGTGATCGCCATCGATGGGCCGGCGGGGGCCGGGAAGAGCACCCTTGCGGCCGCCCTGGCCCGACGCTTTCGGCTCCCGTATCTGAACACGGGGCTCATGTACCGTGCGCTGGCGGCCGCGGCACTGGCCGACCGGATCGACCCCGAGGATGGGACGGCGCTGGCAGCGCGGGCGCGCTCCATCCGGTTCGCTCTCGGCTCGGGGGAGGTGCCTGAGCTGCTCATCGACGGGCGGAGCCCGGGCCGGTCGCTGTCCGCCGGCGAGGTCGAGGCGGTCGTGTCCAGGGTGGCCGGCCATCCGGCTGTGCGAGCCGTCATGCGGGCCGAGCAGCGATCCCTGGGAGCGAGCGGCTCGGTGATGGAGGGGCGGGACATCGGAACGGTGGTCTTCCCCGACGCCGAGGTGAAGTTCTTCCTCTCGGCCCTGCCGTCGGTTCGGGCCGGCCGGCGGCGGCGGGAGCGGGGAGGGGTGCGGGCCGCCGGCGAGGCGGTGGCCCACCGCGACGCCCTCGACGCCAGGACGAACCCGCCGCGGCCGGCGCCGGACGCGATCGTGCTCGACACGACCGCGCTCGGCTCGGCCGAGGTCCTGGCCCGAGCGGTAGAAGTGGTCGAGTCGGCCGGGAACAGGGGGGGGCGGTGAGCGGGGCGCCGCTGGTGGCCGTGATCGGTCATCAGAACGTCGGGAAGTCCACCCTGGTCAACCGGTTGGTGGGGCGGAGGGAAGCCATCGCCCACGAGACGCCCGGGGTGACCCGGGACCGCCTGGAGATGCCCGTGCGATGGCGGGGGAGGGAGTTCACGGTCATCGACACGGGGGGCCTGGTCAGCCGCCCACGAGGTGTGGAGGCCGTCGTGGCCCGGCAAGCGCTCCGGGCGGCCGAGGAGGCGGACCTCATCCTGTTGATGGTGGACGTACAGGGGGGCATCACCGCGGAGGACGAGACGCTCGCCGAGCGGCTCCGGCGGTCGAACCGGCCGGTGCTGGTGACGGCCAACAAGGTCGACGGAGAGGCCCAGGAACCTCTGGCCGCAGAGTTCCACGGTCTCGGCCTGGGAGAGCCCGTTCCCGTATCGGCCCTGCACGGCCGGGGGACCGGTGAGCTGCTCGATCGCATCGTCGACTTGATCCCCGACCAGGCAGAACCTCAGGTTGAGGATGAGGCTCGGTTCAGCATCGTGGGCCGGCCCAACGTGGGGAAGTCCTCCCTGTTCAACCGGCTGGTCCGGGAGGACCGGGTGGTGGTGCACGACGAGCCGGGGACCACCCGCGACTCCGTGGACTCGCTCGTCGAGCTGGACGGCCGGCAGGTCCGGTTCGTCGACACGGCCGGCTTCCGCCGGGCGGGCATGACCGAGGGGGTCGAGTACTACGGCCTGGTCCGAGCCATCCGGGCGATCGACCGGGCCCACGTGGCCCTGCTGGTCATCGACGCGACCGAAGGCCTCACCGGGGAGGACAAGCGGGTGGCGGCCCGGGTGTGGGAGGCCGGCCGGGGGCTGGTGGTCGCCATGAACAAGTGGGACCTGGTTCCCAGCGGGGAACGAGCCGAGCGCTTCGTCCGCCTGGAGCGTCAGCTGAGGCTGTTCCACGGCGCTCCCGTTCTGCGGATCTCCGCCCTGACCGGGGCGGGCGTGGGAAGGATCGCCCCGGCGCTGATCTCGGTGCACGAGGCCTGGTCCAGGCGGGTCCCCACGGCCGAGGTCAACCGCGTACTGGAGGAGGCCACCGCGGCCCACCCGCCGCCGGGAGGCGGGCGATTGCTGTACGCGACGCAGGTCCGCGCTTCCCCTCCCACCTTCGTGCTCTTCGGCGGGCGTGTCCCCGTCCCGACGTATCGCCGCTATCTGGAAGGGGTCCTCCGAGACTCCTTCGGTCTCGGCGGAACGCCCATCCGGCTCGTGTTCCGGGCGCGACGCGCCTCCGGGCGCGCTCCGGGGCGGGCCAGGGCTGGCCGGCGGGGCGGCCGGTAGAATCGGCTTGGCAATCGGGCCGTGGCGCAGTTTGGTTAGCGCGCTTGACTGGGGGTCAAGAGGTCGGCGGTTCGAATCCGCCCGGCCCGACAGGATCCAATCGACCGGCGAGCCGAGAGGCGGTTGGTACGCTCCCCGAACCGACCATGGATCACGACCAGGACGGGGGAGCGAGGCCGGCCACGGTCGACCGCATCGCGACCCTCCCGAACCTCATCTCCCTGATCCGCGTGCTGCTGATGCCGGTTTTCGTGGCGCTCATCCTGCACGAGGGGACCGAGGCGGCCGGCCTGGTGCTCCTTGCCGCCGTGGTGGCCACGGACTGGGTGGACGGTTACGTGGCCCGGCACACGGGCCAGGTGTCCAACGTGGGGAAGGTGCTCGATCCCGTGGCCGACCGGCTGGCGCTTACTGCGGCCCTGGCGGCGATGGTCGCCAGGGACGCCTTCCCGCTGTGGGCCGCGCTGCTGGTGATCGTGCGCGACGGGCTCATCCTGGTGGCCGGCGGCGTCCTGCTGCTCTCCATGCGGCTCCGGCTCGAGGTGCGATGGATCGGCAAGGCCGCCACCTTCGGGCTGATGTGCGGCATCCCGCTGGTGGCCTGGGGGGAGTTCGGGCTCCCGTTGCACGAGGCGACGCTCCCCGCCGGGTGGGTGCTCTTCGGAGCGGGCATCGTCCTCTACTACGCGGCGGCAGTCCTGTACGCGATGGACATGACCAACGCGGTGCGCATGGGAAGGAACGCCTCCAGCGGGGGGAGAATCGAGCGCTCGATATGATGCCCGAATGAGAGCCGTGGTCATGGCGGGGGGCCAGGGAACCCGGCTCCGTCCCCTCACCAGTAATCAGCCCAAGCCAATGCTTCCCATCGTCGGGCGCCCGATGATGGAGCACATCCTCCGCCTGGCCCGCAATCACGGATTCACCGAGATCGTGGCCACGGTCCACTTCCTGGCCAGCGTAGTGCGCAACTACTTCGGCGACGGATCGGACATCGGCGTCTCACTCTCCTACGCGACCGAG
>VAYG01000015.1:3658-6145 GCA_005885015.1 Actinomycetota bacterium | reverse complement strand
CTGGGGGGACGTGTTCAGCGACACGATCAACACCGGCATCTACGTGGTCGAGCGGGAGGTCCTCGATCTGGTCCCGGAGGGGATCGAGTACGACTTCTCGCGGGACCTGTTCCCGCTCCTCCTCGAGCGGGGCTACCCGATCTACGGCTACGTCACCGACCGCTACTGGGCCGATGTGGGGAACCTGGGCGCCTATCTCTCGGCCCACCACGATGTCCTGGACCGGAGGGTCGACGTGGACATCGGCGGGTTCGAGCTCCGGGAGGGCGTGTGGCTGGGCGAGGGGGCGGAGATGGATCCCGACGCGCAGGTGCGGGGGCCGTCCTTCGTGGGCTCCTACAGCCGGGTGGAGGGCGGCGCCCGGCTGGGCGAGTACACCGTGCTGGGCCGGGGCGTCTCGGTGAAGTCGGGGGCGGTCATCCAGCGCTCGGTGGTCCACGACTACGTGTACGTGGGCCCCGCAACCAGCCTCCGAGGCTCCGTCGTGGGCAAGAACTCGGACATCAAGTACGGGGCGAGGCTCGAGGAAGGGGTCGTCGTGGCGGACGAATGCCACGTCGGGGAAGGCGCGGTCATCCAACCTCAAGTAAAGGTTTACCCCTTCAAGTCGGTCGAGCCGGGCGCCATCGTGTCGAAGTCGATCGTCTGGCAGTCCGGCGGGGCCAGGGGGCTGTTCGGGGACCGCGGCGTGGCCGGTCTGTTCAACATCGACGTGACGCCGGAGATGGCCATGCGGGTGGCCCTGGCCTATGCCGCGCTCGTCCCGAAGGGCTCGGTGGTGGTGGGGTGCCGCGACGCGACCCGGGCGGCCAGGATCGTGAAACGGGCCATGGTGGCGGGGATCAACGCCGGCGGCGTCAACTGCCATGACCTCGAGCTGGTCCCCACCCCCGTCGCCCGGTTCTACGTCCGCTCGGCCCGGGCCACAGGGGGCTTCGCCGTCCGGACGGCGCCCTTCGACCCCGCCTCCGTGGAGATCCAGTTCTTCGACGAGCGTGGGGTGGACATCGGCCCGGGCATCCAGCGCCAGCTGGAACGGGCCTACTACCGCGACGACCTGCGCCGGGCCTTCCATCACGACATCGGGGAGCTGAACCTTCCGGCCCGGGGGCGCGACTTCTACGCCAGGGGGCTGCTGGATGCGGTGGACCTGGATGCCCTCCGAGACCGGCGGTGGAAGATGGTGGTCGACTGCGCCTTCGGGAGCGCCTCCCTCACCGTTCCCCACGTCCTGGGCCGCGTCGGGGGCGAGGTCCTGACCGTGGATGCCGTCCTCGACGAACGACGCCTGGTGCAGTCCGAGGAGGACAGCGAGCGCCACCTCACCCAGCTCGAGCGGGTGGTGCGGGGCAGCGGGGCGGATGTCGGCGCGCTGTTCGACTCCACCGGGGAGCGGCTCCGCCTCCTGGACGGGGAGGGGCGCCGCATCGACGGCCGGACGGCGCTGCTTGCCCTAGTCTGGCTCGTCGCTCGGACGACCGAGGGGCCCCGGTTGGCGCTCCCTGTGTCGACGTCCCGGCAGGCCGAGCGGATCGTCCGGTCCCGCAGCGGCGAGGTGCTGTGGACCCCCATCTCGGGAGCGGGGCTGATGGCCATGGCCGACCAGCGGGGCGTCGCCTTCGGGGGCGACGAGGGCGGAGGGTACGTGTTCCCGGAGTTCCTGCCCGCCTACGACGCCCTGATGGCATTGGTGAAGCTCACGGAGCTGTTGGGCCGGGCGGGCACCTCGCTGCGCGAGGTCGTCGACCAGCTCCCTCCGGTCCACATCGCCCGCCAGGACGTCCTGACCCCGTGGGAGGCCAAGGGGACCGTGATGCGCCGGCTGATCGAGCGCCTGGGCGAGGACCGCCTGGTCACCGTGGACGGGGTCAAGGCCTACCGGGGCGAGGACTGGGTGCTGGTGGTGCCCCACCCACAGGAGCCGGTCGTCCGGGTGTGGGCCGAAGCAGCCGACGACGAGTCCGCGTCCGGCCTGGCCGCGGAGTTCGCCGGGCTGGTCGAGGAACTGCGGGCATGACGGATCCGGCGCTCCACGTGGCCTCCGCGCAGGAGATCACGGCCGGCCGGGTGACCGACGTCTACTTCCTCCGGGGGGAAGAGGTCCTTCGAGCCGAGAACGAGAACCCTCCGGTGGTGGCGGAGGTGCGGGCCTCCACGTTCCCCCGCGAGTGGGGGTGGGCCGTCTTCGCGGGGCTGGAGGAGGCCCTCTGGCTGCTGGACGGCCGGGGAACCGAGACCGGACGGGGGATCGAGGTCCAGGCCGTGCACGAGGGGAACGTGTTCTACCCCGAGGAGCCGGTCATGACGCTGGTGGGGAACTATCTGGACTTCGGCGTGCTGGAGACGGCTCTTCTCGGGCTCCTCTGCCAGGCGACGGGGATCGCCACGGCCGCGGCCCGTTGTCGGCTGGCGGCGGGGGGCAGGCCCGTCTACTCCTTCGGAGCACGGCGGATGCACCCGACGATCGCGCCGATGATCGAGCGGGCC
>VAYG01000015.1:0-3530 GCA_005885015.1 Actinomycetota bacterium | reverse complement strand
GTTCCAGGACGAGAAGTTCGGCGCGGTGGCCGCGGCCATGACGTTGGGCAAGCGGCTGGCCGCGGTGAGGCTGGACACTCCGGCCAGCCGTCGCGGGGACTTCTCGGCGATCCTGCGCGAGGTCCGGTGGGAGCTGGACGAGCGCGGGTTCGGGGAGGTGAAGATCTTCGCCTCGGGTGGGATCGACGAGACGCGGATCCTGGAGCTGAACCGGTACGTCGACGCCTACGGCGTGGGCACCGCGATCAGCAACGCGCCGGTGGTCGACTTCGCCCTGGACATCGTGGAGGTCGACGGTCGCCCGCGGGCCAAGCGGGGCAAGCTCTCGGGCCGGAAGCACCTGTGGGAGTGTCCGGACTGCGGGGACCGGGGGATTTCCCCGTGGGCGACCCGCCTGGGGCACTGCCCCCGGTGCGGGCATCGGGTCAGGGAGCTCCTGGAGACCTGGATCGCGAAGGGGAAGCGCAAGCGAGGGTATCCTTCCGCCCACGACATCCGGGAGCGGACGCTCCAGCAGATCGCCGCGGCCCCGGATCCGTACGGGCGGGTGGGCTGAGTCCGGGCTGGGCAGCCCGGCCCGGAGACAGGACTCGACACTCGAGGAGAGGAGCCATGGCAAACGTCGACTTTCCGAGCGACCTCAAGTACACGGAGCAGCACGAGTGGGCCCGGGTGGAGGACGGCCGGGTCCGCGTGGGCATCACCGACTACGCCCAGGACGCCCTGGGAGACGTCGTCTACGTCGACGCCCCCGAGGTGGGCACGGAGGTGACCGGCGGCGAGCCCTTCGGCGAGGTCGAATCGACCAAGTCCGTTTCCGACATCTACGCGCCGGTGAGCGGAACCGTCGCGGAGGTGAACGCTCGCCTGGTCGACGAGCCGCAGCTGGTCAACTCCGACCCGTACGGTGACGGATGGATGATCGTGATCGAGCCGACGGACATCTCCGCCGTGGAAGGTCTGCTCGACGCCGACGCATACCGAACCTTCACCGAGAAGGAATCGGGCGAGTCTGCCTGATCGCCACCCGCATGCCGAGTTCGATCGTCCCTGGAAGGTGAGCGTACCCTCCAGTCTCGGATCGTGATGTCTTGACCACTCCTTGAAGCTTGAGGTAGAGTTCGGAACCTCTTGAAGTATCGACCTCTCTCATAAGGAGAGGTTGAGGGGAGGGCGAGAGTGCGCTGCACCAAGTGTGGACATAGAAACCCCGACGACGCCCATTACTGCGCCAACTGCGGCAGTCCCCTTCAGGACGAGACGACCGTCAGCTTCACGCCCATCGAGGTCGAAGAGGAAGGTGGAGAGCTGGCGGGCGCGCCCCACGCCGATCTCGAACCCGGACAGGCTCTCCTCGTGGTTCAGCGTGGGCCGAACGCGGGGTCGAAGTTCTTGATCGACAAGGACGTGACCACCGCGGGCAGGCATCCGGAGAGCGACATCTTCCTGGACGACGTGACCGTGTCCCGTCGCCACGCCGAGTTCCGCCGGAGCGACGGCAAGTTCACCATCCGGGACGCGGGGAGCCTGAACGGGACGTACGTGAACCGCCAGCGCGTGGAGGTGGCCCAGCTGGCGACGGGGGACGAGCTCCAGATCGGGAAGTTCAAACTGACCTTCTACCTGGGGGAGTGAGGGGTGGCGACGCGCAACTACATGTCGATCGGCGAGGTTCTGGTCACGCTCAAGACCGAGTTTCCCGACGTCACGATCTCGAAGATCCGGTTCCTGGAGGGGGAGGGGCTCATCGGCCCCGAGCGCACTCCCTCCGGGTACCGCAAGTTCTACGAAGGGGACGTCGACCGACTTCGAACCGTCCTGCGGATGCAGCGTGACGAGTACCTGCCGCTGAAGGTCATCAAGGACCGTCTGGAGCAGACGGAGGACGGTCCGCCAGCCAAGGCCCCCTCGGCGGGGATCGAGGAGGAGATCGCTACTCCGCCCACAGGACTCCACATGTCCGAGGAAGAGCTGTCCGCCGCCACCGGCGTCGAGAAGACGCGGATCAGGGAGCTGGAGTCCTTCGGCATCCTCTGCGCCCACGGCTTGAACGGAGACAAGTACTACGACGGCGACGACTTCATCGTGCTGTCCATCGCCAAGGATTTTTTCAAGTACGGGATCGAGGCGCGTCACCTCACGATGTACCGCCACTTCGCCGAACGAGAGGCGACCTTCTTCGAATCGATCATCCTGCCCATGCTCCGCCAGCGGAACCCCGACGCCCGCCGGGCCGCCGCCGAGAACCTTTCCGAGCTCGCCGTGCTGTCCCGAAAGCTGAAGCAGGCCCTTCTCCGCTCGAACCTGCGTCAGTACCTCCAGACCTCCTAGTCGGAGCGATCCATGCGAAGGCCCTGCGCCAGGCTCGGGCCTGCCGTCGTTGCCGCGGCGCTGCTGGCGGGCGCTGCCGGCATCTCACCGGTGGCGCTGCGGGCCCCGGCCGCCCGGGCCACGTCGACCCCGCCACCCACGCCGGTCAACGGCTCACCCTCGCCGTTCCCCACGGCGCTCCGCACCCCCAGGCCATCGGTCACCCCGCCCCGGCTGGCGTCCGCCGCGGCGATCCTCGAGGACCTCGACACCGGACAGGTGCTGTTCGCGAAGAACGCGGACGCCCCCCGGCCCGTCGCCAGCCTGACGAAGATCATGACCGCGCTGCTCGCGCTGTCCCATTCCCGGCCGGAGGAGCGAGTCACGGTCAGCTCGCTGGCCGCCGGGCAATCCGGGTCGGTGCTCGGGCTGCGGGTGGGGGAGCGGATCACCGTCTCCGAGCTGATGTACGCCCTGCTCCTCCAGTCCTCCAACGACGCCGCCGTGGCCCTTGCCGAGCACGCCGGGGGGACCCTCGGGCGATTCGTCGAGATGATGAACGAGGAAGCGGCCCGCCTCGGCCTGACCCGCACCCGCTTCTACAGCGCCTCCGGGCTCGACGACCGGGGCCGTTCCTCCGCGCGGGACCTGGCCACGCTGACTCGTGCCGCGTACGCCGACCCGCTGTTCGAGCAGATCGCTGCGACGAAGTTCCACACCGTGCCCTCGCCGTCCGGCAAGCCCCGGCGCATCCAGAACCGAAACATCCTCCTGTGGCTGTACCCGGGGGCCATCGGCGTGAAGACCGGCTTCACCACCCCGTCGGGTCATTGCCTGGTCGCCACCGCCGACCACGACGGGGTCCGGCTGCTGGCCGTGGCTCTCGGGGCTCCGGGCCACGACGCGGGAACCGTCTTCTACAACGGGGCGACGCTCCTGAACTACGGCTATGCGGCGTTCGTGCCGCACCCGCTCATCCATGCGGGCGATCCGGTCGGACCCTTCCGCGTAGAGGGCCGGAACGTTCCCGCAGTCGCCGCGTCCACGTTGCTTCGCCTGGTGCACGTCGACGATCTGGGTACGGCCACGATCTCGGTGTACATGGACGCCGGCTTGACCCTTCCGGTGCGGGCCGGGGAGACCATCGGCCGGGTGGACATCCGGCTCCACGGCCGGCGGGTGGGAAGGGTCCTCGTCGTCGCTCCCGTCACCGTGACGGC
>VAYG01000014.1 GCA_005885015.1 Actinomycetota bacterium | reverse complement strand
TTCGGCAGCTTCCGGTCGTACGGCATGGCCTCGAAGGTCCCCGAGATGCTCACCGGAATGACCGGGGCGCGGGCCTCGAGGGCCATCCGGGCAACGCCGGTCTTGCCCCGGTACAGGCGTCCATCGGGTGAGCGTGTCCCCTCCGGGAAGATCCCCACGATCTTCCCTTCCCGAAGGGCCTGGACGCCTGCCTGGAGGGCCGCTTCCGCGGCGGAGCTGCTCTGACGCCTGACCGGGATGACGTTGGCCCCCTTGAAGAACCACCGCAGATACCACTTGTCGAAGTACTCCGCCTTGGCCAGGAACACGACCTTCCGCTTCGGGACGACTAGTGGCAGGAGTAGGTCGTCGAGGAAGGACTGGTGGTTCGCGGCGAGGAGAGCCGGCCCATCGGTGGGGATGTTCTCCAGGCCGATCACCCTAGGCCGGTACAGCAGGCGCAGCAGCGGGCCCAGGAACACGTTCTTCATCAGCCACCAGAACATGGGGTTCACCTTCCTCGGATCGGTCCCGCCCCTCGGTTCGGCGTACCCGAATACACTATACGGGCCCGCCAGGGGAGGAAAACGCATCGGGATGATCGCGTTCGGACCGCTCGAATGGACATTTCTTGCCATTCTGGTCCTGCTGGTGGGCGCGGCCGGGCTGTTCGCGGTGTTCCTCCTGGTCCAACTGTTCAGAACGCACTCCCGGCGGGCCTGACGGAGCCATCGAGACCGGTGGCCGCGCGCGTCCTTCCCGGAGCCGAGGCGTTCCGCTTCGACGGGGGCCCGTCGGGCTTCCTGCTCCAGCACGGGTTCACGGGGTGCCCCGCGTCGATGCTTCCCTTCGGACGGTGGTTGTCCTCGAAAGGGTTCTCCGTGATCGGCCCTCGCCTGCCCGGCCACGGGACGACGTGGGAGGACCTGGAGACAACCACGTGGAGGAACTGGGAGAGCGAATCGGAAGCCGCCCTCCTCGACCTGGCGAGCCGGTGTGACACGGTGATCGCCGTCGGGCTGTCGATGGGCGGGGCGATGGTGCTGCACCTGGGAGCCAAGCACCCGGACAAGCTCAAGGGGATCGTCACCATCAACGCGGATGTCCGCCGCCCCGAGCTGGTCCTGACACCGGTCGTGCGGCTGTTCATGCGAACGGCCAAGGGCGTGGGGAACGACATCAAGAAGCCCGGACAGGACGAGATCGTGTACGAACGGGTTCCGTTGCGCGCGGCCTCCCAGCTCGGGAAGTTCTATCGAGTGGTCCAGCGAGAGCTTCCCTCCATGCGTCTGCCGCTGCTGGTGTTCTCCTCCGTCGAGGACCATTTGGTCAAGCCGTCGAACTCGAAGTACGTCTACGAGCGGGCGGGAAGCGACCGGAAGGAGCTCGTCCCGCTCCTGAACTCCTATCACGTAGCCACGCTGGACTTTGACGCGGGGGCGATCTTCGAGCGAACCCTCGAGTTCGCCGACGAGCTGACGGCGGGCCGGCCCCGGGCGTCCGCGTAGACCACGACGTCCGATGGCGGTGCTGACCGTTTCCCGCCAGTACGGAGCGGGCGGGAGACGGGTGGCCCGAGCGCTGGCCGACAGGCTGAGGTTCGTCTTCGTGGATCGAGAGCTCGCCGAGGAGGCAGCCAAGCGGCTGGGCCTCGATCCGGAGGTCGTCAAGGCCAGGGACGAACGGGCCCCGGCCCTCGTCGAGGAGCTGGGCATGGCCCTGGCCGCGGCCACCCCGGGCTTCGGGCTGGCCCCGGTCCCCGATCTCGACGACCGGTCGCTGGCCGAGGCCACCCGGCGGGTGATCCTCTCGCTGGCCCGAGCGGGGAGCTACGTGATCCTCGGGCGAGGGGCCCAGGCTGCCCTGGCCGATCGAGCGGATGCGTGCCACCTCTCGCTGGTCGGGGAGGTCGGAGATCGGGCTCGCCGTATCGCCGAGTGGCAGCACGTGGACGAGAAGGAAGCGCTCATCCGGTGCGAACGCGTGGACGCCGAGCGCGCCGGCTATGTCCGCCGCTTCTACGGACGAGACATCCGCGATCCGCTCCTGTACAACTGCATCCTGAACACATCGCGGCTGCCGATGGACGTCGCGGTGGACGTCGCCGTGACCGTGGCCCGGCAGAAGCTTGCCCCGTAGCGGATGGGCTCGTTCGACTCGCTCCGGTACCGCAACTATCGCCTGCTCTGGACCGGGGCCATCCTCTCCAACGTCGGCACCTGGATGCAGTCCGTGGCGCTGGCATGGTTCGTCTTCCTCATCACCCGGTCCGCGTTCTGGGTGTCCTTCGTCACCTTCGCCAACTTCATCCCCACGGTGCTCTCCCCGATCGGCGGCGTGTACACCGACCGGCTCGACCGCCGGCGCATCCTGATGGCCACGCAGAGCTTCATGATGGTCGACGCCGCGCTGCTGGCCCTCCTCGCCTGGCTCCACCACGCCACCCTGTTCGCGGTGATGGCGCTCACCGTCGGGCAGGGCGTGGCATTCGCCTTCAACGGCCCCACCTGGCAGGCCTTCGTCCCGTCGCTGGTCCCTCCGGAGGCCATGGTCAACGCCATCGCGCTGAACTCGGCTCAGTTCAGCCTGGCCCGGGTGATCGGACCGGCCATCGCCGGGGCCATCATCGCCGTGTCGGGGTCGGGCGCCGCCATCGTGTTCAGCGTAAACGCGGTCTCGTTCCTCACCGTCATCGGCGCGCTCGCCCTCATCCGGACGGAGCCGTCAGGGTCCGCCGAACGCCGCCCGGTCCGCGACCTCCTGAGGACCGGTCTCACCTACGCGTGGGAGCACCGCCGGATCCGGACCATGATCGCCAGCATCGCGGTGATCTCGTTCTTTGCCGCGCCGGCGTCGGCCCTCCTTCCGATCTTCGCCGCCGACGTCTACGGCCGGGGCGCCGCGTCGTATGGAGCGCTGGCCGCCGCGCTCGGACTGGGATCGGTGGGGGGCGCGCTGGTGCTCGGCCGTCTGGGGAACCGGATCGCCGCCCGGATCATCGCGTGGGCCATGGTCATGGTCGGGGCCGTCCTGCTCGTGTTCGGGGCCGTCCCCTCCTATCCGATCGGGCTGGCCATGATGTTCCTCTTCGGGGCGGCGTACCTGTTGGTGGTCTCGGGGACGAACAGCGGCATCCAGCTCGCGGTGGACGACGCGGTCCGAGGGCGCGTCATCAGCATCTGGGTCCTGGCGTTCGGCGTGGCCTACCCGGTCGGCTCGCTGTTGGCGGGCCTGGTGGCCTCCACGTGGGGGCCGCGAGGGACGATCATGGTGGGCGCGGGCATGTGCGGGCTCTGGGGTCTGGGGTTGCTGCGACAGTCCGGGCCCGCACCCCAGGCCCTGCTGGAGCCCGGGGGCTGACCGGCGCGCTCAGGGGAGGTCGTAGGCCCGCCACACGATGCGGCGAACGCGACGGCGCGGCACGTCGAGGGGTCCCATGTGATCCCTGGCCCAGTTCCGGGTCCGGGCCGCCGCCGCCCGGCGGGCCTGGTCGTCCAGCTGCCAGGTGAACGAGTACAGGCCCTCCTCCAGGGATGAGATCT
The DNA here is from genome assembly GCA_005885015.1 of Actinomycetota bacterium. Classification (GTDB taxonomy): domain Bacteria; phylum Actinomycetota; class UBA4738; order UBA4738; family UBA4738; genus AC-52. Next base: position 5,103 of record VAYG01000014.1, on the reverse strand, counting down.
GTTCCTCGGCGGTCACCGAGATCGTCTCGCGGATCGGTGGAAGCACCCGGCACGCGGCTCCCAACGAGCCCATGTACTCCCCCACCTCGGCCGGGTCCTGCGTCCCGACGAAGGGACGGCGGATGCCCGCCTCCTCACAGAACCGGTCGCGGAGGGTGGCCCACTCACCCTTCCCTCCCCAGTTCCCGACGTCGATCAGGATCACGCCACCCGGGCGGACGACCCGGGCCAGCTCCCGCAGGGCAGCCGTCCAATCCGCGATCACGTGGAGGACGTGGGCGGCCAGTCCGGCACCCATGCTTCCTTGGGGGAACGGGAGGGCGGTGGCGTCGGCCAGGGCGATCGGGAAGGGCCAGGCGCCCCCGGTCTTCTCGCGCAGTCTGGCGAGCATGGCCGGGGAGACATCCACCCCCGCCATCGGGATGTCGGCATCATGCAGCGGAAGCGCCAGCCGGCCGCTCCCCACGCCGATCTCCAGGCACCGTCCCGGTCCGGCCAGCTCTGCACGGAGGAGCTCGAGCACCCGTCGCATCGTTCGCTCCGGTAGCGCCCGGGTCCGGTCGTACGCATCGGCCACTCGATCGAAGGAGACCCGAGGTGCCGCGCCTCCCCGGCTGCCCGTCACGGCGACGCCCTATGGCTCCGCGACCTCGACGTCGGCCAGAACCGGGCGGTGGTCGGACGCCGTGGCCGCCTGCCCCACCGGCACCCACGCCCGGTGGCGAAGGATCTCAGCGCTCACGAAGAGGTAGTCGATCCGGGCCGTGGGGATCCGTCCGGGGAACGTGAGGAGCGCTCGCTCCTCCGGCCTGCGGCACACGTCGAACAGCCGCTCGCCGATCCAGCGGGCGGCCGGTGCCTCGGCCTCCTCGTTCAGGTCGACCCCGATCACGACGGGATCGTCGAGCCCGGACAGGAAGTCAGTGAGGTCCCGGGCGTGCGCCTCGCGCTCTCGTGGCACCAGGCCCAGATGGACCGAGACGGCGACGAGCGCCACGCCCGCCCGCCGGAGGTGCACCGCGATGAAGCCCCGGAGCATCGCCCGCCCCATGGGGGTGAACGTTGCGGTCTGCACCGAGCCCGGGCGCCACGGGGAGCGGAACAGGACGGCGTTGCGGACCCGCCCGAACGGGCGGTGACTGGACTCCACGTCCATGCCCAGGGTCTGGGCGAACCTCCGGAGAGCCCGTCGCGGCCCGCATTCCTGCACCAGCAGGATGTCTGGCTGCTCGGGACCGACGACCTCCGCCACGGCATCCGCCCCAGCCCGGAAGGACTGGACGTTGTAGGTCCCCACCCGCATGTGCACGGGCGGGAGGCTATCGCGGCTCGGGCCTCACGACCCGACCCTGGTCCCGGCCTGGCCGGCCAGCGCCCGCGGCCCGTCACGGAGCGTGGCGATGAGGGCTTCCGTCCCCCCGCCCTCCACGAACTCCGCGGCGGCCTCCACCTTGGGCTTCATCGAGCCGGTGCCGAACTCCCCCGCCTCGAGCCGCCTGCGAGCCTCCTCCGGCGTGAGCGACGGCAGGAGCCGTTGCCCCGGGGTGCCGAAGTCCTCGTACACGCCGTCGACATCGGTGAGGATCAGCAACGAATCCGCCCGGACGTCCTTCGCCAGGATCGCCGCGGCCAGGTCCTTGTCCACCACGCCCTCCACGCCGACCAGCCGCGGCCCCTCCTCGACGACGGGCACGCCTCCCCCGCCGGCCGCGATCACGATCGCCCCCGACCCGACGAGCTGGCGGATCACCGGCGCCTCCACGATCGAGTACGGCCGGGGCGACGGAACGACCCGCCGCCACCCGGCGTCCCCCGGGGCGGGTGCCACCTGATAGCCGCGCTCGCGAACCAGCCGCTTGGCCTTCTCCTTCCCGTAGTAGGGCCCGATGGGCTTGGTTGGCTCGCGGAAGGCCGGATCGTCCCTGGGCACTCGGGTCAGCGTGAGCACGGTGACCACCGGCCGGTCCATCCCCCGTTCGTAGAACACGTCACCGATCGATACCTGGAGGAGATAGCCGATCTGGCCCTGGCTCTCCGCCCCGCAGACATCCAGCGGCATCGGGGCGACCACCCGGTGCGCCTCCTCCTGTTGGAGCAGGATGCGGCCGACCTGGGGCCCGTTCCCGTGGGTGACGACCACCTCCCACCCGCCCTGCGCGACGTCGGCGACGACCTCGGCGGCGACGCGGGCCGAGCGCCGCATGCTCTCGGCCGACTCCTCGTCGCCCTTCTGGAGGAGAGCGTTTCCCCCCAGAGCGATCACCACCCGCCGCACCAGGGCTCTCCTTCGTGGCGTCTACAGGACCGGCCGCAGCGCGTCCGCGATGGTGGGTGAGCCTTCCGCCTCCACGAGGTCGTAGGAGACGCGAACCGCGGGCTTGTCGATTCGGACCAGCTTGCGCAGGTCGATGGGCGTGGCGATGAGCACGACGTCCACGGGGGTGGCATTGATCATCGACTCGAACTCCCGGAGTTGCTGATCCGAGTACCCCATGGCCGGGAGCAGCGGGCCGATCCGGTACTTCGCGTAGATGTCCTTCATCGACCCGACCGCATGCTCGCGGGGGTCGACGATGTCGGCCGCCCCCTCCTGGCGGGCGGCCACCACGCCCGCCCCGTACAGCATCTCGCCGTGGGTGAGCGTGGGGCCGTCCTCGATCACCAGTACGCGCTTCCCGGCGAGCTGCGCGCCGTCCTCGACGGTCACCGGACTCCGACCCAAGATGATCAGCGCGTCCGGGTTCAGCTCTTTCGCCGAGCGCTCCACCTCCTGGATCTGCTCGGGCGTCGCCGAGTCCACCTTGTTGATGACGATGGCGTCGGCCATCCGGAAGTTCGTCTCGCCGGGGTGGTACGCCGTCTCGTGGCCGGCCCGCAGCGGGTCTGCCACCACGATGAGCACGGTGGGACGGTAGAACGGATAGTCGTTGTTGCCCCCGTCCCACACCAGGACGTCGCATTCCTTCTGGGCCTGCTCGAGGATCGCGCCGTAATCCACGCCGGCGTAGACGACCGTCCCGTTGCGAAGGTGCGGCTCGTACTCCTCGCGCTCCTCGATGGTCACGTCGTTCCGGTCCAGGTCCTCGAAGGAAGCGAACCGCTGGACCCGCTGGGCCACGAGGTTCCCGTAGGGCATGGGATGGCGGACCACGACCGCAGTCTTGCCCTGGTCTCTCAGCGTCTGGACGACCTTCCGGGTGGTCTGGCTCTTGCCCGCCCCGGTGCGGACCGCGCACACCGCGACCACCGGGACATTCGCTTCCAGCATGGTCGCGTTCGGCCCGAGCAGGACGAACGACGCCCCTGCGGCCATCACCGCGCTGGCCTTGTGCATGACGTATTCGTGGGAGACGTCGGAGTAAGCGAAGACCACGTCGTCCACGTGCAGTTCGCGGACCAGCTTGGGCAGGTCCTCTTCCAGGTGGATCGGGATGCCGTTGGGATAACGCGGCCCGGACAGCTCAGGCGGGTACGTCCGGTTCTCGATGAACGGGATCTGGGTGGCAGTGAAGGCCACGACTTCCGATTGGGGGTCATCGCGATAGACGACGTTGAAGTTGTGGAAGTCGCGCCCGGCGGCGCCCATGATCAGGACACGCTTCGCCACGGCCTGCCTTTCGCTAGGGATAGAGAGAAACAGGACCGAGCTTACGGTGGCCCGCAGAGAGCGTCAAAGAAACTGGGCCCGCGATCATCTGCGGAAGGGTGACGGATTCAGCCAGAGAGCTTGAAGACGCCGCCTCCGTAGGTCCCCGCGGCCACCATGGACCCGTCGGGAACCGCGGACAGAGAGCTCACGTTCGGGTTCGACAGCCCGTCATCGAGCAGCGTCCAGGTCGTTCCGCCATCCATCGACCGAAGGACCCCAGGAGCAGCGTCGAAGAAATAGCCGGTCACTCCGACGTAGAGCGTGTCCGGCGAGTCCTTAAGGATGGCGATCGCATCGACCGTGGAGTTCCCCGGTAGTTCCACGCCGAGATGGACCCGTGTCCAGCCGGCGCCCCCGTCCGTCGACAGGTACAGGCGTCCCTGCTCGTGGCCCCCTACTGTGATCTGCGACGTCCCCACGTAAACGGTCTGCGGTTGAGCCGGATCGATGGCGAGGGCTGCGCCCGAGCTGCCCTGGGGGATCCCGGTGCTCGATGGGGCCCAGGTCACCCCACCGTCCACGGACTTGTACACGCGCTGGTAGCCGATCGCCGCGTAGACCGTATCCCCATCGGATGGATCCACGGCGATGGCACTGACCGTGATGAGAGAGGGGAGACCGGTGTCCGCCGGTGTCCATGTGACGCCGCCGTCCGTCGTCTTGTAGATCCAGTGGTCCTGGGCGGTCGCCGCAACCATCCCCGCGTAGATCGTGTCCGGATCCGAAGGGTCCACGGCCAACGAAGGAGGTGCGTCGCCGGCGACCATCTCTCTCGTCAGACCGGTCGGGTGCCAGGAGGCCGCGGCATCCGTGGACACGTACACGCCGTCACTGGTCCCGACGTAGAGGATCTGTGGATTCGTGGGGTCCATGACCATCGAGTACGTGGTGTTGTCGACCGGGTCCGGGAGCCCCGTGTCCGCCCTCGCCCAATGCTTCGCTCCGTCGGATGACTTGAACACGGTGTTCCCGATCCCGAGGATGGCCGGGTTCGGCCCGGCCACCGCATACAGGTTCGAGGGGACTGCAGGATCGACGGCGACGGACGTGACCTGCGTGTTCGTGAACCCCTTCGAATCCGACGCCCACGTTGAACCGCCGTCGGTGGACTTCTGGAGCGCCGCATACACCACAACGGGATTGGACGGGTCCACAGCGAGTGGACCCGCGCGCGCCTTCGTTCGGCTCCAGGTGGTGCCGTCGATCGTCTTGAAGACGCCGTAGCCGGCGGCGAAGGCCGCCTTGTTATCCGTCGGGTCGACCGCGAGGAAGACGATCTGGCCGGAGACGATGCCCGCCGAGATCTTCTTCCAGGAGGCTCCGCCATCCTTGGTCCGGTAGACGGTGCTGTTGGTCCCCGCGTACAACCAGGAAGAGTTGGAGGGGGCGATGGCCAGCGCGTAGATCCTGTTCGCCCGGATCCCATTCCCGGATGGGCTCCACGTCGCGCCCCC
>VAYG01000013.1:575-9866 GCA_005885015.1 Actinomycetota bacterium | reverse complement strand
CTCTAGCTAGTTAGGATCTGCCCCGGCTGCCCGCGCAGACGAACCTGGAGGTGCAGGGATGAGCTCGAGGATCGCCTCGCTGTCGGCGGCAACGCTCCTGGTGGTCTCCCTCGTGGCGGCCAGGCCGGCCGCGGCAACCCAGAGCCCGCCGGGGTTCCACGCCTCGGTGATGCTGCCCGGAAGCAAGGACGGCAGCGAGCCGTCCCTGGCCATCTCCACGACGGGCGTGCGGTACGCGTCCTGGCAGAGTCCAGGCGAGTTCGCCAGCTCCCCCGACGGGGTGAACTTCACCAACCTCGGTTCGCCCGACCCCAACGCCATCGGTGACGTCACCAACGCCGTCGACGCGGCCGGAGCCCTCTACAACGGACAGATCTGCGGCGATCCCAACAACCTCCTCCACACGTGCATCTATCGAAGCCTCGACGGCGGGGTGACCTGGCCACAGAGAACGGATCTGGCCGACAACCACCCGGGCGCCTCGGACCGGCCGTGGATCGAGGTCTACCCCCATCGAAGGAAGGTTCCTCGAGTACCACACGTTCAGCCCCGAGGAGCTGGCCTACGTCACGATCTCCGTGGACGGGGGCAAGACGTTCTCCCCGCCCCAGATGATCACCACCGACACGAACGCCCTCATCGGCTCAGCGTGCAACACGATCCCGGGTGGGGTCGTCGTGGACGACCGAACCCAGACCGCCTACGCGCTGTGGTTGTCGGGCAACGACGTGGAGTCCAACGGGCAGACGGGATGCAACTACTCCCAGATCGGCCCGTTCAACAAGGCGTGGGTGTCCACGGGTGTCCCCTCCGCCGTTCCCGGGATCTACACGTGGACCTCCCATCTGGCCTGGGTGGGTGACATCGACGTTGTCCACAAGACCGGGGACAACGCCGACAAGATCTTCGCCACCATCGCCCTGGACCAGAAAGGCCAGGTGCACGTGGTGCTCCCGGTCCGGCACAAGGACGATCCCCTCGGGTTCGTCCTGGACTGCGAGAGCGACCCGAACTGCAAGGAGCACCCGCAGCAGACGGATCTCCTGCTGGTGACCTCTCCCGACGGGGGAGCGCACTGGACGCCGCCGGTGACCATCGACGGGCGGTCCGGCTCCCACTTCTTCCCATGGGCGGCTGCCGGATCGGCGGGACGGGTGGCGGTGGTCGAGTACCGGTCGTCCACGCTTCGGCCGAACGATCCCGCCAGCGTGTGGTACATCACATTCCTCTCGGTGCGGCGGGCGGTGGCCACGGCCGACGCCAACGGGGCGCATTACCTGAAGTCTCCACGCGTCAGCGCCGTCGACCTGGATCCGGGCCCCGCCCACATCGGAGGGATCTGCTCGTTCGGGATCTTCTGCTCCGTGGTCCCCAACGCGGACCGCAGCCTTGCCGACTCCATCGCCGTGGCCATCGATCCGGCCGGCGGGGCCAACGCCGTATGGACGGAGAACGCCTCGGGCGACAACGAGATCCGGTTCGCCTGCCAGAACTCCGGACCGAGCTTCTACGCGAAGGCTCCCGATCTGTCCGGTTGCTATCAGGGCGGCTGAGCGCGCGCAGGACGTGGACGGCCCCTCGCGGTCGTCTGCGGTGGAGACCCCGGGCATGCCCGCGCCCGGGGTCTCTTGCTTCATGGGCCCGACCGCCGGCCGGTTGCCGGTGGCATCGGCACCGCATACGCTGCCGTCCTGCGATCGAGGAGACCCGATGGGAGAACAGGAGAACAGGAGCGTCGTCGAGCAACTGTGGCGGCTGATGGAGAAACAGGATTGGCAGGCGGCGGGAGCGTTGCTCCACGACGACTTCGTCCAGGAGTGGCCGCAGTCGGGAGAGCGCATCCGCGGCCGGGAGAACTGCATGGCCATCAACCAGAACTACCCGGGGTTCCCCACGCAGACGGTGGGGCGCATCTTGGCCGGCGGCGACCTGGTGACTTCCGAGGTCAGGCTGGACTACGGCGGTCACCTCTACCACGGGGTGAGCATCTTCGAGTTCAGGGACGGAAAGGTCCTCAAGGAGACCGACTTCTTCGCTCAGCCCTTCGACGCGCCGGGATGGCGGGCCCAATGGGTCGAGCGGATGTAGTGCGTCACGACCTTTCCCGAACACGAGCGATCCCGACGGCATCAGGGGCATCGGTGTGACCAGCGAGAAGCGCTGGACGATGCTCGCGGCGATCCTGGGGTCGGGGATCGTGTTCCTCGACTCCACGGTGGTCAACGTGGCGCTTCCGCGGATCGGGGAGGAGCTGCGGAGCAGCTTCCTCGGACCGTTCGCCGCGGAGAACTTCGTCTACTACGGGTACCTGCTGTCGCTGTCCTCGCTGCTGATCCTGGCAGGGGCGCTGAACGACTATTACGGCCGCCGGCGAATGTTCACGGTCGGCCTGATCGGCTTCGGCGCGACGTCGCTCCTCTGTGGCCTCGCCCCGAGCATCGAGCTGCTGATCGCCTTCCGGGTCCTCCAGGGAGCGGCCGGAGCGCTGCTCGTGCCCGGGTCACTGGCCATCATCACCGCCACGTTCGAGGGGGAGGAGCAGGGCCGGGCGTTCGGGCTGTGGGCCGGAGCCTCCGCCGCCACCACCATCCTCGGGCCGTTCGTCGGCGGCCTTCTCGTAGAGACCGTGTCCTGGCGAGCCGCGTTCTTCATCAACCTGCCCCTGATCGCGGTGGCGCTGTACGCGACGGTCGCCCATGTTGCCGAGTCGCGGGACGAGGAAGCGTCCGGGCAGTTCGACTGGCTCGGAGCCGGGGTGATCTTCCTGGCGGTGGGGGGCCTCAGCTTCGGCGCCATCATCGGACAGCAGCAGAACTGGCACGGGGTCCTTCCGTATGCGGCGCTCATCGTGGGGGCTGTGTCCGCGGCCGCCTTCCCCTTCCTCATGATGAAGTCCAGGCACCCGCTGGTCCCTCTTGGCCTGTTCCGGTCCCGGAACTTCACGGTGACCAACATCTCCACGTTGGTGATCTACGGTGCGCTGTACGTGACCTTCGCCTTCGTCACGATCTACGTGATCGGCACTCTCGGCTACAACCCCGCGGCGGCCGGGTTGATCGGCATCCCGGGCAGCCTCCTGCTCGCGGTGTTCTCCAGCCGCTTCGGAAGGTTGGCCGCCCGGTATGGCCCAAGGCTGTTCATGGCCGCCGGACCGGCGATCATGGGGTTGGGCATCCTGTGGTTCACGCGGCTGCCCCCCACCAGCCACGCGTGGGTGTTCGAGATCCGCGACGTCACCACATGGATCCCGCCGGCCACCTACTGGCGGGATCTCTTCCCCGGGTTCCTGGTGTTCGGGGCGGGCCTGACGATCATGGTGGCCCCCCTGACGACCGCGCTCATGACCTCCGTCCCCAAGCACAACTCGGGCGTGGCCTCCGCCATCAACAACGCCATCTCGCGGGTCGGGCCCCAGTTGGCCGGCGCCCTGATCTTCGTGGCGATCGCGTCGAGCTTCTATCACGGGATAGCCACCCGGGTGCCCGGCGTCGACACATCCTCGTCGAAATTCCGGAACCAGGTGGCGCCCCTGAACCGGCCCGACCCGGCGGCCCCCGCCGAGGTGAAGCGCGCGGCACGAGCCGCCTCCACCGACGCCTTCCACGTCGGCATGCTGATCGCCGCGGGCCTCTTGTTCGCCGGGGCCGCCGTCAACGGCGTGGGTATCCGCAATCCGCGCGCTCCCGCGTGGATGCGAAGGCCGAAGGGGATGGAAGCGCAGGCCATCCCCCGGCTGGGCCCCGAGCGCCCGGCCTCCGGCGAGCCCCTTCCGGCGCCGACCAGGGCGCCTCCCTGGATGGATACGGGCGGGTGACCGAGCGGCTGCCGGAGGAGCTCGAGCTCCTCGACTGGAAGCGCAGGGTGTTCGCCACGTACGGCGAGGTCAGGGCCGCCGAGGATCCGCAGACCGGGTGGCGCCGTTGGCGAGCCGTCCGCGACGAGCTGTTCGCGCGTCACCCGCAATCGCCGGTGCCGCCCACGGTTCGCGGGGAGTTCTCCGCCCTCCCCTTCTTCGACTACGACCCGGCCTTCCGCACGCCGGCCGAGGTGAGTCCGGCCGAGCCGATGGCGTACGACATCGCCACCAGCGGGGAGCACGAAGGCTCCTACCGCTTCACCCGGTTCGCGGTGGCTCGGTTCGAGCTGGCCAGCGGGCGTCTGGAGCTGGAGCTGTACTGGCTGGAGGGCTACGGCGGGGGCCTGTTCCTCCCGTTCAGGGACCGGACCAGCGGGAAGGAGACGTACGGGGCCGGTCGCTACCTGCTCGACACGGTCAAGGGCGCCGACCTGGGGATGGAGGGTGACCGCCTGGTCCTGGACTTCAACTTCTCCTACAACCCCTCGTGCGCGTACGACCCCCGGTGGGTGTGTCCGCTGGTCCCAGCCCCGAACCGGCTCGACGTCCCGATCGAGGCCGGCGAACGGTACCGATAGCCAAAGGGCCCGCCCGAGCGGGCGGGCCCTCGGATTCCAGCCGCTATCTCCGGCCCGTCAGACCTTCTTGGCGAGGTCGCTGACCTTCGACAGCCCGTACTTGTCCGCGGTGTCCTTGGTCACCACGAAGACGTTCGTGTCGTTTGCTTGCGAGGGGTCCAGCACCGTGATGCCGTGGGACTGGAGGGCACTCCGGAGCGCGGTCAGCTCCGCGTCGGCGTCGCCCGATGCCTTGTCCGCGGCGTTGGCGATCGGACCGGCCAGCTCGGAGGCCAGGTACTCGGGCTTGAGGTCGATCTTCCCGCTCTCCAGGGCCGGATCGGAGACCTCCCGCGTGGCCAGGCTGAGCTCGGTCTTGATCGAGTAGCCGGCTGCCTGGAGCGCCTCCGCGTACATCTCGGCCACGATCTCGTTTTCGGCGAACGCGCTCGAGACACCGACGGTGAGGCTCTTTCCTGCACCGCTCCCGCTACTGGGCATGAGCCCCTGCTGCTGCAGGAACCCCCTGGCGACGTCCGCGGGGTCCTTCTTGTTCGCGGCAACGTCCTTGATCAAGGGCACGATGTTGTCCGTCGTGAGCTTGCCGCTGATGTCGTTGAGCAGCTTCGAGATCTCATCGTTCAGCTTGTCGGTACGGATGACCGGGGTGATCAACTCTGCGTTCTGGAGATGCTTGTCGTCCTCCAGGGCCACCCAGCCGTTGTCGGAGATCACCGGGTCGGTGGAGAACAGCAGCGCGACCTGGATCGCTCCCGACTTGAGCGCCGCCACGGTCTGCGACCCGCCCACGTCGAGGGGTTTGAACTCCTTGAACGTGAGGCCGTAGGTGTTCTTCAGTCCCGGGATGCAGAACGGGCGCTGGGGGCACTCGGGCGGCCCGCCCAGGACAAGCTTGCTGGCGACGGTGGCACCGCCACCGCTCGTCGTGCCGCCCCCTCCCGACGAGCACGCCGCGAGGGCAGTCGCCACCGCGAGCGCAAGCGCCGTCGCCCCGAGGGCGGATCTGCGGACACTCCGCATGGGTCACTCCTCCTTCCAGGAAATTGTGGGGAGCCCACCCCCGGGACACGGGCTCGGAGCACGTTACCAGCATTCAGTCGTACGAAAGGTGGATCCGTTTCGGACTGAGAACGTCACGCGCTCACGCAACTGCGCGGGAACGGCGGCCGGCCGCGAGGGTCCCGCCCGTCTGGCGAGAAGAGGTCCGAGGCCGCACGGCGCGTTCGACGAGGGCGAAGGCGCCTTCCGTGAGGATCGACAGGATTGCGACCAGGACCGCACCGGACACGACCATGGCTACGTCGTTGGTGTGGAACCCGTCGATGATGAATCGTCCCAGCCCTCCTCCCCCGATGAGCGCGGCCAGCGTGGCCGTGGCCACGGCGGTCACCGCCCCTGTCCGCACGCCGGCCATGATCAGGGGTGCCGCCAGCGGAAGCTCCAAGCGGAGAAGGACGTCTCGTTCGGTCATGCCCATCCCCCGGGCGGCTTCGACCGTGTCGGCGTCGACCGACTGCACGCCGACGTAGGTGTTGGTGAGGATCGGGGGCACGGAGAGCAGGAATAGCGCAACCACCGTGGGGCCGAACCCGAAGGCCAGCGAGGGCCACAGCTGGAGGAACAAGAGGTAGGCCAGTACGAGGATGGCGAAGGACGGCACGGCCCGCCCCAGGTTGGCGAACGAGACTGCCAGGAACTCGTACCTGCGCAGGTGGCCGACCACCAGGCCGACCGGGATGGCGACCGCGCAGGCCAGCCCGACCGAGACGACCGAGAGCTCGAGGTGCTCGCCCACGCGGATGGGGATGCCGCCCGAACCCGACCAGTGGGAGGAGGTGGTGAGCCAGTGGAGGACGTCGACGAAGGTGTGCATCAGCCGATGGGAAAGCCGGGCTTCTTCCACGGGATGAACGGCCGGGTGCGGGGGCCGCCGGTCCGGGACCAGGGCGTGAGCACTCTCTGGGCACCGAGAAGGGCGGCGTCCGCGGCCAGGGCCAGGGCCACCGACAGGACGGCACCCAGGAGGATCTCGGTGTTGAAGAAGGTCTGCAGGCCTTCGAGAATGAACTGGCCGAGTCCGCCCCGGCCGATCAGCGCGGCCACCGTGACCAGGCCGATCGTGCTGACAACAGCGATGCGGATGCCGGCCATGATCGCCGGAAGGGCCAGGGGCAGCTCGACACGCCACAGGAGCTCACGCTGCGTGTACCCCATGCCCCGGGCGGCCTCCTTCACGTCCTCGGGCACGCCGGACAGACCCACGACCGTGTTCCGGATGAGGATGAGCAGCGTGTAGCTGACCAGCCCGATCTCCGCGGTGGTGTACGAGAGACCCGTGATCGGCAGCAGGATCACGAACAGGGCGATGCTCGGGATGGTGTAGAGGAGCCCGGTGAACCAGGCGATCGGCGTGTACAGGAACCGATGGCGGTGCGCGACGATGGCCAGCGGGAACGAGATCAACAGCCCGACCCCGACGGCGATCACCGTGAGCTCGACGTGCTGCACGAAGCGGGACCAGATCTCCTGCCCGTGGGAGAAGACCCAATCCCACCGGATCAGCTCGTCGGCGAGCGCGATCACGACGACACGATCTCCTGCGAGATCCGTTCGACCGTGAGGATCCCCAGGTAGCGGTCGCCGTCGCCGGCCACCACCGCGACGTTCGTCTGGTTGGTGACGATGGCGTCGAGCGCCTCACGCAGCGAGCTGTCCGCCGTGACGTAGGCGGAGAATCGGCGGGGGGGGACATCCGCCAGAGAGGGCCGCCCGTCCAGCGAACCCCGGTCCACCCACCCGAGGAGCCTCCCCTCGTCCACGACCGTCGCCCAGTCGTAGCCGAACTTCTCCATCACCCTGAGCGCCTCTTCCGATGAGGCCTCGCGGTCGACCACCGGTCCGTCCTCCACCCCGATCTCGGCCACCTTGATCAGGGCCAGCCGCTTGAGCCCGCGTTCTGCCCCGACGAAGTCCTCCACGAATGCGTTGGCCGGTGCACGCAGGATCTCTTCCGGCGGCGCGTACTGCTCGAGGATGCCGCCGATGTTCAGGATGGCGATCCGATCGGCCATCTTGATCGCCTCGTCGATGTCGTGGGTCACGAACACGATGGTCTTCCTGAGCCGCTCCTGGATTCCGAGGAACTCGTCCTGGAGCCGGGCCCGGACGATGGGATCGACCGCGGCGAAGGGCTCGTCCATCAGCATCACCGGCGGGTCGACGGCCAGAGCCCGGGCCACCCCCACCCGCTGGCGCTGTCCACCGGAGAGCTCGCTCGGGTACCGGTCCTTCAACTCGGGATCCAGCCCGAACGTCTCCATGAGCTCGTCGACCCGGGCATCGATGCGTCGGTCGTCCCAGTCGGCGAGCTTCGGCACGGTGGCGATGTTCTGGGCGACGGTGCGATGCGGGAGCAGCCCGATGCTCTGGATCACGTAGCCGATCCCCCGCCGGAGGATCACCGGATCTTGCTTCATGACGTCCTTGCCGTCGACCAGGATGGTCCCGGCGGACGGCTCGATCAGTCGATTGATCATCCGCATGGTGGTGGTCTTTCCGCACCCGGACGGGCCGACCAGGACGACGGTCTCGCCCTCAGAGATCTCCAACGAGAGGTTGCTGACCGCCAGCCGCCGGCTGCCGCGGAACTGCTTCGACACTCCCTCCAGGGAGATCATCGGCTCAGCCGGAGACTCCGAACGGCCATCCTGGCGCTCGCTCACAACCACATCTAACCATCGACCGCCTCTGCCGCGTCCCGCCTCGGGTGACGCCCGTCACGGCCGGAAGGGTGCCGGGGAGCATTGACAGCGGGGATGGCGAAGCCGAGGCTTCGCCGCATGGGGGTGCGCCGTGCTCTCACCGTGGCGATCGCTACGTGCCTCGTGGTAGCCGGCTGCACCGGCGGCCCCCAGCATCGAGCCACGCCCAGCTCGCCGCCGTCAGCGTCGCCGGCCCCGAGGGGAGGGACGCTCCGGATCGTCTCGCCAACCTTGCCAGCTTCGACGCTTCCGCAGCCCACGGCACTCGATCCGCAGAAGGACTACTTCAACGACTCGTGGGAGCTGTTCCGGTGTTGCCTCCTACGGACCCTGCTCTCCTACCGGGGAGCGCCGACCTCCGAAGGAGGTGCTGTCCTCCATCCGGATCTGGCTTCATCCATGCCCATCGTGTCCGCGGACGGGCTCACCTGGACGTTGCGCCTGAAGCCGGGGCTCCACTACGCGCCACCGCTCGACCAGGTCCAGATCAAGGCCCAGGACGTCATCCGCGCGCTGGAGCGAGAGGCGAACCCGCAGGCCTCGGCCGGCGGCTATTCCTTCTACTTCTCGGTGATCCAGGGCTTCGACGACTATGCGGCGGGCAAGGCCGACTCCATCTCTGGATTGGAGGCCCCGGACGATACGACCCTCCGGATCCACCTGGTCCACCCGGCCGGCGATCTCGGAGAGCGCCTGTCCTTGCCTGCGGCTGCGCCGATCCCGCCGAACCCCTTCGATGCGGGCGCAATTTTCGGTGTGGCCACCGGCCACGACGACGCCGATGGCGGGTTCCTGGTGGCCACGGGCCCCTACATGCTCCAGGGATCCCAGTCGCTCGACTTCTCAACTCCGCCGTCACAGCAACGCCCCGCCTCGGGGTTCGTCCCCGGGCGGTCGATCGTCCTGGTGCGCAACCCGTCCTGGCACGCATCCACCGACGCCCTTCGCGGGGCCTATGTCGATCGGATCGAGATCGCGACCGGAGGCACCCGTGAAGACGCGGCCGCGGCCGTCGATGCCGGTCGGAGCGATCTGGTCTTCGATCCCGGCCCGCCACCTCCGGCGCCCGATGAGCAGATTCGGGCCTATCAGTCGG
>VAYG01000013.1:0-564 GCA_005885015.1 Actinomycetota bacterium | reverse complement strand
CCGAGACTTCATCCGGTACGTGGCGATGAACCTGGCCGCGCCGCCCCTGGACGACATCCACGTTCGCAAGGCGATGAACCTCGTGCTGGACAAGGCCCGGCTCCAGGAGATTCGGGGAGGTCCGACCGCCACCGAGGCGATCGGGCACATCGCCCTGAACAGCCTGGAGAACAACCTCCTCCTCAACTACGACCCCTACGCCACGCCGGGCGATGCCGGAAGCGTCGACGCGTCGCGGAAGGAGATGTCGCTCTCCAGGTACGACGGCAACCATGACGGGATCTGCGATGCGCCGGCCTGTTCGGGCCTGCTGGCGCTCGGACTCAACACCAGTCCGATCTTCATCGCGCAGGCGAAGGAGATCCGGAAGGAGATGGCCGAGATCGGGATCCGACTGGACCTGAAGCTGGTGCCGCCCGACGAGGCGTTCGCGAAGCTCGCCGATCCGAAGAACCATATTCCCCTCGCCCTCACCATCTCCTGGGGGAAGGACTACCTCAACGCCTCCAATTACTTCGTCCCCCTGTTCGCCGGGACCAGCATCGGCAGCGGGGCGGCGGGCAA
>VAYG01000184.1:4328-8038 GCA_005885015.1 Actinomycetota bacterium | reverse complement strand
CGTGCTGGCGGCGGGCCTCCGTCGGGTCGACGGGGTGGAGGAAGCCGTGGGCCGGGTCGTCGAACGCCCTCCCGAACGCGTCCCCCGGACCCTTGACCAGCACGTCGCGCAGGGGCGCGACCATGCTCTGGGCTCCGAAGCGCACGGCCGATTCTAGGCCGGCGCTACCTCATGGCTGGGCGCCGTAGATGTTCTGGTCGAGCCCTCCCTGGGACAGGCACGGGTCGTCGATCGTCGGCGAGGAGTAGGACGGCGCATCGATGTCGTTGGGGACGTACGTGCACGGCTGGTACACGTCGAACCCGTCGGCGACGTGGCCCTTCCTCGGGTCGTCCCCGGGAACCAGGTCCCGCGAGTCCGTCCACGTCGCGAACGCCCCGCCGGGGACCGCGGACACGTAGATGTAGTCGCCCCAGAACGGGACGCGCCGGGACCCGTGGGTCTCCCAGTTGAAGTTGCTGGCGTGGGTGTCGAGCTGCGTCTCCGTCCAGGTCAGCCCGCCGTCGACCGACCGGGCCGCGAGCGTGTCGACCACGTCTCCCGAGTTCTGCCCGTCGGCCGTGTCGCCGGGTGGCAGGTCGGGCGAGTACGACGGGTCGTTCCGGGAGTCGTAGAACACCGCCGTGATGACCCCGTTCGCCGACGCGATGTCCGGCGTCCACTGGTGCCCGGTGGCCGCGCCGTCGATGGTGGCCGGCGCGCTCCAGTCGGTCCCGTTGGAGGAGTTGCTGACGTAGACCTTGGCTTGGCCGTCCCCGTTCCGCGCCGCCCACACCAGGTGAACACCGGTGTCGTCGGCGGCCACCGCCGAGTTGCTCCCGAAGCGGGAGAACGTCAGACCGCTGGGGCAGGAGTAGAAGATGCTGTCCCCACAGTCGACCCCGCCGCTTCCGCCGGTGAACTGGCTGCTGTCGAACTGGCTGATCTTCGACACCAGGAGCGGACGGCTCCAGTGGAGGCCGGCGTCGGTCGACCTGCTGACCCAGATCCCGTCCACCGTGTTGTGCTGGATGTGATAGCTGATCCACGTCAGGTAGACGGTGCCGTCTGGGCCGATCGCCAGGTCGGCGAAGGACTTGCTGCCGTTCACGCCGGCAGAGGCGTTGACCGGCCGGGAGAAGGTGGCCCCGTGGTCCGTCGACCTGGAGAACTGGATGAAGTTGTTCGGCGAGCTCGCCGTGTACCGGGCCCACGCCACGTAGACGTTCCCGTCCTGGGCCCCCCCGCTCTGGTCCACCGCGACGTTTAGCTTGTCCTGGAACAAGCCCACCCCGAACTGCCCGGAGGGGGTGCCCCGGGCGACCCGGGCGGTCCGGACGTAGGTGGCTCCGTCCTGGTCGTAGGTCGAGACGTAGATCGAGCCGTTGACCGGCTTGGACCGGTTGAAGCAGATGAACCCGTAGAACAGCCGCCCGGCGTTGTCGAAGGACTGGGTCGGATCTCCGGCCGCCCCGCATTTTCCGTGGGCCGGCGACGCCAGCCCGGCCGGAGACGTGTCGGCCGGGTATCCGGGGACCAGGCTGTCCTGCCACGTCAGTCCGCCGTCGGTGGAGCGGTAGTAGCCCGCCCACACGTCGCCGTTCTCGATGGCGGCGCAGTAGTCGTTCGAGCCTGCGGTGATCACCAGCGGGTCATTGGGGTCGACCGCCACCGTGGGCTCGTTCTGGGAGCGCAGGCCGGTGCTGCAGGCGGTCATGGTGTCGTCGGTCTGCCCGTCGTACCGAAGGTAGCTGTTCGATGTGCCGTCTCGGGTCACGCGGGCGTCGCTCGCCCCCCGGGCCGGCGTTCCCAAGGACAGGGCGATCATGCCGGCGAGGATGACGGCCAGGCGGATGCGCATCGGGATCCCTCCTGTCGGGTCGGGGAAACCGCCGAATGATCCCCCCGCGGTCCGGGGGGGTCAAACGGACGCCCGGGGGTCCGGGGAGGTCGTCCCTCAGACCGTGGCCGGCGCCTCGGTCCCCACCCGCCGGCCGGTCTCCTTGTCGAAGTAATGGAAGCGGCTGGGGTCGACGGAGAGGCGGACGGTGGCCCCGGGCCGGGCCTTGGTCCTGGGATCGACCCTGGCACAGAACACGCTCTTTCCCTCCGCGCCCATCAGCGGGATCACCGCTTCCTCGGCGCCCTCCTCCGACGCGGCGGCGATGGTGTCCTCGGTGGCCACCGGGGGAGCGTCGACCCGGAACAGCACGTTGACCTCGGAGCCGAGCTCCTCGGTGACGTGGGCCTTCACCTCGATGACGGGGAGACCGCCGCTCTGCCAGACGTCGGCATCCTCGAGGTCCGAGGGACGGATCCCGAGGATCAGGGACCGCCCTCGATGGGAGGCCAGGTCCACGCCGTCGGGGGTGGGGAGCCGGTATCCGCCGAAGGACACGGCATGATCCTCCACTTCGGCCTCCACCAGATTCATCGGCGGCGATCCGATGAACGCGGCCACGAAGAGATTGGCCGGAGCATTGTACAGCGCCTGCGGTGTGTCGACCTGCTGGAGCACGCCGTCCTTCAACACGGCCACCCGCTGTCCCAGCGTCATCGCCTCGACCTGGTCGTGGGTCACGTACACGGTGGTGGTGCCCAGCCGCTCGTGCACCGTGGCCAGCTCCGCCCGCATCTGCACGCGGAGCTTGGCGTCGAGGTTCGAGAGCGGTTCGTCCATCAGGAAGGCCTTGGGATCGCGAACCATCGCCCGGCCGATGGCCACCCGCTGGCGCTGTCCACCGGAGAGCTCGGCCGGCTTCCTGGCGAGGAACGGCTGGAGGCCGAGGATGCGGGCCGCTTCCTTGACCTTGGTCCGCGTCTCGGCCTTCGGTGTCCGCCGGAGCTTGAGCCCGAAGCCGATGTTCTGCTCCACCGTCATGTGCGGGTAGAGGGCGTAGTTCTGGAACACCATGGCCACATCCCGGTCCTTCGGGGCAAGGTCGGTCACGTTCCGGTCGCCGATGTAGATCTCGCCCTCGGTGACCTCCTCGAGCCCGGCCAGCAACCGGAGGAGGGTCGACTTGCCGCACCCGGAGGGTCCGACCAGGACCATGAACTCACCGTCGCCGATGTCGAGCGACACGTGGTCGACGGCCACCACGTCGGAACCGAAGACCTTCGTCACGTCCTCCAGCACGATCCTGGCCATCGCCCGCTCCTTATCGCCCTGCCGTGGTTTTCTGTCTCGGCCGCGCCGCCAGTCGCCGATCGGTGAGCTCGTCTCGGACCCTCGCCGCCGCCCTGGGACCGGCTCCGAGCCGGTCCAGGCCGAGCAGGGCCGCTCCCACCACGGGCGGCACGGCGAGCCTGCCGATCCGCGCCTTCGGCGCCACCGACCGCAGCCCGCGCTCCATCCGGTCGAAGAATGCCCGATCTCGATTGCGAAAGATGCCGCCTCCCAGCACCACGTCGACGTCGAGCCTGGTGAGGCGGAGCCGTCGCATGGCCGCCCCGGCCATGGTGACGATCTCGTCGGCCTGGCGATCGACGATGCCCCTGGCCACCCGATCGCCCTCGGTGGCAGCCTTGAACACCAGGGGCGTGAGGTCCTCGATGCGATGGGTCGGCACCCGGCCGAAGTGGATGGCCTCGACGACCTGCCCCGGGTTCCGGTAGCCGAAGTGATTCGAGACGAGCTGGGCCAGGGTTGTGGCCTCTCCCCGGCCGTCGCGGGACCGGACCGCGGCCCACAGGCCGGCCGGGCCGATGTCGCTCCCGCCCCCCCAGTC
>VAYG01000184.1:0-4236 GCA_005885015.1 Actinomycetota bacterium | reverse complement strand
CGTTGCGCACGACGTGCTCCTTCGCCCAGCCCCGGCCGTCGAGGATCTTCGCGATCCGACGATCCTCCGAGGGGAAGTCCGCGCCGGCCAGGCAGTACACGCCGAGGTCCGCCTGTGGTCTCGACCCAGGCCCCAGCGCCGCGTCCGCGAACGCCGAATCCACGGCCGGGCCCAGCCCGTCCAGCGCGCTCCCCGCCCCATCCGTCCAGGACTGCTCGTCGTCGGCGGGCCGTGACACCCGAGCGGCTCCCAGCACCGACCCCGACCGGTCCAGCAGCGCGGCGTCCACCTTGGAGCCGCCCCGGTCCACGGCGAGGATGGCCGGGCCCTTCACGCTCGACTCGCCTCACTCACGGGTCGTCACCTTCGTGGCCCGGGACAGCATCTCGGGGGTCCGCCCGCGCTCCGCGGCCAGCCGCCACGCCAAGAGCTGGATCGGCACCAGGGACGCCGCGGGTCTGAAGGAGGGATCCAGGCTCCCCGTGGCCACCGCGCGGGCCCCCACGGGGGCTCCGCCGTCGGCGCTCACGGCCATGACGGCCGCGCCCGCGTCCACGAGCTCCTCGGCCAGCCGGAGGTCTTGGCGGCTCGTGTTCGGCTCGGTGAGAACGATCGCCGCCATGTCCGGACCGGCCAGTTCCAACGGGCCATGGCGGAACTGACCGGTCTCCAGCCCGTCCGCGGGGACCCCGGCTGCCTCCTTGAGCACGAGCGCGCCCATCTCCGAGGCCGCCCGGCCCGGCCCCCGTCCCAGGACGACCAGCATGGGGCGACCGTCGAGCCATCCGACGAGCCCCTCGGCGTCCGCGACCAGGTCGTCGATCATCGTCTCCATGCGCCCGGCAACGTGACAGGCGGCCTCCGCCGTCCGGCGAACCGCCTCCGGAGGTTCGGCCCCGCACAGCACCTCGGCCACGGCCGAGAGCGTAACCAGGGCGGCGGCGAAGGTCATCGTGGACGGCCCTCGCTCCTGGCCCGCCCGGGTGTCCAGCGCGACGTCGGATCGCTCGGCCAGCGGGTTCGCCGTCCCGTTGGTCACGGTGGCGAGCACGGGTCGATCGTCCAGCCGCCGGATCTGCTCCGCCAGCCCCACCACTTCCGCGCTCTCGCCCGACTGGCTGATCGCCACCACGAGGACGTCGCCGCGGAGGATCGGCAGTCGGAAATGGAGGAGCTCGGAGGCTTCCACGTGGAGGGCCGGGATGCCGTTCGCGGCGAGGCGATCCAGGGCCGGGTGACAGGCGTGGAAGGAGCCGCCCATCGCGGTGAGGACCACCGTCCGGGCGGCCCTCCCCCCGGCGGCGAGACGACCCAGGGCATCGACCTGGCCGGCCAGGCCCTCGGCAGCCCGGAGGACGGCGCCGGGCTGGCCGGTGATCTCCGCCAGGAATGGGTCAGGAAAGTTTCCTAACGATCTCACGGGCCGGAGTATAGGATGCTCCGGCCATGGGTGTGAAGGTGGCGGTTGTGGGGGCGGGGAGCACCTACACGCCCGAGCTGGTCGAAGGGTTCGGTTCCCGCACCGACCGGATCGCCGTCGACGAGCTCGCCCTCCTGGACATCGACGCCGAGCGTCTGGACGTGGTGGGCGGCTTGGCCAGGCGGATCCTCCGGCGGGTCGGCTGGAGGGGAGAACTCGTCACCACCGGCGACCGGGACCGGGCCCTCGATGGCGCCGACTTCGTCGTGGTGCAACTCCGGGTGGGGGGCCAGCGGGCCAGGCTGGTCGACGAGACCATGCCCTTGATGTTCGGCTGCATCGGCCAGGAGACCACGGGCCCGGGAGGGTTCGCCAAGGCCCTGCGGACGGTCCCGGTGGTGCTGGACCTGGCCGAAGAGGTGGCGAAGCGGGCCGCTCCGGGCGCCTGGATCGTCGACTTCACCAACCCGACCGGGATCGTCACTCAGGCCCTGCTCGACGACGGGCATCGGGCCATCGGGTTGTGCAACGTCGGGATCGGGCTCCAGCGCCGCATCGCCGGGCTCCTCGACGTCCCGGCGGAGCGCGTCGAGCTGGAGCATGTGGGGCTGAACCACCTCTCGTGGGAACGGGCCGTCCGGGTCGACGGGCGGGACGTCCTCCCCGAGCTGCTGAACACGCACGGAGCGGCCCTGGCCGAAGCGGTCGATCTGCCGGTCGAGCTGGTTCGGGCCCTGCGTGCTCTTCCCTCCTCCTACCTGCGCTACTACTACCTCACCCGGGAGGTCCTGGAGCATCAGCGAACCCACCCCACCCGGGCCGAGGAGGTCATGGACATCGAGTCCGGGCTCCTCGAGCTCCTTCTACAGCGAGGCGGCGGCGCAGCTCATCGCCTCGCTCCACGACGGTCTCGGGGACCGTCAGATCGTCGACGTTCGGAACGAGGGGGCCGTCCCCGACATGGCAGCGGACGCGGTGGTCGAGGTCGCGGCGAGGATCGACCAGGCCGGAGCCCACCCCGAGCCTGTGAGCCCGCTGCCTCCGGAGATGATGGGGCTGGTGGAGCACGCCAAGGCCTACGAGCGGCTGACCGTGGCCGCGGCGACGTCGGGCGACCGCACGATCACGCTGAAGGCGCTCATGACGAACCCTTTGGTCGGGGATTACTCGGTGGCGTCCTCGCTGCTCGACGCCCTGCTCGAGGCGAACCGGCCCCACCTGCCGCGGTTCTTCCCCGACTGAACGCCGGCCCGCTTGACGAACGGGAGGGCCGGGGCTAGCATCCCGCCTCGATAGTTAAGAAAGTTTCCTTTGAAGTGTGTCGAAAGGCGGAGAGGAGCCGACACGGCCGGGGAACGGACCTTCGCCGGTGGGACGCCCAGCCTTCTGCGGGCGATCAACGAGCGGACGGTGCTCGAGACCATCCGGGAGCTGGGCCCGGTATCGAGGGCCGAGATCGCCCGCAGCTGCGGGCTGTCGAAGCCGACCGTGTCCCAGGCGCTCGCCGCGCTCCTGCGGTCGCGGCTGGTTCGCGAAGCCGGGCGATCTTCCGGAGGGAAGGGCCGAACCGCCCAGCTCTACGAGCTGAACGCCCACGCGGGATGGGTGGTGGGCGTGGACGTCGGGAGGGATTGGGTCCGCGCCGCCGTGGCCGACCTCAACGGGGGCATCGTGGCCCGCCGGGACGAGCGGTCCCGGGCGAGGAGCGCCCGAACGCTCATCAGCCAGATCGGAGACCTCGCCCACGGCCTGGCCGCCGAGGCCGGGCTGAAGTGGCGGCAGGTCTCGCACGCCACCGTCGGCAGCCCGGGCGTGTTCGAACCGACCCGCCGGAAGATGACCCTGGCCGAGTCCCTGCCGGGGTGGGGGCGGCAGGGAGTGTTCGACGCGCTCCAGCGGGCCCTCGGCACCAACCTCAGCATCGAGAACGACGTCAACGTGGCGACCGTCGGCGAGCAGCTCCACGGGCTCGGCAAGGGCGTGGCGAACTTCGTGTTCCTGCACGTGGGCACGGGGGTCGGGCTCGGGCTGGTCGTCAACGGCGAGCTGTTCCGGGGGGCCACGGGTGCCGCGGGCGAGGTCGGGCATCTCCCGTTCGGGTCGAGCTCGGCCAGCCCGGAGGAGGCCCGGCGGCGCGGCGCGCTGGAAGCCACGGTGGGCGGGGTCGGGGTGGTGGCCGAAGCCCGGCGGCTGGGCATGCGATCCCCCCTCAACGCTCGACGGGTCTTCGCCGCGGCCCGCCGGGGTGACGCCGTGGCCCAGCGGGTGGTCGGGGTGGAGGCCAAGCGCATCGCCTTCACCATCGCCGCCATCGCGCCCGTGGTCGATCCGGAGCTGGTCGTCCTGGGGGGCGGCATCGGGAGGAACGGGGACCTCCTGCTGGACCCCGTGGAGCGAGAGCTCCATTCCCTGTCGAAGTTCCGTCCCCGGGTGGACGTGTCGGTGCTCGGGGAGGACGGCGCGGTCCTGGGCGCCGTGGCCATGGCGCTGCGCTCGGCGCAGGATCGGTTGTTCGCTCGGGCCAGCGGAAGAGGGGAGATCGTGGTTTAAGGGAACCTCGGAGGACCGGAAGCGGCGTTCGGACGCCGGGAAAGGGGGGCAACCTCCAATGAAGGATGCGAGGAAGGTGTGGAGCGGGCTGCTGGGCCTGGTCTTGCTGGCGGCGGCGTGCACGGCTGGAGCCGGCCCGCAGGCGTCGGCCCCTCCGACGATCAACCCGAGCACCTCCCATGCCCCGGTGACGATCACGTTCTGGACCGGGTGGTCGAGCAGGGAGTACAAGGGCCTCCAGAAGATCATCAAGGACTTCGAAGCCG
>VAYG01000039.1 GCA_005885015.1 Actinomycetota bacterium | reverse complement strand
CTGGCGCTGATCGCGGTGCCTGGCGCGGTCATCGCCGCGAGCGACCCGTGCCCGCTCGGCCTCACGGTGTCGAGCCGGCACCATCCACGAGGAGGCGTGCCGTTCGTGATCTGCTCGGGGCGGGTCGCCACGTTCGACGGGACGCCGCTCGACGTCGATCTGTCCGTTCCGCTCCGCCAGCCGGGGCCGCTCCCACTCATGGTCATGCTGCCGGACGGCTCGACCACGCCGTGGACGTCGCCGGATGGCGTCCCGCTCCGGCTCACCGCCGCCATCCCCAAGTACCCGTGGACCGACCTGGCCCAGTCCCTCCTCGACAACGGACGTGGCGCCGGCGGCGCTCCGGGAGTCCCCGATGGTCCGCACGAGAAGCCGGTCGGGGTGGAGAAGAAGAGCTACGTGGACGGCCTGTACGCTCTCGGCCAATCCACCGCCCAGTACGCGGTGAGCGATACAACGGCCGACCTGAACCGGTGGTACGCGGGGCTCTCCGCCGGCGAGCCGTACGAGGGCAACGCCGACGTTGCCAAGGCCCTGGCCCAGATCCGGCGGTACCGATCGCCCTTCTTCATGCCGGTCCCCAAGCTGCGCGTGCCGGTCTTCGACATCCAGGGGTTCACCGACCCGCTGTTCCCCGGCGTGCAGGCACTCCAACAGAGCGCACGGCTGGAAGCGGCCCGGTATCCCGTGTGGACCTTCCTGGGTGACCTCGGCCATTCGTACGCGGGGAACCCGCGAGCCGTGTGGCACGTGGCCAACGACACGGCCAACGACTGGCTGGCCGCGGTCATGGCGGGCAGCCGGCCGGCCACGCCGCGCTACATGGCGGCCACGGTCCGGTGCGAGCGGGGGCAGACGCTGGAGGTGCGCACGGCGAGCCGGTTCGCCGATCTCGCCACCGACCGGGTGAACTTCTCCTGGACCGACACCCAGACCACGCAGAGCGACACGCCGCCCGGACCAGAAGCGGAGGCAGCCGACCCCATCGCCAACGCCGGATGCCGGACCATCACCGAGCAGACGGACGCCGGCGTGGCCTCCTGGTCGGCGGAGACCACCCACTCGTTCGTGCTGATCGGCAGCCCGGTGGTCACGGCCGACCTCACGCTCACGGGCACGAACGCCGAGGTCGCTGCCCGGCTGTGGGAGGTCGACGCCGCGTCGGGGACCCAGACCCTGGTGACCCGGGCCGTCTACCGGCTGGTGTCGAAGGACCCCAGCTCCACGCTGAGGATCGAATTCGCCCTGTGGCCGACGGCGTGGCAGCTCTCAACTGGACACCGTCTGAAGCTCGAGCTCACCCAGGTGGACGGGCCGACGTGGCGCCCCGACAACCTGTTCTCCTCGATCACCTTCTCGAAGGTGCTGCTCAGGCTCCCGGCGTCCGGCTGATCTCCCGGGAGAAACGGGCGAAGCAATCGCCCACCTGCGTTCCGTTGCCGGCCTTCGACAGGCAGGACTCGAGCCGGGTGAGCGGCTTGCGGTTGTCGGACGCCCACGTTCCCACCCTGACCGAGAGCACGATCGCCAAGATGAGCGCCACGGCGCTGCAGGTGAGCCCGGCGATGGCCTGCCCTCGGTTCGTGGAGACACCGCGGCCGGCGCGCATGAGGGCGATCGTGCCGAAGATGACGCCGACGATCCCGCCGATCAGCGCCAGCGGGAAGAGCACGAACGACACGACGGCGACGAGGCTGGCCACCCCCAGGACCAGCGCGGCGACACCCAGGCCGTTCTTCTGCCGAACGGTTGGGGAGGGCGCCGACGCGGTCGCTGGTTCGGGTGGGACCGGAACGGGTTCGGTGGTGGCCATGGATTCCCCCTTCTTCTTGCCGGTGACGGTCGGCACGGCGGGCCAGCCTGGGTCGAGCCTACGCCGAGCCATCCCAGCCCGCAGCGGGGACCCTCGGCGATCGTTCGGAATGAAGGGGCGACGCGGCGAGTCGGTCAGATCTCGGAGCCGCGGGCGACCTTGGCGAAGGCGTCCATCGCCATGATCGTGTTGGGGATCTCCACGGCGAGGGGCGAGAGGGCCTGCTCCACTCGGGCGGGGACCTGGTCCAGGAGCGTGCGGAGCTGGGTCACGGCCGGGGCCACCGCCCCGACGGCCCCCACGATGCGATGGCGCCACGCCGCGATGGTCTTCACCTCGGCCTGGACCCGCGCTGCCAGGGCTTCGACCTCGGCGTTGCGGGTGGAGAGCGATTGGGCGTGGCCACGCAGCCTTTCGAGCTGCTCCTCCAGGCGGGCGTTGCGATCGTTGGACTCGGTGAGGGTGCGTTCGAGCTCGCTGATGCGAACCTCAGACCCTCGGATGCGGCTCTCGGCCTGGCGCAGCATGAGATCCCGGTCCGAGAGCATCTGCTGGACGTCTCCCTTGCGGTAGCCGAACAGGCCCTTCCCGAGGTCGGAGGAGCCGCCGATCAGCGAGGCGTCGGTCGCCATCAGGCCTGCTCTTCGTCGAGGTCGTCCCAGCCCACCGTCCCGCCCCAATCGGGCGTGGCTTGAGGCGCGGCCGGCTCGGCCGGAGCCGGGGAGGCCGGCTGGGCCACGGCGGCGTCATCCGGCGCGGGGACCGGCGGGGACGCGTGCAGCGAGCCGGTCAGCTCGTCCAGCTGGCGGACGACCAGCGGCACGTGGGAGGCCAGCGGGGACAGGGCCTCGCTGACCCGGTCGGGGACTTCCTCCAGCGTCTTTCGGAGGTCGCGGATGGCTCCGGCCAGCCCCTGGACCATCTCCTCGGTCTGCCGCCTCCACGAGGCGAGCTTGGCGCCCTCGGCCTCGATCACCCGGACCCGCTGCTCCATGGCGGCGAGCTGGGTCCTGGCCTTGGCCTCGGCCTCCTCCACGATCTTCCGGGCGGCGCCGTCGGCGGAGATCAACAGGGAGCTGAGGTGCTCGGCCACCGAGCGGGTGGTCGCGTCCGCAGAGGACTGTTGGGGAGGTGCAGGCTGGCTGTTGCTCTGCGCTTGCTCCGGGTGCTCGGTGACTGTCTCGAACTCCGTCATGACGGACTACCCCCTCGGCGGACCCTGGTCCCGTTCGGCCGATGAGGATATCGGCAGTCCCGGCGGTTTGGTTCAGTACCGAGTCCGAAGCCGCTGCCGTGCTCAGAGTTCCTTCTCGTACCAGGCGACGTCCCAGTAGCGGCCGAACTTCCGCCCCTGTTCCCGGAACATGCCCGCCCGCCGGTAGCCCAGGCTCTCGTGCAGCTTCACCGAGGCCGGGTTGGGCAGGGCGATGCCGGCGTAGGCTCGGTGGACGTCCTCTCCGGCCAGGGCGTCGAGCAGCGCCCGGTAGAGGACCGCACCGACGCCGCGACCGGTCGCGTCGGGTGTGACGTAGGCGCTGGTCTCGACGGACGTGAGGTATGCCGGCCTCGTTCGGTACGGGCTGCTCGTGGCGTATCCGAGGACCCGCCCGCCGGCCACTCCCACCAGGAGCCGGTGGGGGCCCGTCGGGGCGAAGTGGCCGAACCACTCCTTCCGTTGGTCCATGGTCGCCGGCTCCAGGTCGAAGGTGGCGTGCGAGGTCCGGACGTAGTGGTTGTAGATCTCGTTGACCTCCTCGAGGTCGGCCTCTTCGCCCGGTCGCACCTCGAAGCCTTCGGGCAGGTTGCTGCCCGGCGAGGCTCCCCGCGAAGCGGCTTGGGGCGGGGCCGGCGGCCATCCCAGGTCGGTCCGCAGGACCTTGGTGAACGAGTGAGCCGAGTCCGCCATGCCCTCGCGGACGTAGAAGTCATGAGCCCGGGTCCGCCAGTTCGCGGACTCCAGGGCGAGCGCCCAGGCGCCGGCTTCCCGCGCCACTTCCTCCGCCCGGGCCAGGAGCGCCGCTCCCGCCCCCTTGCTCCGGTGCTCGTCCGACACGATGAGGTCGGGCACCCAGGCCATGGGCGTCTCGAAGTTGAGGCGAGGGAGGAACTCGAGGTCGATCATGCCGACCACCCGGCCGTCGTCCTCCGCCACGAAGAGATGGAGGCCGGGCGTTTGGAGCCACTCCAGGTACCGGGCATGGTGCTCGTCCTGGGCCGGCCCGCCGAGGACGGCGGGCCGGCCCAGCTCAGCCAGCAACGCCGCCACTGCCTCGAAGTCGCCGGGCCCCGCGTCCCTGATCCGCAGCATGCCGGCCGAGTGTAATCAGGCGGAGCGGCCGGGCAGGCTCCCTGCGCCTCCGACTTCCTCGATCAGTAGCCTCCGGATCACGTCCGGGTTGGGGCCGCGGTCGGACAGGATCTTCGCGGCCATCCCTTCGCCCTCGCGGAGCATTGCCAGCACCTCGTGGCCGGTCCCGATGAAGTCGTGGCCGAGCCGGACGGCTTCGCGGAGGGACAGCTCGAGCACCTTCTTCGCTCGCGGGGTGAACGGGATGTGCCCGCCCACGACCGTTTCGCACCGGCCCCGCCGGCGCCGGCGACGCGATCGCATCTCATGGTCGAGCGCTCCGGGGCCGAACGCGGCCTCCACCCGCCGGCGCACCTCGTCGAGGTCGATCCCGATCGAACGGAGCGCCTCGGCGTCATCAGCCGGAAGACCCTCCGAGGGACCCATCCCGATGATCCGCACGACGTCCCCCCGGACCACCTCCAGCTCGATCCCCAAACGGCGAAGGACCCGGGCCCCGGACCCGGAACCGTGCAGGACGCCGAGGAGGAGATGTTCGGTCCCGATGTAATGGTGGCTGAGGGCCCGGGCCTCGTGCTGGGCCATGACCACGGCCTCCCGGCCGTCGTGGTCGAACCGCTCGAACATCGGCCGCTACCGCCCTTTCCGCAGGAAACGCCGCCCGCCGTGCTTCTTGTGCGCGGCCTGCTTGCTCACCCCGAGCTCGGTGGCGATGTCCTGCCAGGACCAGCCCGCCCCTCGCGCGCTGGCCACCTGGAGCGCTTCCAGGCGCTCCAACAGCCGCCGAAGGGCCGCCACCGCTCGGAGCCCGACCTTCGGGTCGCGGCTCGTGGCCTCCCCGGCCAGCTTCGTCGCTTCGCTCATGGCCGTCAATATAGGTTGACGCAACTCGCCTTGTCAACCCCTGTTGACCTGGGGAAGATCGGTAGCATGGAAGGGTGCCCATCCCCGAGGTCGTGGCTCGTTTCAACCGGCACGTCACCAACCCGGTCGCCCGATTGGTGGCCGGATCGCTCCCTCCGTTCGCCATCGTCGTGCACAGGGGACGACACTCCGACCGGGAGTACCACACACCGGTCACGGCGTTTCGGACGGGCGAGGGGTTCGTCGTCGCCCTGATGTACGGAGCCGAGGCCGACTGGGTCCGCAACGTGATGAAGGCCGGCGGTTGCAAGCTGCAACGAGCGGGCAGGACCGAGACCCTCTCCAACCCGCGCGTGGTGACCGGGCCGGAGGCGATGGATCTGGTGCCCATGCTGGTTCGGGGACCCTTGCGGGTCCTGAACGTCGCCGAGTTCCTCCTGCTGCGTGCGGGATGATCTCGGGATGACTCGTGCCCCCAAGCTCATCCTGTGGGACGTCGACGGGACCCTCGTATGGACCGGCCCGGCCACGCGCGTGGCGTTCGACCGGGCCGTGGCCTCCGTCCTCCAGCAGGCCATCGGCGACCATGAGGTCTCGTTCGGAGGGAAGACCGATCCCCAGATCGCCCTGGAGATCATGTCGGCGCTGTCCGTGTCCGACGAGGAGGCGCGCGAGCATCTGCCCGGGGTCATCCAGGCCCTCGAGCGGGAGATGGAGGCGGCGGTCGAGCTGCTGCAACGGGAAGGGAGGGTCCTGCCCGGCGTCCTGGAGCTGCTCGACCGGCTGGACCGGTGGCCGCACGTCCGGCAGTCGGTCCTGACCGGGAACACCGAAGCGAACGCGAGGCTGAAGATCGCCGCGTTCGGCCTGGACGGCTACCTCGACCTCGACATCGCGGCGTTCGGGAGCGACAGCCCGGACCGCAACCAGCTCGTGCAGATCGCGCTGGAGAAGTGCGCCCAGCTCCGGAACCGCTGGATCGCGCCGGACGACGTCTGGGTGATCGGCGACACGGCGCTCGACCTGGCCTGCGCCCGGGCCGGCGGGGCGAGGTGCCTGCTGGTGGCCACGGGGCGTGTTCCGTTCGAGGAGCTGGAAATGGCAGGCGCGGACGCCACCTTCCCCGACCTGAGCGAGGTCGACGAGATCGAGCACCTGTTGCTCGCACCGGCAGTGACGGAGCCGTCGAGTCCATGACCCGATCGTCTTCCCCTGTTCCGCCCGCCGGCTACGAGGTTCGGGCCGCCGAATGGAACGACCTGGCGACGGTCATGGAGCTGTTCGGCCCCGCCGATCTCGCCGACTGGGGTGAGCTGGACGTCACCGAGGTGTCCATGCGCCACGACTGGGAGGATCCGCACCTCGATCTGGCTCGCGACACCTGGCTCGTCGTGGAGGAAGACGCCCCCGACCGCGCGGTCGCCTACGGTTCGCTCCTCGCTCTGGCCGAGCACCGCCAGCTCCAGGCCTGGGGCGTGGTCCACCCATCGCATCGCGGAAGGGGTGTGGGTGGCTTCCTCCTCGACATGGCCGAGGCCGTGGCCGCGGAGCATGCCGCGCTCGCTCCGCCGGATGGGGAGATCGTCCTTCGTCCGGGCGTGATCGGCCCCGACGAGGCCGCGCATCGGCTCGTCGAGTCGCGCGGGTTCCGGCCGATCCGTCACTTCTGGCGGATGGACGCGGCGCTCACCGACGACCTTCTGGCTCCGGCCCCCATCCCCGGGATCCGGCTGCGGTCGTTCGACCATGGACCCGACGATCGAAGGGTGCACGCGGCCATCCAGGAATCCTTCGCCGAGCACTGGGGATTCATCCGGCGTGACTTCGACCAGTGGTCCGCGCACCGCTTCCACGAATCGGCCTTCGACCCGAAGCTGTGGTTCGTGGCGGAGGAGGGCGACCAGATCGTCGGGGCACTCCAGGGAGTCGATGAGGAGGGCTACGCCTGGGTGGGCCTGCTGGGAGTCCGTCCGACATGGAGAAAGCGGGGGATCGGCGAGGCGCTCCTCCGGCACGCCTTCCTGGAGTTTCGCCGCCTCGGCTACGACCGCGTCGGTCTGTCGGTGGATGCGGCGAACGAGACCGGGGCGACCGCGCTGTACGAACGCGTGGGGATGCGGGAGACGCGAAGGTTCGACATCTACGAGAAGCGGCTGCGCTGAGCCGACCGCCGAGGCATTGACAAGCGCCGACCGGCCGGGATAGAAACGGCCCCCGAATCCTATTGGGGAGGTGGGATTTGATTCGGACGCGCTGCTACGGACTGGTTGGGGCGATGATCCCATCTCGTCTGTGCTGTACCCAGGCGGCGCGCCTCGTCGGGCCGCCGCGCTAGGCACGCTTCATTCGTTTCCGTCCAACCAGAGGGTGTCGCCCTCTCCGAACCCGTTAGGAGGTTCCCGTGGCCGAGCTCAAGAAACTGCTGGACGCCAACGAACGCTTCGCTTCGGATTTCGACAAGGGGAAGCTCCCCATGCCTCCCGCCCGGTCCGTCGCCGTGCTGGCCTGCATGGACGCCCGGCTCCATCCCGAGAAGTTCCTGGGCCTGGACATCGGCGACGCGCACGTGATCCGCAACGCCGGTGGACGGGCATCCGACGACGCCATCAGGTCCCTGATCATCTCCTCGAAGCTCCTGGGGACCCGCGAGTTCCTGGTCATCCACCACACCGACTGCGGGATGCTGACCTTCAGCAATGACGAGCTCCGGGAGTAGCTCGCTGCGGAGACCGGGAACGATGCGGGCAAGATCGACTTCCTCCCTTTCACAGACCTGAAGGACAGCGTCCGAGAGGACGTCCGAAGGATCCAGGCCTCCCCGTTCATCTCCGATGACATCCCGGTCTCGGGGTTCGTCTACGACGTGAAGACGGGGAGGTTGGAACCGGTCGCGTAGACTCTCGCCCGACACCGAGGACAGGGAGTCGACCTGCTCGCGGAAGGTTCGATCGCGCCCGACTTCACCTTGCCGGACCAGCACGGCAACCCGGTCACGCTCTCGGAGCTCCGGGGGGGGTGGGTCGCCTTGTGGTGGTTCCCCAAGGCCTTCACCTCCGGTTGAACGATGGAGGGCAGGGGGTTCCGTGACCGAGCCCCGGAGTTCGCGGAGGCGGGGGTCGAGATCCTGGGCATCTCCTTCGATCCACCCGAGGAGAACCGGCGCTTCGCCGAGCAGAACGGGTTCCCCTTCCGGCTGCTCTCCGACGCGGACCGGACAACCGGCGAACGCTACGGGACGAAGCGCAGCCCGGAGGAATCTTCGCCGGAGTTCGCCAAGCGGAGGACATATCTGATCGACGCGGAGGGCCGGATCGCTAAGGCCTACCGTGTGACCGACATCCCGGCCCACCCCGAACAGGTCCTGGCCGACTTCCGGCAGCTCGTCGCTGGACCCTCTGGCTGAGGAGGGAGCGGTGCCGAAGGAGATCGACCGGGACGAGGTCCAGCGGCTCCTGGCCGTTCGAGGAGGAGCACCTCCCCGGGGCCATCAACATGCCGCTGCGGCGGCTCGAGGTCGAGGCCCGGGATCGGCTGGATCCCAACCGGCCGGTCATCGTGTACTGCTGGGACAGCGCCTGAGACCTCAGCCCGCGGGCCGCGTGGCGGCTCGAGAGCTTCGGGTTCAAGGAGGTCTACGAGTACGTCACCGGCAAGCTGGACTGGCTGGCGGCCGGACTGCCCTCGGAGGGGCCGATGGCCCGCCTGCCCCGGGCCGGGGATGTCGCCCGTAAGGACGTCCCCACGTGTGAAATGGCCGAACGCTTGGGCGACGTACGCGAACGCGTCCGTGCCGCCGGGTGGAACGTGTGCGTGGTGGTGAACGAGGAGCGGATCGTGCTCGGCCTCCTCCGACAGCGCGAGCTGGACGGCGATGCCGACCTCACCATCGAGCGGGCCATGCGGCCAGGGCCC
>VAYG01000183.1 GCA_005885015.1 Actinomycetota bacterium | reverse complement strand
ACGTCGAGATCGACGTCGTGCACGGCCGGCGCGAGCCCCGGGATGTCCCCATCTACGTGGGCGCCACGGGGATGAAGATGATGGAGCTCGCCGGCGAGATCGGGGACGGGGTCCTCCTCAACTACCTGGTCTCCCCCGGCTACAACGCCAGGGCCCTGGAGGCCCTCATGGCCGGTGCCGAACGGGCGGGGCGGCCGGTCGAGTCCATCGACCGGCCGCAGCTCGTGGTGTGTTCCCTTGATCCTGATCGCCACGTGGCCCTGGATAGGGCCCGCGAGCTGGTGACGCAATACCTCGGGCAGCAGCCTCACATCATGAAGGCGAGCGGCGTGGATCAGTCGCTACTCGATGAGATCTCCGAGATCCTGACGTGGCCGGCGGGCCCCGAAGAGATCCGCCGGGCCATGAAGCTGGTGCCCGACGAGGTCGTCCAACTGATCACCGCCAGCGGGACCGCCGAGGAGTGCCGCCGCAAGGTCCGGGAGTACGTGGAGGCAGGCTGCACCTGTCCCGTCCTGTACCCACTGGGCGATGATGTGGCCGCGATGATCGACGCGTTCGCCCCTCTTTCTCCCCGCGAGAAGCCCTGATGGACGTGCTCCTCCCGCGTTCGCTGGAGGAGGCCTTGGAGATGAAGGCCGCCCGCCCCGAGGGCCTGCCCATCGCCGGGGGCACCGACGTCATGGTGGAGCTGAACTTCGACCGTCACCGTCCCGAGGCGATGATCGACGTCAGCCGGCTTCCGGAGCTCGGCCGCTGGCGCAGGGAGAACGGATCGTTCGTCCTCGGGTCCGGCGTCACGTATGCGCGCATCATGCGCGAGATCCCCGATCTCCTGCCCCTGGCCCAGGCGTCGCGGACCGTGGGGTCTCCCCAGATCCGCAACCGGGCCACCGTCGGAGGCAACCTCGGCAC
The DNA here is from genome assembly GCA_005885015.1 of Actinomycetota bacterium. Classification (GTDB taxonomy): domain Bacteria; phylum Actinomycetota; class UBA4738; order UBA4738; family UBA4738; genus AC-52. Next base: position 3,878 of record VAYG01000183.1, on the reverse strand, counting down.
GGCGTCCCCGGCGGGGGACGCGCTGCCGGTCCTGGCCGCCTATGACGCGGAAGTCATCCTGGGCAGGGCCGGTGGCCAGTCCCGCAGCCTGCCCTGGAACGAGTTCCTCCTCGGTGTGAAGAGGACGGCGATGGAGCCCACCGAGCTGATCCTCGGGACCCGATGGAAGATGGTTCGCGGCCCGGGGTCCTTCTCCAAGATCGGGACCCGCAACGCCATGGTGATCTCGGTGGCCGGGCTCTGCCTGGTCCTCGACGAGGAGCGGCGAGCGGTGCGCGTCGCCCTGGGATCCGTCGCGCCGACCGTGATCCGGGCATCCGACGCGGAAGCGTTCGCCGGGGCCGCCCTCCAAGAGACGGGAGTCTGGGACGGGCCCCCGTCTCGGTCCGCTCTTCCCGCCGGCGTCATCGAAGAGTTCGGCCGGCGAGTGGCCGCGGCGGCCAGGCCTATCGACGACGTCGTTGACCTGGGCCCTGAGCGACCTGGCCGCTGCCGGCGGGGGGCCGTGACGGTGTTGGTTCGGTCGAACGTCAACGGGGAGTGGCGGGAGGCCGACGTGTGGCCGGGGTCGAGCCTCCTTTCCCTACTGCGCGACCACCTCGGGCTGGCGGGCTCGAAGAACGCGTGCGAGCAGGGCGAGTGCGGCTCGTGCTCGGTGTGGCTCGACGGCGAGCTGGTGTGCGCGTGTCTCGTCCTGGCCGCTCAAGCGCACGAGCGCGACGTCCGCACCATCGAGTCACTCGGAATCGGCGACGGGCTCGATCCCGTCCAGGAGGCGTTCGTGGAGGCCGGCGCGGTCCAGTGCGGGTTCTGCACGCCTGGTCTCGTGGTCGCCGTCTCCCATCTGCTGTCCGAGAACCCGGCGCCGTCGGATGACCTCGTTCGGGAAGCGCTGTCGGGCAACCTGTGCCGGTGCACCGGCTACCAGAAGATCCTCGACGCGGTGCGCCTGGCCGGCGCGCGGATCAGGGGGGAGCGGCCGTGACCAAGCTGCTCGTCGAATCCTGTGAGGCCGTGGCCACGATGGACGACGCCGGCACGGAACTCCCTCTCGCCTCCGTCCTCATCGAGGATGGGGTGATCCGGTGGGTGGGCGGGGGCTCCCCCCCGCCCGATGCGGAGGGGGCCGACGTGATCGACGGGCGCGGCACCGTCGCCATCCCGGGGCTGATCAACGCCCACCACCACCTCTATCAGGTGCTCACAAGGGTCCGGGCGCAGGACCAGGGATTGTTCGGATGGCTTACCGAGCTGTATCCGGTATGGGCCGGCGTGGACGCCGAGTGGGAACGGGCCGCGGCCGCGGTCGGCCTGGCGGAGCTGGCCCTCTCCGGCTGCTCCACCACAACGGACCACCACTACGTGTTCCCTCGGGGCGGGGCGGGCCTGATCGAGACGGAGATCGAGGTCGCCGCGAAGATGGGGGTGAGGTTTCATCCGTGCCGGGGGTCGATGGACATGGGACGCTCTGCAGGCGGGCTCCCTCCCGACGAGGTCGTCCAGGACATCGACACGATCCTCGACCACACCCAGGCCGTGGTCCGNNNTTCAGCGCCAGCGAGCGCCTGATGCGCGACTCGGCCGACCTGGCCCGCGCCCTGGGAGTACGGCTGCACACGCACGTCGCGGAGACCGCCGACGAGGATCGCTATTGCCAGGACCGCTTCGGCGTACGGCCGGTGGAGCTGTTGGACCAGCTTGGGTGGCTCGGGCCGGACGTCTGGCTGGCCCACTGCGTCCACCTGTCCGACAAGGACGTGGCTCGACTGGCAGAGACGGGCACCGCGGTGGCGTCCTGTCCGACCTCCAACCTCCGCCTGGGCTCCGGCATCGCCAGGGTGCGGGCTCTGCTCGACGAAGGGGCTCCGGTGGGACTCGGCGTCGACGGCTCCGCTTCCAATGACGCCGGCAACATGCTGGCCGAGGTCCGTCAGGCCATGCTGGTCAGCCGGGCGGGCGGAGACCCCTCGGCGCTGACCGCACGGGAGGCGCTCCGCCTGGCGACCCGGGGCGGAGCAGCCTGCCTGGGACGAGACGACGTCGGGTCCATCGAGCCGGGGAAGCGAGCCGACATCGCGCTGTTCCCCGTTGAGGGTCTCCCGTGGACGGGGGCGGAGGCCGACCCGGTGGCGGCGGTGATCCATTGCTGGCCCGGCCGCGTTCGCCATCTCCTGGTGGAAGGCGAGGCGGTCGTGCGCGACAGCCGGCTGGTCAAGGTCGACGAGGACGCTATCGCCAGGGATGGCCGGCGGATCGGCTCGAGGATCTCGGTGCGGGTATGAGCAGGCGAACGGCGGAACGCGCCCGGCTGGGCGTCGGTGAGTCGGTCCGGCGGATCGACGGGGTGCCCAAGGTGAAGGGCTCCTTCGCCTACGGGAGCGACCTCTGGCACGAGGACATGCTGTGGGGGCACACGCTGCGATCGCCGCATGCGCACGCTCGCATCCGGTCGATCGACGTCGCCGAAGCCGTGGCGTCTCCGGGCGTGCATGCCGTCCTGCTCGCCGGCGACGTCCCGGGGAAGAAGACGTACGGGCTTGAGTTCGCGGACCAGCCGGTCCTGGCGTGGGACCGCGCTCGCTATCAGGGTGAGCCCCTGGCCATCGTGGCGGCAGAGGATCCTGAGCTGGCCAGGCGCGCGGTGGCGCGGATCGCCGTCGACTACGAGGTCCTTCCTGCCGTGACGGACATGGAGGCGGCGTTGGAGCCCGGGGCGCCACACGTCCAGGAGCTCGGCAACGTCCTCCGCCACGTCCGCATCGTCCACGGCGACCCCGACGCCGAGGCGGTCGTGTGGGTCGAGGGTTACTACGAGACGGGGATGCAGGATCAGGCCCCGCTTGGCCCCGAGGCCGGACTGGCCATCCCGGCCGAGGACGGCGGCGTCGACCTCCACGTCTCGACCCAGTGGCTGCACGTCGACCGGCAGCAGATCGCCCCCTGCCTGGGCCTGCCGGAACACAAGGTCCGGCTCTACCTGGCGGGGGTGGGCGGCGCGTTCGGGGCCCGCGAGGACGTCCACATGCAGATCCATGCGTGCATGCTCGCTCTGTACACCGGCCGGCCCGTGAAGATGAGCTACGGGCGGGAGGAGTCCTTCTACGGCCACGTCCACCGCCATCCCTCCCGGATCTGGATGCGTCACGGGGCGACCAGAGACGGGAAGCTCGTCACCGTCCGGGCGCGGTTGTTGGTCGACGGCGGGGCGTACGCGTCGTCCTCGTCGGCCGTGATCGGCAACGCCTCGACGTTCGCGTGCGGTCCCTACGAGGTCCCCAACGCCCTCATCGAGGGGACCTGCGTCTACACGAACAATCCCCCGTGCGGGGCGATGCGGGGGTTCGGTGCCGTCCAGGCCTGCTTCGCCTACGAGGCCCAGATGGACAAGCTGGCCAAGGCGCTGGCGATCGATCCGGTGGAGCTCCGCGTGATGAACGCGATGTCCACGGGTTCGATCATGCCAACCGGGCAGGTGGTCAAGGGCTCGGCTCCGGTCCGCGAGGTCATCGAGCGGTGCGCCACGATTCCCATGCCCTCGGAGGATCCGGACGGGGACCGGCGGCGCGATCCGATCTCCTTGCCGGGCGGTGTGGCGGGGAACGTCGGCCGCGGCGAGTCGATCCGGCGGGGCGTCGGGTTCGCCGTCGGATACAAGAACATCGCCTACAGCGAGGGGTTCGACGATTCCTCGGAGGCTCGGGTGACCCTCTCCCGCGGCGCCGGCGGCCGTCCGGTGGCAGAGGTCCACTGCGCGGCGGCCGAGGTGGGGCAGGGGGTGCACACGATCCTGGGCCAGATCGCCCGGGAAGAGCTCGGGGTGGAGGACGTCATCGTCCACCCCAGCGATACGTTCGTCGGCTCTGCCGGGTCGAGCTCGG
>VAYG01000003.1 GCA_005885015.1 Actinomycetota bacterium | reverse complement strand
GAGACCCCCCGTCTTCTTCCCCTCGATCGGGTTCGGATTGGTGGCGGCGCTTCGGTTGTACCAGCCCAGTCGCTCGGACGCCTGCGAGCACAGCTCGTACGCGTCCAGGTAGCTGCCCTTCACCACGAACACCGTCGCCCCGAACACCAGGAGCTGGGCGACCTTGGCCTCGGGAGCGAACTCGGGGACGAAGATGAACGTGGTCAGGTCGAGCTGGGTGGCGAACCCGGCCAGCGAAGAGGCCGCGTTGCCGGTGGAGGCGCAGCAGACGATGTCGAAGCCGAGCTCGCGGGCCTTCACCGCCGCGACCGCCGAGGCCCGGTCCTTGAACGAGCCGGTCGGATTCCTGCCCTCGTCCTTGATCCACAGCTCGGCGACCCCGAGGCGCTCGGCCATCTCCGCCAGGTGGAACACGGGCGTCCAGCCGATCGGGACGGGGGGGAGGTGGGTCCCGGAGACCGGCAGGAGGTCGAGGTAGCGCCACTGCGTCCGGTCGGCGTTCGCGGCGAGCCTGGCCAGGCCGAACCCGCCGGCGGCGATGGCGTCGTAGTCATAAAGGACGTCCAGGATTCCGGCGGGCCCGCAGGACGGGCAGGTGTAGAGGACCTCGCCGTCGGAGTACGTGCGCTCGCAGATCACGCACTCGAGGCCGGCCACCTGCCCCACCCCCACCCCCTCTCGCGTTCGAGATCTCGGCCTAGTCCCGGCTCCGGCTCGTGGTCAGCCTGGGGACGGCGGCCCGGGCGGCCGGGGAGTCGCGCATGGGCAAGCGGGTCCGCCGGATCGCGTCGAAGGCATGTAGCGCCGCCGCCACCGCCGAGGCTGTCGGCACGAGCGCGATCTCGCCGACGCCCTTCGCACCGTACGGGCCCTCCGGCTGGTGCTCCTCGACGAACAGGCACTCCACGGGGGGCATCCCGGCCGGGGGGATGATCCCGAGGGACTTCAGCGTGGTCGTCCGGGGTATGCCGCCCTCGAGCACGAAGTCCTCGGTGAGGGCGTGGCCCAGACCCATGTGCACGGCGCCCTCGATCTGGCCTTCGAGCAGGGTCGGGTTGATGACCTTGCCCACGTCGTGGGCGGCGACGACCTTCTCGAGTCGCCCGTCCTCGTCCAGCACCACGACCTGCGTGGCCCACCCGTAGGCGTAGTGCGTGGCCGCGCCGTCCGGCCCCGTTCCCGGCTTGTACGTCCAGTCCACCAGGAACTCGCCGTAGAACTCCCGGCCCGCCAGGTCTTCGACCCGGCCGCCGTCCATCGCCGCCTTCAGCTTCTTGGCCGCCTCGATCACGGCCCGTCCGCCCAGGACCGTGGAGCGCGACGCAGTGCACTGCCCCGTGTCCAACTCGCGGATCGTGTCCACGTGGACGGTGACCCGGTCGGCGGTGAGGCCGAGCTCCTCGCAGGCGATCTGTTGCAGGGCGGTGTGGACGCCCTGCCCCATCTCCGTCCACGAGTGGAACAGCGTGACGGTGCCGTCCGCCTCCGGTCGCAGGATCGCCTTGCCGTACTCCTTCAGGCCGTTACCAACGCCGCTGTTCTTGACCCCGCACGCCAGGCCGACGGCCCGTCCCGCCGCCCGCGCCTCGACATAGGCGTCCTTCACCGCGAGCAGCGTCTTCTTCAGCCCGACACCCGGCCCCAGGATCTGGCCCGTGCAGAAGCGGTCCCCCGACTCCAGGGCATTCCGCCATCGGATCTCCCACCCGTCGAGCCCGACCCGCTCCGCGAGGGTGTCCAGCATCCCCTCCATGGCGAAGTTCGCCTGGTTTGCGCCGAACCCCCGCATCGCCCCGGCCGGGGGGTTGTTCGTGTAGACCGCGCGCGCTTCCACGTCCACGTTGGGAACCCTGTACGCGCTGCACGCGTGCCCCGCCGCCCGCTCCAGAACCTTGTCGCCCACGCTCGCGTATGCGCCGGTGTCCCCGACGATGCGGGCCCGGACCGCGACCAGGCGGCCTTCCTGGTCACAGCCCACGGTGTAGGTGAGGTGCATAGGGTGGCGTTTGGCGTGGAACCGCATGCTCTCCGATCGGGAGAGGGTGAGCAGCCCGGGCCGGCCGGACGCCACCGCCAGCCGCGAGGCCTGCCCCTGGACGTTCAGGTCCTCCTTCGCCCCGAACGCCCCGCCGTTCGCTACCTGCGTGACCCGGATCTTCTCCTCCGGCATGGCCAGGAACGAAGCGATCTGCCGGCGGTCGTCCCATACGCCCTGGCCCTGCGAATAGAAGTGCAGGGCGATCCCGGGCTCGGGGTCAGGGACAGCGAGGCAGGACTCCGGCTCCAGGAAGGCGTGTTCGACGAACTGGGTGTGGAACCTCTCGGTGACCACGTGGGTCGCCGCGGCAAGGGCGGCATCCACATCGCCGCGCTTCACCTTGGACACCGATAGGAGGTTTCCGTTCGACTGGAGCTGCGGCGCCGCCGGCTCCATGGCGGCCACCGGATCGACCACCGGCTCGAGAACCTCGTACTCGACGTCGATCAACCCGGCGGCCTCGCGGGCGGCGACCCGGGTCTCCGCGGCCACGGCGGCCAGCACGTCGCCGACGTAGCTGGTGACTTCCCCTTCCGCGACGAACTGCCGCCAGTCCTTGGTGATCAGCCCTTGCTGACGCTCACCCGGCACGTCTCGCGCCGTCACCACCGCCACGACCCCCGGATGCGTCTCGGCCTTCGAGGTGTCGATCCGAAGGACCCTGGCCCGAGGGTGGTCGGAGAACCGGATCGCGCCGTGCAGCAGACGGGGCGCACGAAGGTCGTTGACATAGGGCTTGTCTCCGAGGGCCAGCTCCCGTCCCTGGTACCTGGCGGTTCGCGAGCCGACCCGACCGCTGCGCTCCGGAGACGGAAGGGGCTCGCCGCGGGCCGCGGCCGCGGCGAGCCGGACGGCATCGATGATCTTCACGTACCCGGTACAGCGGCAGAGGTTCCCGGCGAGGGCCCGGGCGATCTCGTCCCGGCCGGGGTTGGGGTTCTTGGCCAGGAGGGCCTCGGCCTTCATCACGATGCCGGGGGAGCAGAACCCGCACTGGGAGGCGCCGCTGGCCACGAAGGAGTCCCCCCATCGGTCTCGCTGCTCCTGAGTCAACCCTTCCTGGGTGCTGATGGACCGGCCCGCGGCCCGGGCCGCGGGTTGGGCGCAGGAGACCACCGCCTTCCCGTCCATCAGCACCGTGCAGGCGCCGCAGGAACCCTCCGGCGCGCACCCGTCCTTCACTGAGGTGAGGCCGCACCCCTCCCGGAGCAGCTCGAGGAGGGTGGCCCCCTCCCGCACCTCGATGGAGACGGGGCTGCCGTTGAGAGTGAAGTCCATGGCCGGCCCGCCCTATCCGCCGCCCCGGCCGGAGACGGCGAGGTAGGCGTCGGGGAAGGCCGCGTACCACGCCGCGGCGAGCGGCAGGTGGTCCAGCGGGCACTGGTCCTCCGCCGTGTGCGCGTAGACCTCGTTCGCCGGGCCGAACCCGATCGTCGGGATGCCGAGCCTCCCCGCGCTGGACACTCCGTTCGTGGAGAAGACCCACCGCCCGACCTTGGGGGTTCGCCCGAGCGACGTGCGGGCTGCTTCCACCCCTGCCTGCACGGCTGGATGTCCCTCCGAGATGACCCAGGTCGGGAAGTACTTGTCGATGGACAGGGTCAGGCCGGTGTACGCGGTCCCGTGATAGGAGAGCAGCTCCACCGTGGCTTCGCCCTTCCGGACGGCCTCGAGGGATTCGAGCTCGGCGCTGGCCGATTCCACATCCTCTCCGATGGTCAGCCGGCGGTCGAGGTAGATCGTGCACCCGTCCGGCACGGCGTTCAGCGAGGGCGTCTGCGCCTCGATCTTGGAGAGCACGATCGTCCCCTTGCCCAGGAAGGGATCGGAGGCCAGCTGGCCGTTCAGCCGCTCGATCTGTTCGATGATGGGCTGCATCCGGTAGATCGCGTTGACGCCCCGGTCGGGGGCCGACGCATGGGCCGCCCGGCCCCGGGTGTGGACGGCGAACTCTGCCCGGCCGCGGTGACCGCGGTAGACGTCGAGGTTGGTCGCCTCTCCCAGGACCACCACCTCCGCTCCGGGGATCGCGTTCTTCAACAGGTACTCCAGGGCCAGGCCGTCGCAATCCTCCTCCTGAACCGTGCCCACGACGTGCAGGGTGAACCGGGAGGCGTCGACCCCAAGCCGCTTGATCAGGGCCGCCCCGTGAACCATGGCCGCGGTGGCGGCCTTGTTGTCGGACGCTCCTCTGCCGAACAGCACGCCGCCTTCGATGGTGGCCCGGAAGGGATCGGTCCGCCACGAGGCGGGATCGCCCACGTCCACCGTGTCGATGTGCGAGTCGAACACGATGTGCACGGGGCCGTCCCCGATACGGCCCACCACGCTGCCGAAGTCGTCGATCACGACCTCGTCGTAGCCGAGCGCCGACATCTCCTCACCGATGCGCTGGACGACGGCGTTCTCGCGCCGGGACAGGCTTGGGGTGGAGACGAGGTCGGCCAAGAACCGGCCGATCCGCTCGGATTCGCCGTTCGCGGCGTCCAGGAACCGTTCCTCCAGCCTCACCGCGCTCCTTCCCGGGCCCTCTGCCGGTGGCATCGGCCCGGTCGACTAGATCATGAACCTACCCGAGCGCCGGCGGCACGCCCGGAGCCCCCCTCCCTCCGATCCCCCGCTCCGGATCCCCGGAGCGCTCCTAGAGGATGCCTCATACGACGGGGGGCCTAGCCTGGCCTCAGGCGTCCCCGGGTCGATCGCCCGTTGACAGGGGCGGATGCCGTCGTAGCGTGGCCTGAAGATAGCGTGGCTGAACCTGCGGAGGCAGGTGTGTCCGAACGCGACCGGTCCAAGCGGGCCCCTGGAGACGAGGCCCTGCGTGAGCTCGCCACGGTAGCGGCCGAGCGGTCTCGCCACGCCCTCGGCCGGATCCTTTCGGCGGCCTCGGGCAGGCTCCACATGGACGTGTGCCTCCTGGGGGAGGTCTCGGGGGCCAAGGAGATCATCTGCGCGGCCGTGGGGGACACGCGGTCCTTTCGGATCGGGGTCGGACAGGAGCTCCCCCTGGAGGAATCCTTCGCCCAGCTGGTCCTGGACGGCCGCATCACCAGCCCGATCCCCGACGCGGCCGCTGACCTGCGGGTGGCCGGGCTCCCCATGACCCGGCGGTGGGGCGTCGGCGGATACATCGGAGCGCCGGTCAAGTTCTCCGAGGGACGGGTGTTCGGGGTGCTGGAGTGCATGTCCCATCGCGCGGCGCCGTGGCTTGGAGACCGGGACCTCAAATTCGTCCAGGTTCTGGCCCGGCTGGCCGCCGACGAAGTGGAGCGTGAGCAGATCGAGTCCGAGAAGGATCGGCTCGAGGCCGAGCGGATCAGGAGCGTGCTGGCGGAGGGAGCCCTCTCCGTCGTGTTCCAGCCGATCATGGACCTCCATGACGGCACCATCATCGGGATGGAGGCGCTGGCCCGGTTCGGCACGGAGCCGCAGCGATCGCCGGCCTCGTGGTTCGCCGACGCCGCCCTGGTGGGGCTGCGGACGGATCTCGAGCTGCTGGCCGTGGCTGCGGCGCTGGCCCAGCTGGAGAGCCTTCCGCAGACCGCCTATCTGTCGATCAACGTGTCACCGGACACGTTGGTATCTCCTCGCTTCGCGGCGCTCCTCGACGAGCGACTGGGCGGTCGCGTGGTCCTGGAGCTCCCGGAGCGCGCGCTCGATGACAAGACCGCTCATCTCAGGGAGGCCATCGACGAGCTCCGCCGCCGGGGGGCCAGGGTGGCCATCGACGACACGACGGCCGGGATCGGCTCGCTGGCCCGGCTGCACCGCCTGCTCCCCGACATCATCAAGCTCGACATCTCGCTCACCCGCGACATCGACAAGGATCCGATCCGCCGGTCCCTGGTGACCTCCCTGCTGTCGTTCGCCCAGGAGATCGGGGCGACGGTGAGCGCCGAAGGCATCGAGACCCGTGCCCAGGCGGACACTCTTCGGGCCATGGGAGTCATGTGCGGCCAGGGGTGGTTCCTCGCGGAGCCCGGGCCCCTGGCCGAGGTCACCAGGACCCTCGACTTCGCCCAGGACCTGAGCTGGGTGGACGAGGAGGACTGGAAGGCCTCCGGCCGCTAGCCGTTCGACCTTCGCCCCGCCCGTCCGTTTGGCGCCGCATGGCCCGGGAATGAACCGCCGCAAGGGCAGTGCCGGCGCGTGTCCGCACGGTTGCCTCACCAGCCATCCCGCATCGGAAGAGGAGCGGCCATGAAGAAGATCGCCTCTGAGCTCCTAGTCGAGCGGCTCGCCGATTGGGGCGTGGATACGGTATTCGGCCTTCCCGGCGATGGCATCAACGGCATCATGGAGGGGCTTCGCCGTCACCAGGACCGGGTCCGGTTCTTCCTGGTCCATCACGAAGAGTCGGCCGCGTTCATGGCGACCGGCTACGCGAAGGCGACCGGGCGCCTCGGGGTCTGCCTGGCGACCTCGGGCCCAGGCGGCCTGCACCTCATCAACGGGTTGTATGACGCCAAGCTCGACCACGCCCCGGTCCTGGCCATTACCGGGGTCCAGTCGACGTCCCAGCTCGGAACGGAATATCAGCAGGAGGTCCATCTCGACCGAGTGTTCATGGACCTGTGCGTCTACAACCAGATGCTGGTGGTGCCCGTGTCGATCCCGGCGCTGGTGGACATCGCCGTGCGGACCGCGCTGTCCCGCAAGGGCGTGTCCCACCTGACCTTCCCCGTGGACATGCAGGAGGCCCCGGCCGACGAGAAGCCGTACGAGGGCGGCCTGGGGACGGCCCGGACCCCGGCCACGGCTCCCGTCTACATTCCCCCCCGGGTGGTCCCCCGGCCAGAGGACCTCCAGAGTGCCGCTCGGGTGCTCAACGAGGGCAGGAAGGTCGCGGTCCTGGCGGGCGTCGGCGCGCTGCACGCCCGGGACGAGGTCGCCGCCGCCGCGGAGCTCCTGGGAGCTCCGGTGATCAAATCCCTTCCCGGAAAGGCCGTCATCCCGGACGACCACCCGCTCTCCATCGGCGGTCTCGGGCTCCTCGGCACCCGACCGTCGGAGGAAGCGATGGACGGGTGCGACACCCTGCTGCTGGTCGGCACCAACTTCCCGTACACGCGGTTCCTCCCCGAGAAGGCCCGGGCCGTGCAGATCGAGCTCGATGGAGCCCGGGTGGGCAACCGGATGCCGGTCGAGGTGCCTCTGGTCGGCGACGCGAAGGACACGCTCCAGGAGCTGATCCCGCTACTCCAGCGGAAGGAAGACCGGCGCTTCCTGGAGAAGGCGCAAGAGGGGCGGAAGGAGTGGGACCGGGACATGGCGGCCCTGGCAGACGGAGAGCGAGAGCCGATCATGCCCCAGTACCTGATGAGCGTGATCGACCGCCTGGCATCCGACGACGCCATCCTGACCAGCGACTCGGGCACGATCGCAACGTGGGCCGCGCGCCACTTCACCATCCGGGGCGGCCGGCAGTTCTACCTCTCAGGAAACCTGGCCACCATGGCGCCCGGCCTCCCATACTCGATCGCCGCTCAGGTGGCGTTTCCGGCCCGCCAGTGCATCGCCTTCGTCGGCGACGGCGGGTTCGCCATGCTGATGGCGGAGTTCCACACGGCCGTGTGGCACGGCCTGCCCATCAAGGTCGTCGTCTGCAACAACGGCTTGCTGGGCCAGATCCTGTGGGAGCAGATGGCCCTGGGATACCCTGAGTACGGAGTCCGCTTCGACCGCCCCATGGAGTTCGCCGGGTGGGCGGAGGCATGCGGGGGCTTGGGGATCCGCGTGGAGAAGCCCGGGGACGTCGAGCCCGCGATCGGGGACGCCCTGGACCACGACGGGCCTGCCCTGGTGGACGTCATGGTGAACCCCGACGAGCCGCCCATGCCGGCGAAGGTGCGGTACGAAGAGGCGAAGGGGTTCGCCGAGTCCTTCCTCAAGGGTACGCCGCGGCGGGCCACCATCGCCGCCACGCTGTTTCGGGACAAGATCGAGCAGCTGAAGTCCTGACGTGGCCACCACGGTGAAGCGTTCTCCTGACGTGGATGTCGGGGGCCTTCAGGCCAGGCTCCGCAAGACGGTCGAGGGTGAGGTCCGGTTCGACCCCGGAACACGGGCGATCTACTCGACGGACTCGTCGAACTATCGACAGCTCCCCATCGGTGTGGTGATCCCCAAGTCGCTCGACGACGTCCTCGCCACGGTCGAGGTCTGCCGTGATCACGACGCGCCCATCCTGTCGAGGGGAGGGGGCACCAGCCTGGCCGGGCAATGTTGCAACACCGCGGTGATCATCGACTTCTCCAAGTATCTGAACCGGATCCTGGACATCGACCGCGACCGCAAGCTGGCCCGGGTCGAGCCCGGCACGATCCTCGACGACCTCCGCAACCTCGGGGAGTCGGCCGAGCCGCGGGTGACGTTCGGTCCCACCCCGTCCACGCACGACCACTGCACGATCGGCGGAATGATCGGGAACAACGCGTGCGGCAACTACTCGATCATGTCGGAGTTCTACGGAGCCGGCCCCCGCATGGCCCACAACGTGGCCGAGATGGAGGTGCTCACCTACGACGGGCTTCGGATGAGGGTCGGGCCGACCAGCGAAGACGAGCTGGAGCGGATCGTCGCGGAAGGCGGAAGGCGGGGCGAGATCTACGGGATGCTGCGGCACCTCCGGGACCGCAACGCCGACCTCGTCCGGAGCCGGTTCCACGAGTTCCCTCGGCGGGTCTCCGGCTACAACCTCGACGGCCTCCTGCCCGAGAAGGGTTTCAACCTCGCGTACGCCCTGGTGGGGACGGAGAGCACCTGCGTCACGGTCTTGGAAGCCAGGGTGCACCTCGTCGAGAGCCCGGCGGCCCGTTCCTTGGTGGTGATCGGATTCGAGGACATCTACGCGGCCGCGGCCCAGATGTGCGCGGCA
>VAYG01000002.1:2381-23074 GCA_005885015.1 Actinomycetota bacterium | reverse complement strand
AGAACAACCCCACCAGGTCCTCGTCCCCGATGAACCGCCGGGCCAGGAACGGGCCGGCCAGGACGCCCAGCCCACGGAAGCCGTAGAGCACCCCCGTCCCCCAGTCCTTGGTCCCGTACACGGTGAAGGCCAGGACGGGGAGCAGGGCGACCACGCCGCCGCCGAGGCCAAACCCGCCCTTCACCGTGAGCATGGCCAGCACCCGGTGGTCCCTCCGCGCGTACCGGACAGCCTCCCGGGTGGCCTCGAACAGCCCGGGGTGTTCCTGATGGGGCTCCCGGGGCTCGGCGAAGGGGCGGCGGATCCGGGTGATGAGAGACGCCGAGAGCAGGAACGAGGCAGCGTCGCCGATGTAGCCCGCGCCGCGTCCGAACCCCGCCACGACGAGCCCGCCGATCGCCGAGCCAATCGCCAGCATGGTCCCCCAGGTCGCCCCGGCCATCACATTGGCCGTGGCCAGGTCCTCCCGGTCGACCAGATTGGGGATGGCCGCCATGGAGGCCGGCTCGAACACGGCGCCGAGCGCGGTGATCGCCCCTGCCAGCACGTAGACCAGCCACACTTCCGAGGTCCGATGGACGAGGAAGAACCCCAGGGCGAGGAATCCCCGGATCACGTCGGCCACGATCATCAGGGCCTGCCGGTTGAGGCGGTCGGCCAGCGGCCCGCCAACGAACATGAAGAACGCGAACGGCACGGTGAGCGAGGCGTAGACGGCGGCCACCAGCCCGGGGGAGTGGGTCAGGTCGAACACCAGCCCCGCCAGCGCCACGAACAGGAACCAGTCGCCGGTGAACGAGACCACCTGGGCCAGGAACAGCATTCGGAAGTCCCTGTTCCGACGGAGGAGCGAGATGACAGCTCGCCGCTGCGAGGCCGGCCGGCGGGGTCCGGGGCCGGCCGTTTCCAGGTGGTCCATGGCGGGAGGCGAGCCTATCAGGAGGGATCGGGTGACCCGCGGGGTCCTTCAGGGGGTCGTCCAGCAGCAGTTCCGTGTGTGGCGACAGCACCGCTCGGGTAGGCTGATGGACCCGGTATCCAGGGATCGCCCGAGCTGCGAGGAGGAGCGATGCTCGACCGGTTCACGTGGTTCCGTCAGTCGGCGTTCCTGTGGCGTGGGGATGGGGTCGCCGTCTACATCGACCCCTGGGGGGTCACCACCGACGTCCCCGCCGACGTCCTGTTCATCACCCACGCGCACTCCGACCATTTCTCTCCGGAGGACATCGAGAAGGTCAGCAAGCAGGGCACCAGGATCGTCGCCCCGGCCGATGTGGCCCGTGACCTGTCCGGCGATGTGACGGTGGCCAAGCCGGGCGACTCCATCGACGTTGGAGGGATCAAGGCCCAGGCCGTCCCCGCCTATAACATCGTCGAGGAGCGCCGCGACTTCCATCCCCCGTCGAACAACTGGGTCGGCTACATCCTGACTCTGGGGACGAACACCTACTACCACGCGGGTGACACGGACCACGTCCCCGAGCTCTCCTCCATCCGGGCCGATGTCGCCTTCCTGCCCATCGGAGGGCACTACACCATGGAGCCCCCGGAGGCGGCAGGGCTGGCGAAGGCGATCGGGCCGCGGATCGCCGTGCCCATGCACTACGGGTTCGTGGTCGGGAGCCCCGCCGACGCCGAGCGATTCGCCAAGGAAGCGGACCCGGTCAGCGTCCAGATCCTCGAGCCGACCAACCCGTTCGAGCGGGAGTGACGAAGGTGGTCGAGCCCTCGCCCCGGCAGTCGTGGCGGCGGACCTCGGTGATCGTCGCGCTCTCGGCCGTCACCGTCGGGGCGGTGGTGACGGCGGCTGCCGCCCTTTCCGGGGCGGGCGTCTGCGCGGCGCCGGTCCTCGACCCCGACCTCCCCGCGGGCCCGCCCGACGACGTGTGCGTCCACCTGGTCCGGACGCTCGCCGAGCGGGTCGGGCTGGCCACCGCCGCGCTCACCGTCATCATCACGCTGACCTTCATCGGGCTGTCGCGGCTCGCCACCGAACGCAATTCCGAGGTGCCGGACCGGGCCGCGTCCTCGTAGCCGGATCCCCTCAGGCGGCCCGCTCCATGTCCGGGGTGTAGCTCCCGCTCCCCGCCTCGAGATTCCCGGGCTTCCCGCCCCAGGCCTTCAGGGCCGGCGCCTGCAGCGCTCGGCCGTAGGAGAACGACAGCTCCCAGGGGACGTCGCCGATCCTGTTCATCTCGGAGAGGTGGGCGGTGGCCGCCTCATCGGTCTGGCCCCCGGACAGGAAGACGATCCCGGGAAGGGCCGCGGGAACGGTCTCCCGGAGAACGCGGAGCGTCCATCGCGCCACCTCCTCCACTCCCGCCTGTTCGGGAGCCGACTTCCCCGACAGCACCATGTTGGTCTTGAGCAGGGTCCCCGCCAGGTCCACCCTGTGGGCGAACAAGCGGTCGAACAATGCCTCCAGGGTTCGCCGCGTGGCGTCGTAGTGGCGGTCGATCGTGTGGTCGCCGTCCATCAGTGTCTCGGGCTCCACGATCGGGACCAGTCCGGCCTCCTGGGACAGGGCGGCGAAGCGGGCCAGTCCCTCCGCGTTGGCGTCGATGCAGGTCTGGGTGGGGATGCCCTCCCCGATGGTGATCACGGCGCGCCACTTGGTGAACCGCGCGCCCAGCTCGTGGTGTTCGGCCAGCCGGTCGCGCAGACCGTCCAGTCCTTCGGTCACGGTCTCGCCCGGAAACCCCGCCAGGGGCTTCGCGCCCGTGTCGACCTTGATGCCGGAGATGACCCCGGCCCCGTCGAGGAGCTTGGTGAAGGGCACCCCGTCGGCGTTCGACTGCCGGATCGTCTCGTCGAAGAGGATCACGCCGCTGATGAACTCCTCCATCCCCCGCGTGGTGAACAGCATCTCCCGGTATGCCCGGCGGTTCTCCTCGGTGGACTCCACGCCGATCGAGTCGAACCGTTTCTTGATCGTGCCGCTGCTCTCGTCGGCCGCCAGGATCCCCTTGCCGGGGGCAACCAGGGCCCGCGCCGATCGCTCCAGCTCCTCCATGGCTTCCTCCCTCGAGGCGACGTTCCGATGGCCGCGCACGAGACTCTACCCACCTCGCGCCTCCCAAGGTTAGGGAATCCGGTGGGGCGGCGGGGGGCCCGAGAGGCTAGAGTTCCAGCCACGCGGCGACAGCCGACACTGCAGAAGGAGGGGCGATGGCCGTCATCAAGACGATCGACCTGGTCGGAGTGTCCACCGAGTCCTGGCGGGACGCCGCTGCCCAAGCCCTGGCCGAGGCGGCGAAGACCCTTCGTGGCATCGAGGCGATGGAGGTGCTCGAGACCTCGGCGGTCGTCGACGGCGACAAGATCAAGGAGTACCAGACGCACGTCCGGATCCGGTTCCGGATCGAGCGCTAGCCCCTCGCCGGGCCGGAAGGCCCTCCTCGATACAATCCGCCCGTGCCGGCGACCATCCTGATCGGAACGCAGTGGGGGGACGAGGGAAAGGGCAAGGCCACCGATCTCCTCGCGGCTCGCAGCGATTTCGTCGTCCGCTACCAGGGCGGCAACAACGCCGGGCACACAGTGCTGGCCGGGGGACGGCTGCTCAAGCTCCACCTGATCCCTTCCGGCATCCTGTACCCGAGCGTCACGCCGGTGATCGCCGACGGCGTGGTCGTGGACCCCAAGGTCCTGCTGGAAGAGATGGACGCCCTGGCCGAGCGGGGGATCGACCCCTCCCGCCTGGCGCTGTCGGGGAACGCCCACCTCATCATGCCGTACCACCTGGAGCTCGATAAGGTCACCGAGCGTTTCCTCGGCAAGCACAAGCTGGGGACCACGCGGCGAGGGATCGGGCCCGCCTACGCGGACAAGGCCGCCCGCATCGGCCTCCGGGTCCAGGACCTCACCGACCCGAAGATCTTCCGGGAGAAGCTCGACCTCGTCCTCAAGGAGAAGAACCTGGTCCTGACGAGGGTCTACAACCGCCTCCCACTGGACGGGGACTCGATCGCCCGCGACTACCTCCGCTACGGAGAGCGGTTGGGGACGCACATCACGGACACCGGCGCACTGCTCTACGGGGCGCTGAGGGCCGGCCGGCGGGTGCTGCTGGAGGGCGCCCAGGGCACGCTCCTGGACCTCGACCACGGGACTTATCCCTTCGTGACCTCCTCCAACCCGGTGGCCGGGGGAGCGCTGACCGGGTCAGGCCTCGGCCCGAAGGAGATCGACGACGTGATCGGCGTGACCAAGGCGTACGTGACAAGGGTGGGGTCCGGGCCCTTCCCCACCGAGGACGTGTCGACGGCGGGCCGGCAGATGCGGGAGAAGGGCCGGGAGGTCGGCACCACCACCGGCCGGTCGAGACGGTGTGGGTGGTTCGACGCGGTGCTCCTTCGCTACGCCGTCCGGATCAACGGGCTCACCGAGCTCTTCCTCACCAAGCTCGACGTGCTCTCGGGGCTGCCCCAGGTGCGGATCTGCGCCGCGTACCGTGCGGGGGGGCGCCGATACGAGGACATGCCGCCCCACCAGACGCTGTTCCACAAGGCCGAGGCGGTCTATGAGTCCCTCCCCGGGTGGCAGGAGGAGCTGGAGGACGTCCGGCGCTTCCAGGACCTTCCCGGGGCCGCCCGCGCCTACGTCGCTCGGATCGAGGAGCTCGCGGGCGTCCCCGTCCGGCACGTATCGATCGGCCCCGACCGGGAACAGACACTCGAGGTCGGCAAAGTCGCCCGGCACCGGCGGCCCGCGTGAGGGTCCTGGTCGTGGGGGGAGGCGGACGGGAGCACGCCCTCTGTTGGCGGCTGGCCCAGAGCGCGTCGGTGGATCGTCTGTACGCCGCTCCCGGGAACGCTGGGATCGGCGAGCTGGCCACGCTGGTCCCGGTGGCGGCCGGCGACATCCCCGGGCTGGTCGAGTTCGTCGAGCGGGAGTCCATCGACCTCGCCGTGATCGGGCCGGAAGCACCGCTGGTGGCCGGCCTCGTCGACGAGATGGAGGCGAGGGGTATGCTCGCGTTCGGGCCGACCCGCGAGGCGGCCAGGCTGGAAGGTTCGAAAGCGTGGGCCCGCGACCTGTGCGAGCGGCACGGGATCCCGGCGCCGCGTTCGCGGACGTTCGAGGACGTCGACGCGGCGACCGCGTTCCTGGATGAGCTCTCCCCGCCCTATGTGGTGAAGGCCGACGGCCTGGCCGGCGGGAAGGGCGTGGTCGTGGCCGCTGACCAGGACGACGCTCGGGCCGCCCTCGAGGCCAGCCTGGTCCGTCGAGTGTTCGGCGACGCCGGCCTGCGGGTGCTCGTCGAAGAACATCTCCGCGGGTACGAGGTCTCTGCGATGGCCCTGACCGACGGCAAGTTCGTCCTCCCGCTCGCCCTGGCCAGGGACTACAAGCGAGCTGAGGACGGGGATCAGGGCCCGAACACGGGAGGCATGGGAGCGTACAGTCCGGTCCCGGCGACCGGTTCGGCCACGGAGCGGGGCATCGGATCCTCGATCCTGGGACGGACGGTGGAGGCCCTGGACGCGGAAGGCATCCGATACCGAGGGGTCATCTACGCGGGGCTCATGGTCACCGAGGAGGGGCCTCGGGTCCTCGAGTTCAACTGCCGGTTCGGGGACCCCGAGGCCCAGGTCGTGCTGCCCAGGCTGGTGGCCAATCTCCCCGAGCTGATGCTCGCGTGCCTGGAAGGCAACCTTTCCCATTACAAGGTGAGGTGGACGAAAGAAGCCTGTGTCGGCGTGGTGGTGGCATCTCGCGGCTACCCCGGCCCGGTCCACGCCGGGGAGCAGATCTCCGGGCTGGCCGAGGCCGCGTCCCTCCCCGGCGTGCAGGTGTTCCACGCGGGGACCGCGGCGCGGGACGGTAAAGTGGTCACGTCCGGGGGGAGGGTGCTGACCGTGACTGCGATGGGCAAGAACCATCAGGACGCCCGCGCCCGCGCCTACGAGGCATGTTCCCGGATCGCGTTCGACGGCATGAGGTATCGCGGGGACATCGCGGCCGGGCCGGCGCGGGGGGAGGCGTGAGGGACCAGCCATCGGATCTGGACCCGGCGAGCGGGGAGACCCCGCTGGTCGGGGTCCTGGTGGGGTCTGCGTCGGACCTCCCCGTCATGCAGCAGACCACGGCGATCCTCCAGCGGTTCGGCATCCCCTTCGAGATGCGGGTGATCTCCGCCCACCGGAGCCCCGACCTCGTCGATGAGTTCGCTCGGACGGCCGAGGAGCGGGGGATGGTGTGCCTGATCTGCGGGGCGGGGATGGCCAACCACCTGGCCGGGGCCGTGGCCGCTCGCACGGCCCTCCCGGTGATCGGCGTGCCCCTGTCGGGATCCAAGCTGAGCGGGATGGATGCGTTGTACTCGACGGTCCAGATGCCGAAGGGCGTGCCCGTGGCCACGGTGGCGATCGACGGGGCCATCAACGCCGCCATCCTGGCGGCCCAGATCATCGCGGTCCGGGATCCGGAGGTGCGGGCGAAGATCTACGAGTTCAAGGACTCGCTGGCGGAGGGGTTCAAACCATGAGGACGCCGGGCTCGCACCTGCGCTCGCGCCCACGTCTGCATCCGTCGTGATCCCCCGGTACACGCTCCCCCAGATGGCCACGGTGTGGGCCGAGGAGACCAAGCTCGCCCACTGGATGCGGATCGAGATTCTGGCGTGCGAGGGATGGGCCCGGCTGGGCCGGATCCCCCAGCGCGATCTGGACGAGATCCGAGCGAAGGCCGTGACCCCGACCTCTCAGCGGATCTCCGAGATCGAGGAGACCACCCACCACGACGTCGCCGCGTTCGTCCAGGCGGCGGCGGAGCCGATCGGTCCGGCCGGGCGATGGATCCACTTCGGTCTGACCTCCAGTGACCTGCTCGACACGGGGCTGGCCCTGCAACTGCGGGACGCGGCCGACCAGCTGCTGGCCCGTCTGGAGGGCCTGCTGTGGGTGGTGAAGCGCCGGGCGCTGGAGCATCGCGACACCCTGTGCATCGGCCGGACCCACGGCGTGCACGCCGAGCCGACCACCTTCGGCCACAAGGTGGCGCTGTGGGCCTTCGAGCTCGATCGCGACCGCGACCGGCTCCGCCGGGCCCGCCACGCGGTCGGCGTGGGGAAGCTCTCCGGCGTGGTCGGCACCTACGCGGGGGTGGATCCGGCGGTGGAGGAGTACGTCTGCTCCGAGCTCGGCCTGCGGCCAGCGGAGGCGGCCAGCCAGGTGATCTCCCGGGACGTTCACGCCGAGTTCGTGTGGGCGCTCGCCTCGACCGCGGCCACGCTGGAGAAGGTCGCGCTGGAGGTCCGCCATCTGGCCCGCACCGAGGTCCGGGAGGTGGAGGAACCCTTCCGGGCCGGCCAGAAGGGATCGAGCGCGATGCCCCACAAGAGGAACCCGATCCTCTCGGAGCGGATCTGCGGGCTGGCCCGCCTGGTCCGAGCGAATCTCCAGGCCGCCCTTGAGGACGTCGCCCTGTGGCACGAGCGGGACATCTCCCACTCCAGCGTCGAGCGGGTCATCCTTCCGGACTCGACCATCGCCCTCGACTACATGATTCATCTCACCACCACGGTGACCGAGGGGATGCAGGTGTTCCCGGACCGGATGCGGGCGAACCTGGACTCCACGGGCGGGGTGTTCTTCTCCCAGAAGGTGCTGCTGGCCCTGGTGGATCGGGGGATGTCTCGCGACGAGGCCTACGCCGTGGTGCAGCGCGCCGCGGCCGAGTCCTGGGATCGAGGGGCCCATTTCCGCGAGGCGGTCTGGTCGACGGTCGAACCGGCCGGCCTGTTCACCAGGGATGAGTTCTGGAAGCTGTTCGAGCTCGGACCCTTCGTTCGCCATCTGGACACGGTCTTTGCGAGACTGGAGAAGATCGACGTGGCCGAGCCATCGCCTTCCCCGGCCGGCCCGCTCCCAGGGGAGGGGTAGATGCCGCGAGTCGACCTGCACGCGCGAGGGAAGGTCCGGGACATCTTCGAGGCCGGGCCCGATCTCTTGATGGTGGCCACGGACCGGATCTCGGCCTTCGACGTCGTGCTCCCCCAGACCATCCCGGACAAGGGCCGGGTGCTGACCGGCCTGTCGCTGTTCTGGTTCGAGCGCACGTCCGGGATCGTCCGGAACCACTTGATCTCTTCGGAGGCCACGTCCTTCCCGGAGCCCTTCCGCCAGGACACCGACTGGCTGGCGGGACGGGCCATGCTGGTGCGGCGGGCCCAGGTGGTCCCGATCGAATGCGTCGCCCGGGGCTACCTGGCGGGATCGGGGTGGAAGGAGTATCGAGAGTCGGGGCGGGTGTGCGGGATCGGCCTCCCCCGAGGGCTCACCGAGTCCGATCGCCTCCCCGAGCCCATCTTCACTCCGGCCACGAAGGAGGTAACCGGCCACGACGTGAACATCACCCTCGAGGAGATGGCCGACCGGGTCGGGCGGGGGCTGGCCGAGCGGCTCAAGGAGCTCACCCTGTCTCTGTACGAGCTCGCCGCGGGACAGGCGCTCGCCCGGGGGATCGTGGTGGCGGACACCAAGTTCGAGTTCGGGTTCGCCGAGGGGGACCTGATCCTGATCGACGAGGTGCTGACGCCCGACTCGTCCCGATTCTGGCCGGCCGATCGCTACGAGCCGGGGCATGCCCAGCCGTCGTTCGACAAGCAGTACGTCCGGGACTGGCTCGACGCGAGCGGGTGGGACCACGAGCCGCCGCCCCCGGACCTGCCGGATGATGTGATCGAGCAGACCGCCGCCCGGTATCGCGAGGCGTACGAACGCCTCACCGGAGAGGCGTTCGGCCTGTATCTCGCCCGCATGGGAGCGACGGGGTGAAGTTCCGCTTCGAGGTCGTGGTCACGCTGAAGGAGGGTCTCCTGGATCCTCAGGGCAAGGCGATCCTCGACGCCCTTCCCACCCTTGGCTGGAACGGCGTGTCCGAGGTCCGGGTGGGGAAGCACATCGAGCTGGTCCTGGAGTCGGACGACGAAGCGACGGCCCGGGCGGAGGTGGAGGAGATGGCCCGTCGCTTCCTGGCCAACCCGGTCATCGAGGAGTTCCGGATCCTGCCGGGACACGGAGCAGAGCCGTGAAGCCGCGCGTGGGAGTGGTGACGTTCCCCGGCTCGCTCGACGACCGCGACGCCCTCCGGGCGGTGGCCGTGATGGGGGGCCAGCCGGTGCCCGTCTGGCACGGGGACGCCGGCATCGCCGACGCCGACGCGATCATCCTGCCAGGAGGATTCTCCTACGGCGACTATCTCCGGACGGGCGCCATCGCCCGGTTCGCCCCGGTGATGACGGCGGTGCGCGAGTTCGCCGAGGCGGGCGGACCGGTGCTGGGCACTGTGCGAAGCGGGCATGCTGCCCGGGGCCCTCATCCGGAACCGGTCCCTCTCCTTCGTCTGCCGCTGGGTGCACATGCGAGCGGAGGGGGACGGCGGCGAGGTCCTCGAGGTGCCGATCAAGCACGGGCAGGGCCAGTTCGTGGCCTCCCCGGACGACCTGGCGGCCATCGAGGAGCAGGGCACGGTGGCGTTCCGCTACTGCGCCCCCGACGGTTCGCTGGACGAACGCTTCAACCCGAACGGGAGCGCCCACGGGATCGCCGGCCTCCGGAACCGGGCCGGGAACGTCCTCGGGCTGATGCCCCATCCGGAGCACGCAGTGGACCCCGACCTGGGCCCCACCGGCGGCCACCACGTCTTCCAGTGGCTGCTCACGGCGGCGGGCCAGCGGGTCCCGGCGTGACGGCGGAGGCGCCGCTGCACCGGCGGCTGGCGCTCACCGATCCCGAGTTCGACCTGATCGCGGAGAAGCTCGGCCGCGAAGCGAACCACAGCGAGCTGGCGATGTTCGCCGCCATGTGGTCCGAGCACTGCTCCTACAAGTCCAGCAAGGTGCACCTACGAACCCTCCCCACTCGAGGTCCGCGCGTCCTGGTCGGTCCCGGACAGGATGCGGGGGCCGTGGATCTGGGAGACGGCGTCGCCTGCGTGTTCAAGATGGAGTCGCACTCGCACCCCAGCGCCGTGGAGCCGGTGCAGGGGGCGGCCACCGGGGTGGGCGGGATCATCAGGGACGTGCTGTCCATGGGCGCCCGGCCGGCGGCGCTCCTGGACCCGCTGCGGTTCGGTCCCCTCGACGACCCGCGCAACCGCTACGTGTTCTCCGGTGTGGTGAGCGGGATCGGGCTGTACGGCAACTGCATCGGGGTTCCCACGGTCGGGGGTGAGGTGAAGTTCGCCCCCTGCTATGGCCCCAATCCCACCGTGAACGTGATGTGCATCGGGTTCGCGCCGGTGGACGGATTGCTGTCCGGCCGCAGGGGCAGCGCCGGCGACGAGCTGCTCCTCCTGGGCGCGTTCACCGGCCGGGACGGGATCGGCGGCGTCTCGGTGCTGGCCTCCCGCGCGCTCGAGGCGGATGGGCACGAGTCCAGACCCAGTGTCCAGATCGGCGATCCGTTCGCCGAGAAGCTGCTGGTCGAGGCGTGCCTCGAGCTGGCCGCGCGGGGCTTGCTCCAGGGCATCCAAGACCTGGGCGGCGCCGGGTTGACCTGCGCGGTCTCCGAGACGGCCGCCCGGCTGGGCCTGGGCGTGGAGCTCGATCTGGGGCGGGTTCCCCTGCGGGAGCCGAGGATGGAGCCCCTCGAGATCCTCACCTCGGAGTCGCAGGAGCGGATGCTCGCCGTGGTCCGGCCGGAAGACGTGGAGGCCGCCATCGAGGTGTGCGCGCGATGGGGCATCGCCGCCGGACCGATCGGCTCCCTTCGGAGTGGCGGGGAGATGGTGGTGACGTCGGAAGACGAGGTCGTGGCCCGGGTTCCCGCCCGCGCGCTGGCCGACGAGGGGCCGGTGTACCGGCGGCCGATGGAGCGGCCGGGCTGGCTGGACCAGGTTCGAGACGACGATCCCGTCCGCAGGCCGCTGCCGGCGTCGTTGGAGGACGCGTTCTACAAGGTGCTCGGGTCAGCGAACGCCGCCGGCAAGCGATGGGTCTACGAGCAGTACGACTCGATCGTCCAGGGCCAGACCGTCTTCGGCCCCGGGGCGGATGCCGCGGTGATCCGGATCGAAGGGACGGTCAAGGCGGTGGCGGTCTCCGCCGACGGGAACGGGCGATACGCCCACCTCGATCCCTATCTCGGCGGGGCGCATTCGGTAGCCGAGGCGGCCCGCAACGTCGCGTCGGTCGGCGCCCTCCCGCTGGCCATCACGAACTGCCTGAACTTCGGCAACCCGGAACGCCCCGAGGTGATGTGGGCGTTCGCCGAGACGGTGCGAGGGATCGCCGAGGCTTGCGTCGCGCTGGGCACGCCGGTGACCGGCGGGAACGTGTCCTTCTACAACGAGTCCGGCGGCTCGGCGATCTACCCGACGCCGGTGGTCGGGATGATCGGCCTGCTGGAGGACTACCGCCTGCTCGTCCGCCCTGGGTTCGCGTCCCCGGGTCTCACGATCTACCTCCTGGGGCGAACGCTCCCCGAGCTGGGAGGGAGCGAGTTCGCCGAGGTCGTCCTGGGCACGGTGAGTGGCACGCCGCCCTCGCTGGATCTCGAGTCCGAGGCCCGGCTCCACGCGTTCCTTCGGGAGTGCTCCCTCCGGGACCTCCTGGCATCGAGCCACGACCTTTCCGACGGTGGGCTGGCCGTGGGGCTGGCCGAGTGCGCCATCGCCGGAGGCGTCGGGTTCACCGCCACCATCCCCTCCGACGGGCTCGGTCCTCACGTCGCCCTGTTCTCCGAGTCGGCGTCCCGCGCCGTGGTGACCGGCCGTGCCGGGAGGGAGTCGGAGCTGGAGGCGCTGGCCGCCGAGCACGGCGTGCCGATGACGAGGCTCGGCTTGACCGGCGGCTCGCAGCTCGAGTTCACGGGCCACTTCGCCGTCCCGCTCGCCGACGCCCTCGTCGAGTACGAGGGGACGATCCCGCGGCTCATGAGCGCCGCCCTCGTCTCGGGCTGAGGTTCCCGGGCGGGACGGGGAGGACGCGGATGGGAATGGCCCGGGCCGCCCTGCTGTGGGCCTCGCGGAACGAGGGGCTCCGCCGACGGCTGCCCCGGTATCGGTTCGTCCGCGCGGCCGTCCGCAGGTTCATGCCGGGGGAGGCAGTGGAGGACGCCGTCGGCGCGGCCGGCTCGTTCGCCCGGCGCGGGCTCCCCACCACCGTCACCGAACTGGGGGAGAACGTGCTCAGCCCCCTGGACGCGGAGGAGGTCACCCAGCGCTACCTCCGGGTGATCGACCGGGTGAGCGAGCTGGGCTTGGACACGGAGCTGTCGGTCAAGCCCAGCCACCTCGGTTTCGACCTCGATCGCCCCCTGGCCGAGAGCAACCTGGCGCGGCTTGCCGCCCGGGCCGAGGAGCGGTCGAACTGGATCTGGGTGGACATGGAAGCAAGCTCCTACGTGGAGGGGACGCTGGCCATCTACCGGAACCTTCGTGGAAGGTTCCGCAACGTGGGGGTGTGCCTCCAGGCGTACCTGCGCCGGACGCGGGGGGACGTCGACGAGCTCGTCCGGTCGGACGCCGGCATCAGGCTGGTGAAGGGCGCCTACCGTGAGTCGAAGGATCTCCTGGTCGGAGGGAAGCGGGACGTGGACGAGGCCTTCTTCGACCTGGCCCTGCGGGCCCTTCCCGCGGCGAAGGCCGGATCGCTCCGTCTGGCGGTGGCCACCCACGACCTCGGCCTGATCGAGCGGATCGAGCGATGGGGCACGGAGACCGGGGTGGATCGCTCGGCCTACGAGATCCAGATGCTCTACGGGATCCGCCAGCCGGATCAGTTCCGGCTCCTCGAGGCCGGCTACCGGGTCCGCACGCTCATCGCGTACGGGACCCATTGGTACCCCTGGTACATGCGGCGGCTGGCGGAGCGGCCGGCCAACGTGTTCTTCGTCGTGCGCAACCTCTTCCAGCGCGCCCCCGCGTGACCCGCCGACCTGCGATGGCAACATCGTCGGAGGTGGGTGCTACGATCGCGACGGTGGGAGGGGAAGGCCCGCGCGAAGCCTGTGGCCTCTTCGGGGTATGGGCCCCTGGGGAGGACGTCGCAAGGCTCACCTTCTTCGGGTTGTTCTCCCTTCAACACCGCGGACAGGAATCGGCCGGCATGGCCGTCTCGGACGGCGAGCGCATCCTCGTCTACCGGGAGCTCGGGCTGGTGTCGCAGGTGTTCGAGGAACGGACGCTGGCGACCCTCCAGGGCGATCTCTGCATCGGGCACACCCGCTACTCCACGACCGGGTCGACCACCTGGGACAACGCTCAACCCTCCTTCAAGAACAACGGGGGACGGGGTCTGGCCCTCGGCCACAACGGGAACCTCGTCAACACGGCGGAGCTGGCAGCGGAGGCCGGGCGGCGGGGTCCCGCCACCACCGACTCGGACCTGGTAGCCACCCTCCTGGCCCGCCACCTCGACCAAGGCCTGGAGGAGGCGGCGCTCCGGGTGCTTCCCACCCTGTCGGGGGCGTTCTCGTTCGTGATGATGGACGAGCGGACGGTGTTCGGGGCCCGCGATCCCCACGGCATCCGCCCGCTGGCCATCGGCCGCCTCCCCTCGGGCTGGTGCCTGGCCTCGGAGACCTGCGCCCTGGACGTCATCGGGGCGAGCTACGTGCGCGAGGTCGAGCCGGGTGAGCTCGTGGCCCTGGACGATCGGGGGATCCGGTCGCTGCGCTTCGCTCCCTCGCCCCGGGCGGCGTTGTGCCTCTTCGAGTTCGTGTACCTCTCCCGGGCCGACTCCCGCCTGTACGGCCGCAGCGTCCACGACACCCGACGGGAGATGGGTCGTCGGCTGGCTCGTGAGGCGCCCGCCGACGCCGACCTCGTCATCCCGATCCCCGACACCGGCTTCTCGGCGGCCCAGGGGTTCGCCGAGGAGTCCGGGATCCCGTACGGCGAGGGCTTGATCAAGAACCGGTACATCGGCCGGACCTTCATCGAACCGACTCCCGCGCTCCGACAGCGTGGGGTGAAGCTCAAGCTCAACCCGCTCCCAGACGCCATCGCGGGCAAGCGGCTGGTGGTGGTGGACGACTCCATCGTCCGGGGGACCACGACGCGCCAGATCGTCCAGCTGCTGCGGGACGCCGGGGCCACCGAGGTCAACCTGCGGATCGTGAGCCCCCCGATCCGGTGGCCGTGCTTCTACGGGATCGACATGTCCACGCGACAGGAGCTCATCGCCGCCGGCGGCCCGATCGACGAGGTCCGGCGCTTCGTCGGCGCCGACTCCCTGGCCTACCTCTCGCTCGACGCCCTGGTGTCGAGCACGTGGGCCCCCAAGGACGCCTTCTGCCGGGCCTGCTTCGACGGCGAGTATCCGGTCGACGTCGGCCACACCGAGCCTTCCAAGTTCGTCCTCGAACGCCTGTGACGCCTTCCCCCGGCGGTGGCGCGCCGGCGGGGGAGGAGGCATACCGCCGGGCCGGAGTCGATCTCGGCGCGGGGCACCGGGCCGTGGAGCTGATCAAGGACATCTCCGCCCGGGTCACCCGGCCCGAGGTGGTGTCCGGCGTGGGCGGGTTCGCCGGCCTCTTCGACCTTGGAGACGGGCGGCTGCTGGTGGCGGCCACCGACGGCGTGGGCACGAAGCTCGAGGTGGCTCGCCTGGCCGGCCGGCTGCAGACCGTGGGCATCGACCTCGTGGCCATGTGTGCCAACGACGTGGCCTGCGCGGGCGGGGAGCCGCTGTTCTTCCTGGACTACCTGGCGACGGGGGTGGTGGTGCCGGAGGAGGTCGCCTCGATCGTGGCCGGGGTGGCCGAGGGATGCCGGCTGGCCGGGTGCGCGCTGCTCGGCGGAGAGACGGCCGAGCATCCGGGCGTCCTGACCGCGGGCCGCTTCGACCTGGCTGGGTTCTGCGTGGGCGCGGTCCGGCGGGAGCAGCTCCTCGGCCCACACCGGGTCCGGGCCGGCGACGGGCTGCTCGGCCTCCCCTCCACCGGCCTGCACGCCAACGGGTTCTCCCTGGTCCGGCGGTTCCTCCTGGACGGCGGGCGCTCGTTGGACGATGTGGTGCCGGCGCTGGGCCGGACGCTCGGAGAGGAGCTCCTCCAGCCGACGGCGATCTACGTCCCGGTGGTGCTCGCTCTCCGAGACGCCGGGCTGGCCCGGAGCTGCGCCCACATCACCGGCGGGGGATGGGCGGAGAACCTGCCCAGGGCCCTCCCGGACGGACTGGGGGCCCGGGTCGACACCGGTACGTGGACGCCCCCGCCGATCTTCCCGTTCCTGGCCGAGGCCGCCGGCGTCGCCCCCCGGGATCTCTTCGACGTGCTGAACATGGGGATCGGGATGGTGGTGATCGTGCCGGCCGATGGGGTGAACGCTGCCGTCGACACGTGCCGGGAGGCGGGATATCAGGCCCAGGTGGTGGGCGAGGTCGACGGCGAACACGGAGTCCGATTCGTCCACAGTTAGAAGGGCTGCGGACAGGGTATAAGTATGGGTTCACCCGGGCCCCCGGACCCCTTCGGAGCGGCCCGTACCTCCCTGACCTACGTGGGGGCGCAAGCGGATGGCACGAGCACGGGTCCTCATCGTGGAAGACGAAGCCGACCTGGCGTGGGTCGAGCAGTTCAACTTGGAGAGCGAGGGCTACGAGGTGGAAGTGGCCTTCGAGGGCCGGACCGCCATCGAGGCGCTGCATTCCTTCGAGCCGGACGTGGTCCTCCTGGATCTCATGCTGCCGCACGTCGACGGGTGGTCGGTCCTGGCCGAGGCCAGGGAGCTGCCGGACGACCAGCGGCCCCACGTCATCCTGGTGTCGGCCGTGGCCGGCGTGCAGGACCAGGCGCGGGCTCTGGAGATGGGCGCCGGCTGGTTCCTGGCGAAGCCCTTCGACATGGAGGACCTGCTGCGGATGGTCGGGGAGACGGTCACCAGGAACGGGGCCGTCTGACCTGTCATTGGGGGCGCTTCAGCGGCCGATGACCTTGCCGTAGCGAACACCCAGAGCGGGCACCCTGACCAGCTCGCCGTCCCGGTTCCGCACCAGGTAGGTGTTCGCCGGCTCGTCCCAGGCCTCGAGGATCCCCACGGCCTCCCCCACGTACCCGTTCGGCAGCTCGTACTGGAACGAGACCCGCTTCCCCACGTCGCCGGGAGCGACCGCGTTCTGCCTGGGCGGCATGCCGCCCACCGTACCGGGCACCGTCCCCGGTCCTCAACTCGGAGGGGGGCGGCCGAGAGTGCTGGATTCAGGCCCCCGCAGGCCCGACAGTACGGGGCATGGCCGGGAACCTGCCGCCAATGGGCCACTACGCCCGGGCCACGCTCACGGTGGTGACCGTCCTGATCCTGGTGGCTGCGGCGTGGGCGGTTCGGGCCACGCTGCTCCTGGTGGTCGTGGCGGCCGTGCTGGCCGTGGGGCTTGACCCGGCCGTCCGGCGCCTCCAGCGGATCCACATCTCCAGGGGATGGGCCGTGATGCTGATCTTCCTGGTCATGGTGGGCTTCCTGTTGGTGTTCGCCCTGCTCGTGATCCCTCCACTGGTCAAGGAGGTCCGCCAGCTCGCCTCCGACATCCCGGGGTACGTGAACCGGCTGCAGACTTCGCAGGGCTGGTTCGGGGACTTCGAGCGCAAGTACCACCTCTCCACGAAGCTGAAGGAGCTCACCGACCGTCTGCCCAGCCTGGCCTCCTCCTCGCTGGGCAGGATCCTCGGCATCACCAAGAGCGTGGCCAGCCTGATCTTCAATCTCTTGACGATCTCGATCCTGACCATCTACTTCCTGCTGACTCTTCCCAAGACCGAGCAGAGCATCGAGCGGCTGTTCCGCGGTGACTACAGCGAACGGAACCGCCTGATGTTCGAGGAGTCGCTCCAGCGCATCGGAGGATACGTGTCCGGGAACATCGCGGTGTCCATCATCGCGGGCGTCGCCTCGGTCGTGTTCCTGCGGATCTTCGGCATCCCCTTCGCCGCCGCCCTGGCGATCTGGGTGGCCATCACCGACCTCATCCCCACCGTTGGAGCCACGCTGGGTGCCCTGGCCGCGGTCATCGTGGCCTTCTTCTCCTCCGTCGCCGACGGGATCGCCACGGTCGCGTACTTCATCGTGTACCAGCAGGTGGAGAACTACCTCATCGTGCCTCGGGTGATGAGGAAGGCCGTGGACCTTTCGCCGGCGGCGGTGATCGTCAGCGTGTTGATCGGGGGAAGTCTGGCGGGCTTCGCCGGGGCCCTGCTGGCGTTGCCGTTGGCCGCTGCGGCGAAGGTGGTGGTGCGGGACGTGTGGCTGCGCCCTCGGTCGGAGGTTCCCGAGCCGGCCGAGGAGGAACTGCCCGAAGGCTCGCTGCCCTGATCAGCGGAGCCTGGCCACCCGGCCTGCCGGTGGTGCGGGGAAGGCCTCGGTGTGGATGGCCCACGCCAGGATCTCCAAACCATCGACGATCCTCGGTCCGGGCCGCGAGAAGAACGACGAAGCGTCCACCGCGAACACTCGTCCGTTGCGCGCGGCCGGCGTGTCGGCGAACGCCTCCACCTGGAACAGGTCGTCGGCCTCCGCCTGGGCCTCCTCGGGGCCGTACCCGCACGGCATGAACACGGCCACCTCGGGGGCCGCCTCCGCGACATCGCTCCACGAGACCCGCCGGGACGGTCTCCCAGGCGGGTTGAGGAGGTGGACCCCTCCGGCGATCTCGACCATGCCCGGGATCCAGTGCCCGGCGGCGAACGGCGGGTCGCTCCACTCCAGGCAGAGCGTGGGGACGGTGCGAAGGCCATCCGACACCGAACGGACCCGCTCCAACCGTCGCCGCAATCCACCCGTCAGCTGATCGGCTCGTTGCTCGGCCCCGGTGGCCTTGCCCACCGCGCCGATGCAGTCGATGACGTCGTCGATGATGTTCGGATCGAGCGAGAGGACGCGCGACGAGCAGCCCAACTCGGCCAGGGCGTCCTCGACCTGGCCCGAGGGCACGGCGCACACCCGGCACAGGTCCTGGGCCAGGATGAGGTCGGGCTGGATCCGCTGGATGACCTCCTTGTCCAGGACGTAGATCGGTTCCTCGCGTTCCATGAACGAAGCCACGAGCCGGTCGATCTCCCCCGCGGAACTGATCCCGTCCACGCCCAATGCAGTGGTGGACACCACGCGCTTGGTTCGAGCCTCGGCGGGGAAGTCGCACTCGTAGGTAACGCCTTCGAGGTCGTCCCCCAGCCCCAGGGCGAAGACGATCTCGGTGGCGGATGGCAGGAGCGAGACGATCTTCACGCCGCGGCCGCGCCGGCTAGCGGGGGAGCGAGCCCAACCGGAACGGGCTCTCCAGCATCTCCCCCAGGGCACGCATGGCCCGCCCCGCCTCGGCCCCGTCCAGGACGCGGTGGTCGAACGACAGGGAGAGCGTGACCGCGGGCCGGGCCTCGACCATGCCGTCGACCACCAGCGCCCGCGGCTCCACGACTCCTCGGCGTGCCGTACTCCGCACCGAACGAGCCCACGTTGGTGACCGTCACGGTCCCGCCCGAGAGCTCCTGGGGCGACGAGCGTCCTTCCCTGGCGGCCCGGACCAGCCTGGCGATCTCCCCGGCCAGCTCCACGATGCCCAGGCCGTCGGCGTGCCGCACCACCGGCACCAGTAGACCTCGCTCGGTGTCGGTGGCGATCCCCACGTTGACGTCGCCGCGCAGGATGATCTCGGAGGCCTCGGCGTCGAAGGTGGCGTTCAGCGCCCGGTGCTCCTTCACGACTTCCACGAAGGCCCGCACCACCACCGGGAGGGCCGTGATGCGGCTGCCCGTCTCCTGCTGGAGCTCCTGGCGGAACGCCTCCAGATTGATGGCGTCGACGGTGAGGAACGTGGTGACGTGCGGGATCTCCCGGGCCGACCGGGCCATCTTCTCGGCGGTCAGTCGGCGCACTCCCCGGACGGGGATGCGTTCGTCGCCGGGCTCCAGCGCCGGTCCCGCTCCAGAGGCGGCCGCCAGGACGTCCTCGCGGGTCACCCGGCCGCCCGGACCGGTGCCGGCCACTGCCGCCAGCTCCACGCCCATCTCCTTGGCCAGGCGGCGGACGGGGGGCGAAGCGGGGACGGGCGCCGCGCGTCCGTCGCCGCGGGCTGCGGCGGGGACCCGGGCCGGCGGCGGCCCCTGCTCCTTCTCCTCCTCCTCCTCGACGCCGTATCCGACGAGCATGGCCCGTCGCTTCGGACGCGCCTCCGGCTCCTCGGCCCCCTCCACCTGGATGGTCACCAGCGGCTGGCCCACCTTCACCACGTCGCCCTCGGCGGCGTGGAGCTTGTCCACCACGCCTTCCCATGGAGAGGGAATCTCCACCAGGGCCTTGGCCGTGTTGACCTCGACCAGGGTCTGGTTCAGCTCGACGGTGTCTCCCTGGGAGACCCGCCAGGCCACCACCTCGGCCTCGTCTAGGCCCTCGCCCAGGTCCGGCAACAGGAACTCGCGCGCAGGCATCAGTAGCCGGTGACCCGCTCGATCGCGCCGAGCACCCGGTCGACGCTCGGCAGGTAGTGGGATTCCAGCGTGGCGGGTGGGTATGGGATGTCCCAACCGGTCACACGAAGGACGGGGGCCTCGAGGTAGTCGAAGCAGTCCTCGACGATGCGAGCCACCACCTCGGCTCCGAACCCCGCCGTCATGGGGGCCTCGTGGACCACCACGGCCCGCCCGGTCCGGCGCACGGACTCGGACAGCAGGTCGAGGTCCAGGGGCACCAGGGAGCGCAGGTCCACCACCTGAACCTCGATGCCCTGTTCCTCCGACGCCCGAGCCGCCGCCGCCAGCGACCGTGCCACCATGGCCCCGTAGGAGACGACCGTGCAGTCGGTGCCCGGGCGGACGATCCTGCCGGTGCCGATGGGAGGCGCCCCATTCGTGGAGAGCTCGCCGTCCTCCTTCGACCAGTACCGGCTCTTCGGTTCGAAGAAGATCACGGGGTCCGGGTCCGCGATGGAACTTCGGAGCAGGTGGTAGGCGTCGACCGGCGAGGACGGCACCACGACCTTCAGTCCCGCAGTGTGAGCGTAGTAGGCCTCCGGGCTCTCCGAGTGGTGCTCGGCCGCGCCGACCCCGCCGGCGTAGGGGATCCGGATCACCAGCGGGACGGGCTGACGCCCTCTGGACCGGAACCGGTACTTGGCGATGTGGCTGATGACCTGGTCGAGCGCGGGATAGGAGAAGCCGTCGAACTGCATCTCCGAGACGGGATGCCATCCGGCGAGGGCCATCCCCAGGGAGACGCCGGCGATGGCCGACTCTGCGAGGGGGGTGTCGAACACCCGCCCCGTCCCGAACTCGTCCTGGAGACCGTCGGTGACCCGGAACACGCCGCCGAGCCGGCCCACGTCCTCGCCGAGCACGAGGGCTCGGTCGTCCTCGGCCAGGGCGTCCCGGAGGGCCTGGTTGAGGGCTTTGACCAGGGTGATCTCAGCCATCGGTCCCCCCGCGCGTCGCGATGTCCTCACCGGCCATGCGGAGCGCTTCCTCCCGTTGGCGGGCGAGGTGAGGGGGAAGGTCCGCGAAGACCCACTCGAACATCTCCGCCACCGGACGGGGGTCCGATCCGATCACCCCGGTCCGCATGCGGTGGGCGAACTCCTTGGCCTCCTGCTCGACCGACTCGAAGTACGGGCCGTCGGCGATCCCGGCCGCCTCCAACCACCGCCGGTACCGCTGGATGGGGTCCCGCGTCCTCCACGCCTTCACCTCGTCCTCCGACCGGTACCGGCCCGCGTCGTCGGCCGTGGAGTGGGGACCGAGCCGGTAGGTGACGGCCTCGAT
>VAYG01000002.1:1798-2287 GCA_005885015.1 Actinomycetota bacterium | reverse complement strand
AGATCGGGGCCACGGTCTGGGCCGACAGGGGGACCGAGATGGCCCACTGGTTGTTCTGGCAGAAGAACACGATCGGCGAGCCGAACACGGCGGCGAAGTTGCAGCCCTCGTGGAAGTCGCCCTCGGACGTCGCCCCGTCCCCGAAGTAGACGAGGACGGCGATGCCCCCGGCATCCATCTTCGACCCCATGGCGTACCCGACCGCGTGGAGGATCTGGGAGCCCACGGGCACGCTCACGTAGCCGAACCGATGTGCGTTCGAGTCGTACGTCCCCCCGTGCCACGTGGCCCGGTAGAAGTGGAGGTATTCGACGAGGTCGACCCCGCGCACCACCGCCGCGCCGAGCTCGCGGTAGGAGGGGAAGATCCAGTCGGACTCCTCGAGGGCGAAGGCGCTCCCGATCTGCGCCGCCTCCTGCCCGATCAGCGGGGGATACACGGCCAGCTCTCCCTGGCGCTGGAGCGCGGTGGCCTCCAGGTCCGCTCGCC
>VAYG01000002.1:0-1744 GCA_005885015.1 Actinomycetota bacterium | reverse complement strand
TCCAGCGGAAGGACCCGGTGGAGCGGTTCCTCGCTCATCCGTTGCGGGCCCAGATCTTGGCCCATCCGCGCCCTCCGGGGACCCAGTACAGGCGGACCCGGCCGATCCTACCGATCCGCTCGCCGGCGAAGGCGTCCGCGGCGGCGGCGGTGCTGACGTGCCGGTCCCGGGCGATGTGGAAGATCTCGCGGAGCGTGCGGTAGATCGACTGCACCCGCGCCTTGGCCCGCTCCGGGTGGTATCCCTGGAGCTCGTCCGCCACGTTGATCAATCCTCCGGCGTTGATGACGTAGTCCGGCGCGTACACGATGCCCGCGGCCGCCAGCGCCTCGCCGTGCTCGGGCCGCTCGAGCTGGTTGTTGGCGGACCCGGCCACCACCCTGCACTTCAACTCGGGGATGGTGTCGTCGCGAATGACGCCGCCCAACGCGCACGGCGCGTAGATGTCGCACTCCTGGGCGTGGATCTTGTCGGGTTCCGCCGTGTCGACGCCGAAATCCCTGATGACCCTGGCCACGGCGTCCACATCGACGTCGGACACCACCACGCTGGCCTTGGCCTCCTCCACCAGCAGCTTGACCAGGTGATACCCGACCTTGCCCACGCCCTGCACGGCCACCCGCCGGCCTTCCAGCGAGTGCTCCTGCCAGGCCTCCTCGACGCACGCCTTCATGCCGAGGAACACGCCGTACGCGGTGACGGGCGATGGATCTCCCGATCCCCCCAGCTCCGGTGACACGCCGGTGACGTACCGCGTCTCCCGCCTGATGACGTCCATGTCGTCGCGGTTCGTGCCGATGTCCTCGGCCGTGATGTAGCGGCCGCCGAGCGTGTCGATGAACCGGCCGTAGGTCCGCAGGAGCTCCTCGGTCTTGATCCGTTTGGGATCTCCCAGGATGACGGCCTTGCCCCCGCCGAGGTCCAGGCCGGCCGCGGCGGCCTTGTAGGTCATCCCCCGGGCCAGGCGGAGCACGTCCAGGAGAGCTTCATCTTCGGACGCGAATGGATAGAACCGCGTGCCCCCGAGCGACGGTCCGAGCGTCGTGGAATGGATGGCGACGATTGCGCGGAGTCCCGAAGGAGGGTCGTGGAAGAACACGACCTCCTCGTATTCGTCGCCCAGCTGATCGAAGACGCTCACGTGTCCCTTGACGGTTGGTCCTCGGGGCCGGCCTCAGCCTTCGAACACGACCGCCGGTTTCGCTCCGGGGGCGTGCCCGGCAGTGTAGCAAACGGGTCCCTCGGTCCCGCCGTCGCGCACCGCAACCTTGGCCCGCCGGCGACTCGACCCGGGATCAGCCGGAGGCGACCTCGACGACGACCTTGATCGAACCGGGCGATCCGAGGAGCGCCAACGCCTCGGCAAACCGCTCGAGCCCGGCGACGCGATGGGTGACCAGACGCTCCAGCCAACCGGGGTAGTTCGCCTCCGAGATCGCCAGGTCGCGCACGCCCGCCTCGAAGTGCTCGCGATTGGCGTTGACGGTACCGACCATGACCTTGTTGCCGAGGACGAAGTCGGGGTTGATCGCATCCGAGGGGACCTCGACGCGCTTCATCCCTCCGGTGACGCTGGACAGGACGATGACGCCGTTCTTGCCGAGGAGCACGCACATGGCCTCGAAGACCAGCGGAGAGAAGCCCGTCGCCTCGAAGATCAGGTCGAACTGGCCGTGCTGCTCGGCGGCTTCCAGGATCGTGGTCCGGCGGGTGCTCGTGTACTGCGCGCCGATGGCCTCGACCA
>VAYG01000001.1 GCA_005885015.1 Actinomycetota bacterium | reverse complement strand
CTCGACCCGGTCAGCAAGGCCGAGCATCCCCGTCCCTCCGGACAGGTCGGCTCCGCCCACGCCATCATCGGTGATCCCCACGGCGAGAATGCGGTCGCGGATCTCCACGCTGATCACCGCGCGCGACGCAGAGGCATACTTGGCGATGTTGGCGAGTCCCTCTGAGCAGAGGAAGTAGACCGCAGCCTGGACCCCGGGGGATAGGCCGTATGCCTGGACGGTGAGTTCGACGGGAACCGGGCTCCGCTCGGCGAGCGAGGCGAGGGCGCGATCAAGCCCTAGCTCGCCCAGGGCTCTCGGATGGAGGCCGCGGGCCAGCTCTCTCAGCTCCTCGAGCGTGCCCTCCAGTTGACCCTGAGCCCGATCGATCTTCTCGAGCGTGGCGGGCGAGATGCCATTGGCCTGGCTCCGAGCTTGCCGTACGGTCTCCGCCAATCCCGTCAGCCTTCGCTCGGCCCCCTCGTAGAGACGACGTTCGAGGCGACGCCGTTCCTCGTCCCCCGCCTCGAGGATGCGCCGGCGTGACGCGATGACCTCCACGAGGCGGGCGCGGACCTCTGCCTGGAGCTGCGCGTTCGAGGCGGCGAGTTGGGCGGCGGCCGACACCGCTTCTACGAGGCCCGGATCGTCCAGGACCTCCGGGTCGTGGACGAGGACGGCCAGCGGCTGGCCATCGCGCTCGACCGTGGTCACCGAGCGCCCCGAACCCGCATCGGGAACGGAAACCAGACGACCCTCAGGATCGACGAATGTGCCTGCGTCGGAAAGCCAATAGCCGACCTCCAGCGAGGGGTCGCCGAGCGCCCGTGCGAGCTCGTCTCGGAGCGAGCCGGACCGAGCTTCCCCGAGTTCCACCACCAGGTCCGTGACCGCCGACCGTTCCCACGAGGGTGAGAGCAGGCCGGCGAGGAGGCCAATCGCGATCGCGCAGATTGTCACTTGGTAGGCGAGGATGGATGACCCGCTGACCGCCGCGGCCGGCACGGCGAGTCGAGCGATCGCGTATCCCATCAGAACGAAGCTGAAGCCGGAGGCGGCCGCCAATGCCGCAAGGCGAGCGCGTCGAGCACGACCCACCGTCCCCAGATACTGTCGAGCGCTAACCGCCACCAGGAGCGCGGCGAGGACGATCGTCGCGACCTCGCTGCGCCATACGGCGGTCACGATCGCTGCCGCGTAACCGATACCGACCGCTGCTCGGCCGAACCTCGACGAGAGCCGTCCCGTCGGGTACGCGAGGATCAGATGGACAAGGGGACCACGGTGGAGGTAGAGGGTCTGCGCCGCAATCCAGGCCAAGGGAGCGAAGCCGACTCGAGCGAAGTTCCCGAAGAACCAACTGAAGCCTGTTGCTGCCATGAGCAGGCCGGTGCGACTCTGTGGCCGCCGGTTCGCCGCGATGAGCCCGCACACGATCAGAACCCAGCCAACCGCCAGGTCGGGGATCCAGTGGCGCGGATCGTTCCACCCGAACTGGACTCGCTCGGCCGCAAGTCCGATGGCGGTGCCGACCGGCCAAAGGAGCAAGCCGGGTCGCCGCACCATCTCACTCACCCCACGAGTTCCGCAAGCGCCGCCCCGGACAGCCGGCTCTTGGGGATGAATCCCCGCGCACTGGTCTGACCCAGGCGTGGCCCGTACGCTGCAGCGTCACGGCTGGAGGTGAGCACCACCATGGGCGCGTCCCCCCCCGCGGCAAGCTGCTCCGCTACTTCCAGGCCGTCGAGACCCGGCAGTTGGACGTCGAGCAGGACGATCTTGGGTCGGAGGAGAGCTACCGCCGCGATTGCCTCGGCTCCATCAGCGGCCTCACCGACCACGTCGAAGCCCTCGGCCTCGAGTAGGGCTCGGGCAGAAGCCCGGAAAGCTTCATGATCGTCGACAATGAGAACGGTCGGCCGCACGCATTCATGGTCCCACAGGCCCCCCACTGCCTCACATTGTGGCTGGCACGAGTTTCGCCAATCCGGAGGCTGCCGAGTCAACTGGCGTGCCAAGAAGCGTAACCCCTGTCGAGCAGAGCCTCGCCAACCAAGCTTGACCGATCACGTTCTGCGGTCTGGTCCGCGTCTACGGCACGGAGACGGTGATGGGCGGCGAGTAGCTACAAGACTTCCCCGTCGTCGCGTTCCTCAGCCGGGAGCGAAACTGGTAGGTGCCGCTCTGGGCCTGTTGGAAGACGCCGTGGGCATCTACCCACTGCGTGGCCCCCGGTGGGTCCCACTCGGTCCATGCGCCGAACGAGCCGGTCGGCGGCTTGAATCGGTATGAGACGTTGAACACGTAGCCAGGCATCCGCCCAGTCGCGAAGGCCACGTAGATATGGGCCGGCCCCCCATCCGAGGCCAGGAAGACGTAGTCCGGAACCGTGACCTTACCCTTGAAGGCGGTTCCCACGTTCGACTTGTACTTGTAGGTCCCGCCGGCCACGAACGTGTAGCCGAAAACCTGCCCAGCCGTCAGTGTCCCTGACTGGAACAGTGGCGTCGGATTGCCCAGACCATCGGGAGGCCCCAGCTTCACGCTCTCTACCACGGAGTGGGAACCCTCCGTGTCGCTCCAGTGCACCCCGGCGGCCATCGACGCCAGGGCGGCCCTGGTCGGGGTGAATCCGGAATTCGAGATGGTCACTGCCATCGGGGCCGGGCTCTCGTCGGTGAAGGCCACCACCGGCCCGCTCTGCGCGCCCCCAGCCGCGACGATCCGGCCGGTCTGGAGCATCGTCACCGCGGGGCCCGATAGCGGATGGAGCAACTCCCCGTCGTCCCACCACTGGTTGGTGGCGACGTCGTACAGCTCCACCGAGGACAGCCCCCCGCCCCCCACCGGGGAGCCGCCCACCAGGATCGCCTGGCCACTCGCGTCGATGACCAGTCCGTCGAAGCGCCGGCCGATGTCGTACGGCCCGCTGACCGTCCAGGTGTCAGCAACAGGGTCATAGATCTGCCCGATGTTGGGCAGGGTCGCGTACAGCTCGCCGCCGGCGACCAGGACCCGACCGTCCTTGAGCAGGACCGACTGGGCGCCTTCAAGGGCCGTGTTCATGTGGGACACCGGGGTCCAGGTATTGGCCGTGGGGTCGAAGATCTCGGC
This sequence comes from Actinomycetota bacterium, assembly GCA_005885015.1. GTDB lineage: Bacteria > Actinomycetota > UBA4738 > UBA4738 > UBA4738 > AC-52. The sequence goes on along the minus strand of VAYG01000001.1, from coordinate 6,032 downwards.
GCTGGCCAGATCGAGGGTGCCGTCGGAGCCGCCGGCGACCAGGACCCGGCCGTCGCCGAGCTTGGTCGCCGTGGCCACGATCCGCGGGCTGTTCATGGGGGGGCCCGAGGCCCAGGAGTTCGTGGCCGGTGTGTACAGCTCGGTGGTCTGAAGGACGTTCGCGCCGTCGGTCCCTCCTGTCACCAGGACCCGGCCGTCGTTCAGTAGGGTGGCGGTGGCGCCCGCCCGGAGCTGGATCATCGTGCCGCCGCCGGACCACGAGTTCGTCGCCGGGTCGTACAGGTCGGCGTCCTTGACGTTCCCCCCGAGGTCGTTCCCGGTGGCCACAAGAACCTTCCCGCTCTGGAGGAGCGTGGCCGTCCCGTTCATGTGGGGGTGGAGCATGGACCCGCCTGTGGACCAGGAGTTCGAGGAGGGATCGAACACCTCCGCGGAGCTCAGCATGTTCACGCCGTCGTACCCGCCAGCCACGAGCACCTTGCCGTTCGGGAGCAGCGTCCCGGTGTGGTTCGCCCTGGCCGTGGCCAGCGAGCCGCCTGCGACCCAGCTGACGGGGGCCAGCTGGTACAGCTCTGGGTCGGGGAGGTTGTTCGCGCTGTCGAAGCCTCCGACCAACAGTGCCCCGCCGTCCCCGAGGGCGATCGACGAATGGCCGGCCCGCGCGACCGTCATGGCCGGCGTCGAGCTCCACGAGTCCGTGGCGGGGTCGTAGACCTCTGCTGTATTCACCGGGCTCCCCGAGGTCGTGACGCCGCCGGTCACCAGGATCTTCCCGTTCGGCAGGAGCGAGGCCGCGTGGGAGGCCCGCGGGATCGACATCGAAGCAGCGTTCGTAAAGAGTCCAGTCCCGGGGTCGTACAACTGGGCCGAGCTCAAGTACGCGTTGGTGCAGCTCTGTCCCCCGGTGATCAGGACTTTCCCGGTGGGCAGCAACGTCGCCGTTGGATGTTGACGGGCCGTCGTGGCCGTGGTCGCCGTCCACTTGTTGTTCTCGGGATCGTAGATCTCGTCCCGGTTCTCGCACTGGCTCCCGCCGGCCACGAACACCCTGCCATCCGGAAGCGAGGCCCACGCTGGGCCCTTGTCCCGGATCGCGATCATGATCGCCACCAAACCCCAGCTGTTGGTTGTTGGGTCGTAGACGGAGCTCTGGCTGCCCAGCGAGGGAAAGATCAGCTCCTTGCCACCGGGTAGGGGTGCCAGATTGGCGCTCACGTACTGGTTGTCCGTCCCGGCCGTGGCCAGCCACAGGTTGAGGATGGGGTCGTATCGCTCGCACTCGTAGTGATCCACCGTCCGTCCGTCGCCGCCGCACACCAGCATCTTCCCGTCGGGGAGCAACGCCGCCGCGGCCCCATAGCGGGCGTTCGACATCGGCGGGAGGGCGCTCATCGTGTTGTTCCACGGGTCGTAAGCCGCCGCGGCGTTGGTGAACCCGATCGGGTTGTCGAGGTTTCGGCCTCCGGCGATCAGCACGCGGCCGTCAGCCATCGTGGCGACGGCGGCCTGGTACGTGAGGTTCCCCAGCGTGGGGGCCGGCCGGAAGTCACCCCTGGCCGTCCCCGCGCCGAAGAGGGCAAGCCCCACTCCCCCGGCCAGGGCCATGGCGACGGCGATGGGCCGGGTACCAGCGAGACAACGGCGTCGAGCGCTCACGGATGCCCCCTTCGAAGGCCGCGCCGCGAACGGCAGCGGATGATTGCTTAGGCCAGCGCGGTCTGTCAATGACATCGGACCGACTGAGCCAACATCAGGAATCTCAGGTAGTGGATGATCTCCAGGACCTGAGGTGTGCGTCGACTCTGGCCGCCGATCGGCTCCGCTCGCCGAACCGCCGCCTCCGTCCCTTGCGAGTGAGAATCATTGTCGTTATCATCTGAGCCTGCATGTCGTGGAGCGGAAGGACTCGGCAGGTCATCGCGGGCTGTCTGGTCGCGATGCTCGGCGCTGCGTGCACGCAGGCGGCCTCCGGAGCCAGCGGACGGATCGACGTGGTCGGCGCGTTCTACCCGCTTGCCTGGGTGGCTCAGGAAGTCGGTGGTCCGAGGGTGAACGTCGTGGACCTGACGCCCCCCGGCGTGGAGGCCCACGACACCAACCTGTCGGCCCGCCAGGTGGCCGACGTCGAGAACGCGGACGTCGTGTTGATCCTCGGCTATCTGGGGTTCCAGCCCCAGGTGGAGCAGGCGGCGCGCCAGGCCTCCGGACGCGTGGTCGAGGTCACCCGCCAGATCACGCTGCGCCCCTCCCAGGAGCGTGGGCTGTCGGCGGACCCGCACGTGTGGCTGGATCCGGCGCTGATGGAGAACATCGTCCAGGTCGTTGCGCGAGCTCTGGTGATTGCCGATCCGGGAGGAACCGCCGACTACCAGGCTCGCGGTGACCGGGTCGTGCGGCAGCTCGCCTCGCTCGACCAGCGGTACCGCGCCGGATTGCAAGGCTGCCGTTTCTCCCAGTTCGTGACCACGCACGAGGCGTTCGGCTACCTGGCCGATCAGTACGGCCTGCAGCAGATCGGGATCGAGGGCCTCACTCCCGAAGCCGAGCCCAGCGCGCAGCAGCTCCGAACCACCGAGGACGCCATCCGGAGCGGGAAGGCCGCCCCGGCGGTGTTCTACGAAGAGACGGCGGAAGGCGAGCGGATCGGCAAGACCGTGGCGGGGGCGGTCGGTGCGCCCGCGCTGCCCCTGGGCACGCTGGAGTTCGATCCCGCCCCGGGCAACTACATGTCCGTGATGCAGGCGAACCTGGCCAGCCTCCGGAAGGGCCTGCAATGCCCGTGACGGTGGCGTTCAGCGAGGTGACGTTCGGGTACGGAGGCGACCCCGTCCTGAGCGCGGTTGATCTGACGCTGTCCGCCGGCGAGTTCGTGGTGCTGGCCGGCCCGAACGGGAGCGGGAAGTCGACCCTGCTGCGCCTCTGCGCCGGCCTGCTCGTTCCCGAATCCGGCGTGGTGAGGGTGTTGGACGGCTCGCCGAGGGAGGGGGCGATCCGGCGGCGCCTCGGGTACGTGCCCCAGGGGCTTCGCGCTCCCGGGATCGTGCCCGTGTCCGTGCGCGAGGTGGTGGGCGCGGGCCTGGTCCCGGCGAGAGGGTTGTTCCGGCCTCTTCGCGACACCGATTGGACGCGGGTGAACGGGGTCCTGGAGGCGGTGGGGATGTCCGAGCTCGCCGCCGAGTGTCTGTTCGAGCTTTCGGGAGGCATGCAGCAGCGGGCCATGCTGGCCCGGGCGCTGGTAGGGGAGCCGGAGGTGATCCTGCTCGACGAGCCGACCACCGGGATCGACCAGCGGTTCCGGCCCGTGATCGTCGACGAGCTCCGGCGGCGGGCGGACCGGGGAGCGACGGTCGTGGTGGTCACGCACGACCCCGAGGACTTCCACCACGTCGTCGACCGCATCGTCGTGATGGGAGAAGGAAACCTCCGGGAGCTGGCCCACGACGAGTTCCATACGGCCGCCAGGATGCAATGAGGAGCATCCTTTTCTCCGACTTCGCCGTTCGGGCCTACATCGCGGCCTCGGCGGTCGGGTTGACCGCGCCGGCCATCGGCACGTTCCTGGTGCAGCGGCGGCTCTCGCTGATCGGGGACGGCGTCGGCCATCTCGCCTTCGCCGGCGTGGCCCTGGGCTTGTTGTTCCACCTGACTCCTCTGTGGGGCGCCCTGCTCGTGGCGTTGGCCGGAGTCGTGGGACTCGAGCGGCTGCGGGCCAGCGGGCGGCTGTCGGGAGATCTCTCGATGGCGCTGGTGTTCTACTTCGGCGTCTCCCTGGGAGCCGTGGTCCTCTCCGGATTGAACCGTTTCGACGCTTCGGCCATCGGCATCCTCTTCGGGAGCGTGTTCACCGTGTCCTCTTCGGACCTCGCGGTGATGCTGGCGCTGTGCGCGGTCGTCCTCGTGGGGGTGGTGGTGGTGTACAAGGAGCTGCTGGCCGTCTCCCTCGACGAGGAGACGGCGCAGGCCGCCGGGCTCCCCGTCGAGGCCCTGAACATGCTGACGGTGGCGCTCACCGCGTTGTTGGTCGTGGCGGGGATGCGGGCCGTCGGGCTGCTGCTCATCGCGGCGCTCCTGGTGGTGCCCGTGGCGTCGGGATCCCGGATCGCCCATTCCTTCCGGGCGTCGATGCTCACGGCGATGGCCCTGGGCGTGGCCTCGGCAGTCATCGGGCTGATGGCGGCCCTGGTGCAGGGCCGCATCGCGCCCGGAGGAAGCATCGTCCTCACCGCCCTCGCCTTCTTCGGCCTCTCCATGGCCTTGGGCCGCAGGGCGTTCCGCAGGCACCCGGGGAGGCTCGCCCGATGAGACCGGAGGGCTCGTTGCTGGGGCAGGCCGGGCTCCGGTCCACGCCGCAACGGCTGGCGATCATTCGGGCCGTGGCCGCCCAGCCCAGGCCGGTGACGGCGCAGGAGCTCTACGCCAGGCTCCGCGGGAAGCGGGGCAGCCCCGGGCTGGCCACGGTGTACCGGACCCTCAACTCGCTGTCCGAGGCCGGCGTGCTCCGCACGTTCGCCGCCGGCGAAGGCGAGCTCGCCTATCGGTTGTGCGAGCCGGGCCACCACCACCACCTGATCTGCGAGTCCTGTGGGAAGGTCGTCGAGATCCCCTCGTGCGAGGTCGAGGAATGGGCCGACGGGGTGGCCAGTCGCCGGGGATTCGTGGCCATTCGGCACCAGGCAGACATCTTCGGACTGTGCGCGTCGTGCCGTCCGGAGGCCACCGGTCCCACTCGTCATCGACCCGCCGGGCCGGCACGGCGAGCGGGGACGAAGCGAGGCGCAGTGAGGCTTACCTCCTAGTCTCCTACCCGGATCGAGGCGAGAGCCTCGAACAGCCGTCGGTTCGGTGGGCTGTCCGCGATGGTCCGGTTTCGATGGGCCAGCCGCACGACGCCTCGGTCGTCGACCACGAACGTCCCCGGCATCTGGAACAGATCCCCGCCCCGGAGGCCCCGCTGACGGGTCTCTGAGCGAACGTTCGCCCGAGCGAACGGGACGGCGACCCTAGGGTCCAGCACGACCCCGATGTTTCCTTTGCTCAGTCCATAGGCGCGATAGGCGGAGCGATCCGGATCGAGGAGGCAGGGGAAGGGGGAGTGCTTCCTGTCGCAGAACCCCGCCCCCTGCTCGGGGCTCCCCTGGCCGATCAGCACAACCTTGGCGCCGGCCTGGCGGAAGCCCTCCTGGTCCTCCCGCAGCTGGACCACGTGCATCTGGCAGAACGGGCACCCGAAGTACCGGAGGAAGACCACCACCGCCGGTCCTCGCTCCCAGAAGGACGACAGGCGGACGGAAGCCCCGGTCGAGTCGAGCAGGGCGGCATCCGGAGCCGGGTCGCCGGCCCCCGGCCCCTGACTCATGCGCCCGGCCGCATCGACGCGGGTAGACGGTCGGTCGTGGCCACGGCGGGAAGGGTGAAGGAGAAGCGGCATCCCGCGCCCGGGTTCGTCTCCACCACGAGGTCCGTCGCGTGCAGGCCGAGGATCTCTCGGACGATGGCAAGGCCGAGCCCCAGGCCTCGGGTGCGGGTGTTGATCTCCCCTCCTCGATAGAAGCGCTCACCGAGATGGGCCAGGTCCTCTCGGCCGATGCCTGGCCCGTCATCGGCGACCGAGACGGTCACATCGCCGTTCCCTCGGTGGGCCGAGAGCCGAACGGTCGTCCCGGCCGGGGTGTGCTTCGCCGCGTTGGCGAGCAGGTTCTCGACCACGCGATCGATCAGCAGTGGGTCGGATTCCACGATGAGGTCCTGCTCGACGTCGACCTGGAGGTGATGCTGCGAGAACAGATGGTCCAGGCGCTCGCCCGTGGCGAGGAGCAGGGCGCTCAGATCGGTCGGCCCGAAATTCGTCTCGGCATGGCCCCCTTCGAGCCTGGAGAAGTCCAGCAGGTTGGTGATGAGTCCGTGCAGCACCTTCGCGTTCGACACCAGCCCTCCCAGGAGATCCTTCCGGGTGGCGTCGTCGAGCGAGTCCCAGATCCGTTCCATGGTCAGGCCGGTTCCCTCGATCACGGTGACGGGGGTTCGGAGCTCGT
>VAYG01000012.1:7988-21415 GCA_005885015.1 Actinomycetota bacterium | reverse complement strand
CCAGATCGAGGTCTCGGCGTCAAGAACACGGCCACGTCCCTCGAGGGTGTTGGGCTAGGCACCGGTCCTCCAGACCGAACGCCGGCCGCCCTTCCGGGCGGCCGTTTTCTTATCCGACCTGTATCCATCCACAGAACACCTGGAGGCACCGTTGTCAGCGAACGAGGCATTCGACCATTTCTTCTCCGAAGGGTACGTCACCGATCTCGTCCGGCCGCTGAAGAGCGGCAAGGAGGCCGAGGTCATCCTGTGCCGGGCCAACCCGGCCACGGGGGCCGAACTGCTGGCCCTCAAGATGTATCGGCCGCGAGACCGCCGTGCTTTCAGGAACGATCACCTGTACAAGGCGGGACGGGTCATCCTGAACGGCCACGACCGGCGGGCCGTGGCGAAGAAGACCCGCCACGGCCGGGCCTTCGACGAAGCCTGGTGGACGTTCCACGAGTGGGAGGCGTTGCAAACGCTCCACGAGGCCGGGGCCGACGTGCCCCGCCCCGTGGCGGCCAGCGAGGGTGCGCTACTGATGGAGTACGTGGGCGACGAAGCGTCCGCCGCTCCGCAACTACGGCAAGTGACCTTGAGTCCGAGCGAAGCGAAGCCCGTCCTCGATCGGTTGTTGTGGAACGTCGAGCTGGCGCTGCGTCACAACGTGGTCCACGCCGACCTCTCCGCGTTCAACGTGCTGTGGTGGGAGGGCCGGCCGACGATCATCGACCTCCCCCAGGCCGTGGACCCGCGCTCCAACCCGAACGCGTCCGAGCTCCTGTCGCGCGATGTGGCAAACATCTGTACCTATTTCGAGCGGTACGGCCTGCGTTCACGCCCCGAGGAGCTCGCCCGAGGGCTGTGGATGGGGTTCCTGTTCGCCGATCTGTGAGCCGCCCCCCCGGTTGCCGTCGTCGACCGGGGTAAGCTTGGCGCGGTTGGGAGGAGCGGTATGAGCGAACAGTCCTCGGGCGGATCCAGCGAGGCCGGGGAGCTTTCCTACGGTAAGTACCTGCGCATCCCCGAGATGCTGTCCCTTCAGACGCCCGTAGCCAGCCCCCCCGCCCACGACGAGCTGCTGTTCATCGTGGTCCATCAGTCGTTCGAGCTCTGGTTCAACCTCATCCTGTTCGAGTTGGAGACGGTTCGGGACGCCCTGTTCGAGGGGCGGACCTTCCCGGCCCGCCACTACCTGAAGCGGGCCCAGGCGATCGAGCGCATGCTGCTCGAGCACATCGGAATCATCGAGTCGATGTTGCCCCAGGACTTCCTCCAGTTCCGCGGCTACCTCGCTCCGGCCAGCGGGTTCCAGTCCGTTCAGTTCCGGGAGATCGAGTTCATCTCTGGACTGAAGGAGCCGGGGCTGCTGTCGCGTCTCTCCGAGACGCCGGAGGAGCAAGCGAGGCTGGAGCGTCGATTGTCGGAGCCGACACTGTGGGACGCCTTCTGCGCGCTCCTCGAGGCGAACGGCCTGCCGATGCCGACCGGCGAGGAGAACGTCGAGGCGCGCCGGGCCAGCCTGCTGAAGATGATGCGGGACAAGGACGCGTACCCCGAGCTCTTCTACACGGCCGAGTCGCTCATGACGCACGACGAGCTGTTCGTCCTGTGGCGCCAGCACCACCTTCTCATGGTGGAGCGCCAGATCGGGTCGAAGACGGGGACCGGCGGCACCGCAGGCGTCTCCTACCTTCGGTCGACGCTCGACAAGCGCTTCTACCCCGAGCTTTGGGAGCTCCGAAGCTACCTGTAGGCTTCCGCCTCGGTCCGGAGTCGAGAGGGGGAAGCGGTGTCCAGGACGTATGAGCGGTTCGCCGGTGCGTGCGCGGTCGCCGCGGCGATCGGTGGGATCGGGTACTCGATCGCCTTCATGACGTATCTGAAGTCGGGTTCCACGGCCGCGGCGAAGGTCGCCACGATTCTGCTGCTCGGGGGCGGCGTCGTGGTCACCGCGGTGCTGATCGCCGTGTTCGGCCGCATCCGGCAGGTGGACGCCGGGTTCGCCGTCTGGGCCGTCGCCCTCGGCCTGATCGCCGCCGCGGGTTCGGCCATCCACGGGGCCTACGACCTGGCGAACTTCGTCAAGCCACCCGTGCAGCTGCCAGCGGACGTACCCAACGCGATCGACCCTCGGGGGCTGGCCACGTTCGGCCTCTCGGGGCTGTCGATCCTTGTCCTGGCGTGGCTCATCCTGCGGGGCTGCGTGTTTCCGCGACGCCTCGCCTACGTGGGTGTGGCGGCCGGCCTATTGCTGATCGTGGTGTACATCGGTCGGCTGGTCATCTTGAACCCGAAGAATCCGATCGTCCTGACCGCAGCCATCCTGACGGGCTTCATCCTGAACCCGCTGTGGTTCGGATGGATCGGGATGGAGCTCCGGCGCGGCTCGAACCCGGGCATGAATCGGAGCTGAGGAAGCGGACGTTTGCGCCCGGCGGGAGGGAACTCGGAGAGGTGGGCGCTACGCCACATGCAGACTAGTGGTTCTGCCCGGAGAGGCTTTCCCAGGCTCGCTGATACTTCTTGAACCGCTCAAGGTCTACAGGCTGCGGATCCGGCAATCGGGCCAGGTTCATGTTGTCTTCGACCTTACGGGCGAGCGGGTTCGGACGGATACGCTCGACGAACTCTTCATACGTCTCGCCATCGCGCTTCGTCAGGAGATCGAGTGCCTCGACGACCGACTTGCTATAGCCAGCCGCCCTGAGGTCATCGAGGGGCACCGTATCGTCACTGTCTTCGATCACGTCGTGAAGCACTGCTGCAATCATCTCCTCATCGGTTCCCATCTTGGCCATGAGCCTGAGCGGGTGAAGGATGTACGGTTTCTTGGCCTTGTCCACCTGGCCCTTATGCGCTTGGAGCGCCAGCGAAATCGCGTCCTCTAGGGTGGGCATGGCGCAGTCTAGGCTCCTGTCCACCCGCCCGTGATGGCCTAGTCGCGACGCAGCCGGTGGGGAACCGCTCTCAGAGGCGGCGGCGGAGGCGGGCTCCGACCCCCGTGTTGACGCCGCCGAGGGCGAAGGCCCCGGAGAAGAGCGCCAAACCTGCCGCGATCCACTTCAGCTGGTTCTTGTCCACGAAGATCGCCACCACGAAGACCACGACCGCGGCGATCATCACGATCGACCTCAATCCGATGTTCACGGGCCGCTCCTTCCTCGGTTTGCTGTGAGGGTTGTCTCCTCCGCGAGGCGGCGCCAAACCCGTGGCGCGGAGCCTCGCCCCTGGCTACGCTGATGGGTCGCCATGATCTTCCGCAGCCCCTATCCGGATGTCTCGATCCCCGAGGTGGCCCTGACCCCGTTCGTGATGCAGCGGGCGAACGACCTCGGGGACAAGCCCGCGTTCGTCGACGCTCCGACCGGCCGCACATTCAGCTTTGGTGAGCTGGCCGAGGCCATCGAGCGGATGGCGGCAGGGCTGGCCGCGCGGGGCTTCCGCAAGGGCGACGTGTTCGCCATCTTCGCCCCGAACATGCCCCAGCTCGCTGTATACGGCCGATGAGATCGCGTACCAGCTGAAGGACTCGGGCGCGCGCTTCCTCCTCACCGTCCCGGGGTTCATGGACCGAGCTGCCGACGCGGCCGAGCGAACGGGGATCGAGGAGATCTTCGTCATCGGCGGCGAGGCGAGGGGGGCGACGCCGTTCGCTGAGCTCCTCCAGAGCGACGGCGAGGCGCCGAACGTCGACATCGATCCTCGAGAGGACCTCGTGGTGCTGCCCTACTCGAGCGGCACGACCGGGCTCTCGAAAGGAGTCATGCTCACCCACCACAACCTGGTGGCGAACCTCTGTCAGTTCGCGGGCAGCCACCACGTCTCCGAGGAAGACCGGATCGTCGCGGTCCTTCCCTTCTTCCACATCTACGGCCAGACGGTGATCATGAACAACGGTCCCTACCGCGGAGCGACGGTGGTGACCATGCCGAAGTTCGAGCTCGAGCCGTTCCTCCAGGTCCTCCAGGACCACCGGATCACCCGGGCCTACGTCGTGCCGCCGATCGTGCTGGCCCTGGCGAAGCACCCCGCAGTCGACAAGTACGACCTGTCGGGGCTGAGGTTCATCATGTCGGGAGCCGCGCCACTCGACGCCGGGCTCGCCTCCCAGTGCGAGCAGCGCCTGGGGGTCCAGGTCATCCAGGGCTACGGGCTCACTGAGACCAGCCCGGTGACGCACTGCACGCCCGACGACGATCGGGCCCGGAACAAGCCGGGATGGATCGGCCCGCCCCTCCCCAACACTGAGACCCGGGTCGTGGACTGGGGGACCGGGGAGAGCTTCGGCCCGAACCAGGACGGCGAGATCTGGGTCCGCGGCCCCCAGGTGATGCAGGGGTACTTGAACAACCGCGACGCCACGGCGCGGACGATCGATGAGGAGGGCTGGCTCCACACCGGCGACATCGGGCACGCCGACCAGGACGGCTACTTCACGATCGTGGACCGGCTGAAGGAGCTCATCAAGTACAAGGGCTATCAGGTGCCGCCGGCGGAGCTCGAAGCGGTTCTCCTGTCCCACCCAGCCGTGGCGGACGCGGCCGTGATCCCCAAGGCCGACCAGGAGGCCGGCGAGATCCCGAAGGCGTTCGTCGTCCGGAAGGGAGAGGTGGACGGCGACGCGCTGATGAGCTTCGTGGCCGAACGGGTGGCCCCGTACAAGCGGATCCGGGAGGTCGAGTTCCTCGAGGAGATCCCGAAGTCGGCTTCCGGGAAGATCCTTCGCCGGGTCCTGGTGGAGCGAGAGCGTTCGAAGAGGTAATCCGGGGCGGAGCGGCGTCGCCTGTACTGTGAACCGATGGAGGCTCGGCCGGATCCGTCGATCGACGAACGGGTCCGTTCGATGGCCGGCGCGGAGCCTGCGGAGTGGCGAAGGGTCCGTGGCGGCGGGTACACGCCGGCGGAGCGATGGATCGTCCGGTTCGCTGACGGCTCCTCGGCCTTCGCCAAGGCCGCGGTCGACGGCCTCACCGCGGACTGGCTCCGGGCCGAGCATCGGATCTATGACGCGCTCGAGGGCCCCTTCCTCCCAGCGATGTTCGGGTGGCAGGACGGCGATGTTCCGATCCTGCTGTTGGAGGACCTGAGCAGCGGCCACTGGCCGCCGCCCTGGCGTGAGGACCAGCCGGGACGCGTGCTCTCGACCCTCGAGGAGGTTCACTCGGCCACGCCGCCCGCCGGGCTGCCTCCCCTCGAGGCGTGGCGACCCCGCCTCACCTGCTGGATCCACGTGGCCGCAGACCCGGGATCATTCCTTGCCCTCGGTCTCTGCTCCAGTTCGTGGCTGGACCGGGCCCTGCCGGACCTGCTCGAGGCCGAGGCGAGGGCAGATCTGGGCGGCGACTCCCTGCTCCACCTCGACGTCCGCAGCGACAACATCTGTTTCGCGCGCGAGCGAACGCTGCTGGTGGACTGGAATCTCGCCTGCGTCGGCAACGCCAGTCTCGATGCCGTGGCCTGGATCCCTAGCCTGATCCACGAATGGGGCCCGCAAGCCGTATCGCTGTCCCCACATGGGCCGGAGCTCGCGACGCTGATCGTGGGCTACTTCGCCCACGGCGCGCGGCTTCCTATCATCCCCACCGCTCCCCGGGTCCGGAAGGTCCAGCTGGAACAGCTCATCGCCGGTCTGCCGTGGGTGGCCCGCCTCCTGGACCTGCCCGTGCCCGAACCGGTCGCCCGCTGACCGCCCCTTCCCGGATCGGTTCTTCACATTCTTGATCTGAGTTTGCGGTACCATCTCAAGAATATTGAGATTAGGCTCAAGGAAATGAAGATCGGCACCGATAGGGGGGAGGGAATGGAAGCGGGCTCGGAGGGGCGATGGCTGGAGCACTTGAGCGACGAGGACCTGGCCTTCCTGAAGCGGTTCCTGCTGTCGTCGGGAACGCTCAAGGAGCTGGCGCGGCAGTACGGGATCTCATACCCGACGGTGCGCCTTCGTCTGGACCGGCTCATCGACAAGGTGAAGCTGATCGAGGAGCGTCCCGACGCCGACCCCTTCGAGCTCAAGCTGCGCGCGATGTACGCCGAGGCGAGGCTGGACGAGGCCACGTTCCGCGAGCTGCTGCGCGCACACCGCGAGGAGGAACGAAGTGAAGAGCGTCAGGGTGTTCGCTAGGACGGTGCTCGTGGCTTTCGTGATCATGATCCCGGCGTCGGCCGCGCGGGCGGAGCCGGTGGTGGTGGACTGGTATCGGACGCCGCCGCTCTCGGGCACGGTCGAGGGCGACGCCGTCCGCATCCAATCGCCGGCCGGTGGAGGAGCGTTCCCGCTGATCGTCATCGAGAACCCTCCCGTCGGAGGCACGGACTACGCGATCGTCGGCAGGATCCGGTTCGAAGCCGTTCAGGGCAGCGGGTATCTGGAGATGTGGAGCGTCTTCGGGGACGGAACCCGCTACTTCTCGCGCACGCTCGGCGGCCGAGGTCCGCTTGCCCCGATCACAGGACGATCGGGGTGGCGGTCCTTCGAGCTGGGCTTCCATGCAGCCGGGCAATCGCCGGCCAGGCTCGAGGTGAACCTGGTGCTGCCGGGGAGCGGGACGGTCTGGGTCGGACCGATGCGGATCCAGTCGATCCGGGCCGGAGACGGGTCGGCAGGTTGGTGGTCGGGTCGAGCCGCCGGCCTCATCGGCGCGATCGGAGGAACGATCATTGGGATGCTCGGCGCGCTCCTCGGCGGGCTCACGTCCCGGCGACGAGCCAGGTCGTTCGTCCTCGGGGCCATGCTCGTCCTGGTCGTTGTGGGTGGGGCCTGCCTCGTGGCGGGCATGGCTGCCCTCGTCCTCGGACAGCCCTACGCCGTGTACTTCCCGGTCCTGCTCATCGGGGTGATCCTGTTGGCGGTGTTCGGGAACGGACGACGGGCTGCTCGCCGGACCTACGAGGACGCCGAGCTCAGGAGGATGCGAGCCCTGGACCTCTCTCGTCCGTGACCCGTTCGTAGAGCGAGAAATGGTTCGGGCTGGCCGAGATCAAGGGCACGTCTAGCCGGGGACCGGAACGGGCGGGAGCTTGGTCATCGCTGCGTCGACGTCGGCCTGACGGAACTCCACCTCCGGCAACCGCCCGGCCAGGTAATCGTCGTAGGCCTGCATGTCGAAGTGCCCGTGGCCGGACAGGTTGAACAGGATGACCTTTTCCTTCCCGGACTCGCGGGCCTCGATGGCCTCGTCGATCACGGCTCGGACCGCGTGCGCCGGCTCGGGGCCCGGGATGATCCCCTCGGCTCGAGTGAACTGCACGGCCGCCTCGAACACCGGGTTCTGCGTGTAGGCCCGCGCCTCCATGTGCCCGTGCTTGACCAGCAGGCTGAGCGATGGAGCGTCGCCGTGGTAGCGCAGCCCCCCGGCGTGCACCGGGGCCGGCACGAACTGGTGGCCGATCGTGTACATCGGGAACAGGGGAGTCATCTGGCCGGTGTCGCCGAAGTCGTAGGCGAACTTCCCCTTGGTCAACGTGGGGCAGGCCGCCGGTTCGCAGGCGATGAATGTTGTGTCGCGCTTCCCGTTCAGCCGGTCCTGCATGAACGGGTAGGCCAGCCCCGCGTAGTTCGAACCGCCTCCCACGCACCCGATCACCACGTCCGGGTACTGGCCGGCCAGGTCCATCTGCTTCCTGGCCTCCTGGCCGATCACGGTCTGATGCAGGAGCACGTGGTTGGCCACGCTCCCGATGGAGTACTTGGTGTCGGTGCCGGTCACCGCCGCCTCGATGGCCTCGCTGATGGCGATCCCCAGCGACCCCGGCGACTCGGGGTCACCCTCCAGGATCTTCTTCCCCGCCTCCGTGGTGGACGTGGGGGAGGGGCGGACCTCCGCGCCGAAGGTCTCCATGAGGACCCGCCGGTAGGGCTTCTGGTAGTACGAGGCCTTGACCATGAACACCAGGCACTCCAGGCCGAAGAAGGCGCAGCCCATCGACAGCGCCGAACCCCACTGGCCGGCGCCGGTCTCGGTGGTCAGCCGCTTCGTCCCCGCTTCCTTGTTGTAGTAGGCCTGGGCCACCGCCGTGTTGGGCTTGTGGGAGCCCACCGGCGAGGTTCCCTCGTACTTGAAGTAGATGTGGGCGGGGGTCTGCAGCGCCTTCTCCAGGCGCCGGGCCCGGTAGAGGGGCGTCGGTCTCCATAGACGGTAGACGTCCAACACGCCGCCGGGGATGTCGATGGTGGGCTCGGCGGAAACTTCCTGCTTGACGATCGACTCGGGGAAGAGCGCCAGTAGCAGGTCCGGCGTGACCGGCTCGTGGGTGCCGGGATGGAGGGGAGGAAGGGGCGGCATCCCCTGGGCCGCCATGTCCGGCAGGATGTTGTACCAGGCGGTGGGAACGTCGTCGGGCTTCAGGTTGAACTGGACAGCCTCCGCCATGGCTTGCTCCTTTCGACCGGGACGCGAGGTGGCTCATTGTAATGAGAGCGTGGCCTCGCGGCGGCGGTCCGGCCGGCCCGGTCGGCGGCGTCTTCCGCTTTCGGGATCGAGGGGCTATGCTGCGCCGTTCCGATCCGGACTCGGGAAAGGGGATGCGCAATGCGAAGGACGATCGTCGCCGTGCTCGTGACGGCATTCGGCCTGTTCACCGTGAGTGCTGTGGGCTCTGCCGGAGCCGCCGGCACTGCCCGGACCGGGATCGAACGGTGGCGTGAGGCGTGGGCCCGCTTGCAGGCCCGGGCCGTGTGGCGAGCCGAGCACCCGGGGAGGGCCCTGGCCCTGCCGAAGACCCAACAGCCTGCCTCCACGAAGGCGTGGACGACCGTGAAGCGGCTCCATCAGATCAGCCAGGACAACACGACGCCGCGTGACAACTCGGAGCCGGACACGCAGATCGAGCCCTACATCGCAGTCGAGCCGAACCACCCGAATCACATCGTGGCTGTGTTCCAACAGGGCCGGTTCCCCGACGGGGGATCCGTCGGGCCCGGATACGCCACATCGCAGGACGGCGGGAGGACGTGGGTCACCGACGAGTTCCCCAACGTGACCATCGATCGTGGCGGCAAGTGGGACCGGGCCTCGGATCCATGGGTCGCGTTCGGCCCGAAGGGCCGGGTCTACGCGGCGCTGCTGGTCTTCGACGACACGTGCCCCAGCGGGGTCGACGTGCTCCGGTCCGATGACGGCGGCATCACGTGGAACGACCCGGTGGACGCCCAGCTGGACACCAGCTGCTCGGTGTTCAACGACAAGGAGTCGATCTACGTCGACACGTTCCCGGCCAGCCCTCACTACGGGCGTATCTACATCGCCTGGGACCGGCTCGCCTCGGGACAGCCCATCCAGTTGAGGTACTCCGATGACAAGGGGAACACCTGGAGCGCCCTGAAGGGAGTCTCCGGGGGCGTTTCCGGGATCGGGGCCAACGTCATCGTCCACCCCGACGGCGCCGTCTCCGTCATCTACATCGATCTGAACAATGGGTTCGAGGTGGCCCAGACGTCCACCAACGGAGGCGACACCTGGGGTCCGATCGTCAACATCGGGCAGGATCGAGAGGGCTCGCCGCCCGACCAGCGGGTGAACTGCGGACTTCCGACGGCGGCCGTCGACCCGACCACCGGCAACCTGTACGTGGCCTGGTGCGATGTGCGGTTCCGCTCGGACGGGTTGAACGACATCCTGGTGTGGAAGTCCATCGACGGCGGGTCGACCTGGACGGGTCCGGTCAAGGCCAATCCCGACGTGAGCGGCAGCGGCATCAGCCACCTGGATGCGGGGATCGCCGCGCTCAACCACAACGTGTTCGTTTTCTATCAGACGCGTACCAAGACCGGGAGCACGTACTCGAATAAGGTCGGCACGTCGTTCGTGCACTCAGAGGACGACGGTGGCGCCTACATCAACGAGGTCGTCGTCGGGAGACCATCAGATCTCACGTGGGCCGCCCAGGCGGGCGGGAAGTTCCTCGGGGACTACCTGGGGATGGGCGTGTCGGCCAAGGGCGCCCACCCGGTGTGGTGCCGGTCGTTCAAGCCCCCCACGCCGCAGACTTACCATCAGACGACCTGGAGCGCGACGATCGTCCCCTAGCGATCCGGGCCGAATCGACGATGAGCCCACCCCGCGTGGCGGGGTGGGCTCATCCTCCCCGGGGCCACTCCTGGCCTTCCCACGGGTCGTAGTCCACCTCGAGCGGCTCCTGCGGTGGGCGTTGCTTCGGCGGGACGTTGCGAAGGTTCACCCGGATCCGCGTCCACGTAGTGCTCCGTCCTCGCATTGAGTCGACCAGAACGTCGGCCGGACCGAGCCGAGGCCATACGTTTGGATGGCGCGCCTTCCAGCGCTCCAGTCCTTCCAGGGCCTCGCTCTCGGTGGCCGCCCTGGCGATCTCGATGAGCGGCATGGTGGTCCGGCGACGCCCGGTGGGCCCGGCCCGCTTCCCCGGCGCGGGGGGCGGCACCACTCCTTGCCGCGCGCGAGGATCGGACAACGTCCTGCGCTTGGAGGGTTGGACCCGGGGCGGCTCCCCCGCCTGCTTGGCGAAGTGCGGCGGCCACGGCGCGTCGCCGAATCCCGCCGCCTCGTGCTGGCCGGCGAGTTCGAGGAGTGATTCGAGGGACCCGGGAGCGTCGTCGATGCCCGCCGACGGATCGACTTCGCGCCTGACT
Source organism: Actinomycetota bacterium (assembly GCA_005885015.1). Classification (GTDB taxonomy): domain Bacteria; phylum Actinomycetota; class UBA4738; order UBA4738; family UBA4738; genus AC-52. The sequence continues at coordinate 10,827 of VAYG01000012.1, read as the reverse complement.
CTTTCGGGAACGGTGTCCATGGTGAAGGCGGCCGGGTCGCAGTCGGCGACCTCCTCCCACCGCAGCGGCGTGGAGACCCGCGCATCCGGGGTGGGCCGCACCGAGTAGGCAGAGGCCACCGTGCGGTCCTTGGCGTTCTGGTTGTAGTCGAGGAAGACGCCGCGGCGTTCCTCCTTCCACCACGCCGCTGTGGCCAGGCCCGGCATTCGGCGCTCCACCTCCCGGGCCAGGGCCAGGGCGGCCCGCCGCACCTCCGGGAACGACCAGCGCCGCTCGATCCGGGAGTAGATATGGAAGCCGCGCGATCCGGACGTCTTCGGCCATCCCACCAATCCGAAGTCCTCCAGAGCTTCCCCGGTTGCCAGTGCGACCTCTCTTACCTGGGCCCACGCGACCCCCGGCACGGGGTCGAGGTCGACCCGCAGCTCGTCGGGATGGTCCAGGTCGTCCGCGCGAACCGGGTGGGGGTTCAGGTCGATGCAGCCCAGATTGATGACCCAGGCCAGCTGCGCCGGGTCCCGGACCACGATCTCGTGGGCGGTTCGCCCGGACGGGAAGCTCAGCTCCACGGTCTCCACCCACTCGGGGCGGGCCGTCGGTGCACGCTTCTGGAAGAAGAACTCACCCTCCGCGCCGTTCGGATACCGCTTCAGCGCCATGGGGCGGCCTCCAACGCCGCGCAGGGCGCCGTCGGTGACCGAGAGGTAGAAACGTACGAGGTCCAGCTTCGTGCGGCCGATGCGAGGGAAGAAGACCTTGCCGGGATTGGTGATGGTCACCTCACGCCCGGCGACCTCGAGGATCTCCTCGTTCCTCGGCACGCGGACAAACATACGGCGGAACTCAGGGTCTGCCGAGCTCGTAATTAGGGCACATGGGGTGGACACGCTCGCTGGGACGAGGTCTGGTGATCGCCGGCCTGGCGCTCGTCGCCGGGTGCACGTCCTCCACGAATCCGCCGGGGCCGGCCCAGGGAACTGGGGCTCAGGGGAGCTCGGCGCCTGGTTCGCAGAGCGCGTCGCCCGTCTCGGCCCCGTTCCTCAGGACGTGCGACACGAGCGTGTACGGGGACCTGGGCAGCGATTGGCGGAAGGGTGGGCTGGCCGCCGGGCCGCTCACGTTCGTGGGGCTGGGCTCGGTCGGATCGGCGGCCGCGGACGACTTCGCGCCCCACGCCGGAAGGTATCGATCGATCAAGGCCCTGGCGGTTGTCGATCAGGGCGCCGACGTGACGGTATCAATCGCCACTGCGGATCTCGGCCACGCCGCGCTCATCTACGATCCGTCTTCCATCCGCGACGACGGCCTGTACGCGGTGAACGACGGTGAGTCGGCGGTGACGTTTCGATCCTGCGCCAAGGGCCAGAAGAACGCGCTCGGGTACGGCGGGCCGACCCAGTTCAATGGAGGCTTCGTCGTGGACGGGCCTCGGTGTCTCGCCGTCGACGTCGTCGCCTCCGGCAGGCCACCCCAGCGGTTGGTCATCTCCATGGGCCGCGGGCGCTGCCCGATCTCCGGCTGACCCGAGCCGCCGGTCTCAGGCCAGAAGCTTCTTCAGGTTGACGGTCGCGGGGATGGTCAGCTGCTCGAACGTGCAGCTCTCGGCCGGCTTGTCGGGTCGCCACCGCACGAACCGGGAACCGTGCCGGATCCGGTGCCCGGTGACCTGGTCGAAGGCCACCTCGCACACGAGCTCGGGCCGGAGCTTCTCGTAGGACAGGTCCTTCCCGTGAGCCCACCGGCTCATCGGAGCGATGCCCGGCGGCGGGTCCTCGGATGTCTCGTCGCGGTACGGCTCGAGGAACGGAACCAGTTCGCGCCGGGCGGGCTGGGTGAAACCGGAGGTGAACCCAACCTGCCACAGCTCGCCGTCCGGCCCGTACAAGCCGAGCAGGAGCGAGCCGACTGCTTCCCCTTTCAGGTCCTTCGCCCAGCGAAAACCGATGACCACGCAATCAGCCGTTCGCTCCCGCTTCACCTTGATCATCTCGCGCTCCCCGGACCGGTAGGGAGCGTCCATGCGCTTCGCCACGACCCCGTCCAGGCCCTGCACCACGAACGACTCCAGCCACTTCGACGCGAGCTTCGGCGCCGCCCATCACGGCCTCGAGCCCCGTACGCCGGTCGCCCAGCGGCTTGGCCCGGAGGTCCTTCTCCGCCCGAGCCAGCAGGTCGAAGGCGATGAAGGACGCCGGTGTCTCCCGAGCGAGCCGGGCCACTCGAGAAGCCGCCGGATGGATCCGCTGGAGCAGCGCGTCGAAGTCCAGCCCCTTCCCGTCGCCGGTAAACACCACGATCTCCCCGTCGAGGACGAATCGCCGCTCCCGCAGGGACTGGGCGGCGGCCACGATCTCGGGGAAGTACCGGTTGAACGGCAGCTCCTTGCGACTGGAGATGTACACGTCTTTGCCGTCGCGGAAGCAGATGGCTCGAAATCCATCCCACTTCGGCTCGTACTGCCAACCCGCCCCGGAAGGAAGGGCGTCGACGTGGCGGGCCTCCATGGGTGCGAGCGGTGGCTGGAAGGGCAGCTTCATGGCCCCGGCATGCTACCCTCTCGTTCCGAAGGCGCGGCGATTGCGCCTTGCTCTCACCGTCCTACCTCGTGCGATACGGCGGCCCTCGCCGATCGTGCGCGGCCGAAGGAGCGCAGTTGGACGAACAACAGGGAGGCAAGACCGTGTGGCAGGGCCGGATCGGCGAGGCCCCGCTGCGCGTCGACATGCTGCCGTCCGGGCGCATCTTCGCTTCCTGGTCGATCAAGGGGAACGAGCGCAGGGCCGTGGTCGAGACCATCCAGCAGCTCGAGCAGCGGGTGCTGTTCCAGCTGATGCTCGGT